>NZ_JAHQUN010000005.1:0-241516 GCF_019052485.1 Bacteroides sp. MSK.20.82
TTCTATCCATAATACAAAGATAATTGTTTGGGGACAGAGTTCAGATTACGCCCTCATCTCGATTACTTTCTTGCTTTTGTTTTTGTTTGTACTCTATTTGTATTTTCTTATGGGCAATTATTTGATTATTAGTAATTTAATTTGTGCTCTGTTTGACTCCTAGTTCTCTACTCTGACATTCTCGCCCGGACGTGCTTTTTGTCACGTTAGAGTATAGTTATTAATTTTCTATTGCGTTAATTTGTAACGTGAATAATAACACTCGCTAATCTAATATTAATAGTTTAACTCTTATATCATGAATAAACAGAAACTACTGTCTATCACAATGACTCTATTGTTGGGAGTCTCCTCTATCTTTGCGCAAAAGCAGCCGGTGGATTACGTGAATCCCCTGATGGGAACCGACTCCAAGATTTCGCTCTCCAACGGAAACACCTATCCTGCCATTGCACTGCCTTGGGGGATGAACTTTTGGATGCCGCAGACCGGAAAGATGGGGGACGGTTGGGCTTACACGTATGCTTCTGACAAAATCAGAGGTTTCAAGCAGACCCACCAGCCCAGTCCCTGGATCAATGACTACGGACAGTTCTCCATTATGCCGATGACCAAACAGCTGAAGATTGATCAGGACAGCCGTGCTTCCTGGTTTTCGCATAAGGCAGAGAAAGCAACTCCTTATTATTACAGTGTTTATCTGTCAGAGTATAACATGACAACGGAGATTGCCCCGACGGAGCGTTGTGCGTATTTCCGTTTTACTTTCCCCGAAGCGTCCGATGCTTATGTGGTAGTAGATGCTTTCGACCGTGGTTCGTATGTGAAGGTGATTCCTGAAGAAAATAAGATTGTAGGTTATACGACACGTAACAGTGGCGGTGTTCCGCAGAATTTCAGGAACTACTTTGTGATAGAGTTCGACAAGCCTTTTACATTTAATAAAGTATGGGCGGACTACCATTTGGTAGAGACGCATCTTGAACTGCAATCCAATCACGTAGGTGCTGCCATCGGTTTTTCGACAAAGAAAGGAGAGCAGGTGCATGCCAAAGTGGCTTCCTCATTCATCAGCCCCGAACAGGCGGAACTGAATCTGAAAGAAATCGGAAACAAGACATTCGAACAGACCAAGGAAGCCGGACGTAAAGCTTGGAATGACGTACTGGGACGTATCAAAGTCGAAGACGATGATGAGAACCGGATGCGTACCTTCTATTCTTGTCTGTATCGTTCGGTATTATTCCCCCGTATGTTCCACGAAGTGAATGCGAAGGGTGAAACGGTACATTACAGCCCTTATAACGGTGAAATCCGTCCGGGATATATGTTTACCGATACCGGTTTCTGGGATACGTTCCGTTGCCTGTTCCCGTTTGTCAATTTGATATATCCTTCAATGGGAGAGAAGATGCAGGAAGGACTGTTGAATACATATCTTGAAAGCGGATTCTTCCCCGAATGGGCGAGTCCGGGACATCGTGGCTGTATGGTCGGAAACAATTCGGCTTCCGTAGTGGCAGATGCTTTTATGAAGAATGTGACCAAAGCGGATGCGGAGAAAATGTATGAAGGTTTGCTCAAAGGAGCCAACAGTGTACATCCGAGAGTTTCTACAACAGGGCGCCGTGGATACGAATATTATAATAAACTGGGTTATGTGCCTTACGATGTAAAGATTAACGAGAATGCGGCGCGTACATTAGAGTATGCATACGATGACTGGTGCATCTACCGAATGGGTGAAAAGCTAGGGCGTCCGGCAGAAGAACTGGAACTCTATAAGAGCAGAAGCCAGAACTACCGCAACCTGTTCGACCCTGAAACAAAACTGATGCGTGGCAAGAACGCCGATGGCACCTTCCAGACTCCTTTTAATCCGTTCAAGTGGGGGGATGCCTTTACCGAAGGAAACAGCTGGCACTATACGTGGTCTGTATTTCATGATGTACAGGGACTGGCCGATTTGATGGGCGGCAGAAAGATGTTTGTCAGTATGCTCGATTCTGTGTTCAACCTTCCACCGATATTTGATGATAGCTACTACGGAGGTGTGATTCATGAAATCCGTGAAATGGAAATTGCCAATATGGGTAACTATGCGCACGGCAACCAGCCTATCCAGCACATGATTTACTTGTATAACTATGCAGGCGAGCCCTGGAAAGCACAGTACTGGCTGCGTGAAGTGATGAACCGCCTCTACTTTGCCACTCCCGACGGTTATTGTGGTGATGAGGATAACGGACAGACTTCTGCCTGGTATGTGTTTACCGCTTTAGGCTTCTATCCGGTATGTCCGGGCAGCAATGAATATGTGATGGGTGCTCCTTATTTCAAGAAAGCGACGATCACACTGGAGAACGGCAAGAAACTGGAAATCTCCGCTCCTAAAAATAGTGATGCCAATCGTTACATCCGTTCGCTGAACTATAACGGTAAGAACTATACAAAGAATTATCTGAATCATTTCGACTTGCTGAAAGGCGGACGTCTGGTATTTGATATGGATAATAAACCGAATAAAGGAAGAGGTATTAACGAATCCGACTTCCCCTATTCCTTCTCTCGTGATAACAAGTAAGCAGGTATGAATAAGATGAAAAAGAAAGTATTGATGATGACTATGGCGGCGGTAACCTTGTCCGCCGTAGCTCAGCAACCGGTAGATTACGTTAATCCGATTATCGGAACCAATGGTATGGGGCATACTTTTCCCGGTGCTTGCACCCCTTTCGGATGGGTACAGCTGAGTCCGGACACAGACACAATTCCACATAATGTGAATGGAGCTTATCAGAAGAATGCGTATGAATATTGTGCCGGTTACCAGTATCGGGATAAAACCATCGTAGGTTTCAGTCACACCCACCTCAGCGGCACGGGACATTCCGACCTGGGAGATATATTGCTGATGCCTGCTGTCGGCGATGTAAAATTGAATCCCGGACGGGCGGACCATCCGGAAGAGGGTTACCGTTCGCGCTTCGATCATGCCACAGAGAAAGCGACACCCGGATACTACGAAGTGATGCTGGACGACTATGGCATTAAAGCGCAACTGACAGCTACTCAACGGACGGGTGTACATAAATATACCTTCCCGAAAGGAAAAGACGGTCATCTGATCCTGGACCTGGTGCATGGTATCTATAATTATGACGGCAAAGTATTGTGGGCAAACCTGCGGGTGGAAAACGATACATTGCTGACAGGATACCGCATCACCAACGGATGGGCACGTACGAATTATACCTATTTTGCCATTTCCTTGTCACAGCCGATCAAGGATTACGGATATAAGGATAAGGAAAAGGTATTGTACAATGGCTTTTGGCGTCGTTTCAAGCTGGAGAAGAATTTCCCGGAAATCACTGGTCGAAAGATCGTGGCTTACTTTAACTTCGAAACGGCCAAAGATCCCGAACTGGTTGTAAAGGTAGCCTTGTCGGCAGTCAGCACGGAAGGCGCTGTAAAGAACCTGCGTGCCGAGGCTTCCGGAAAGAGCTTCGAACAGTTGGCGGAAGCTGCACGGACAGACTGGAACAATGAACTGGATCATTTCGAAATAGAAGGTACACCGGATCAGAAGGCGATGTTCTACACTTCGCTTTATCATACCATGATTAATCCGTCCGTGTATATGGACGTAGACGGTTCCTATCGTGGTCTGGATCATAACATACATCAGGCGAAAGGATTCACTAACTATACTATATTCTCACTTTGGGATACATATCGCGCGGAACATCCGTTCCTTAACCTGGTGAAACCGGAACGCAATGCGGATATGGTGGAATCAATGATCAAACATGAACAGCAGAGCGTGCATGGCATGTTGCCGATATGGAGCCTGATGGGAAATGAGAACTGGTGTATGAGCGGTTATCATGCTGTGTCTGTGCTGGCGGATGCAATAACCAAAGGAGTTTTTTCAAATGTGGATGAGGCATTATCGGCGATGGTTAGCACATCTACGGTACCTTACTATGAAGGTGTAGCCGATTATATGAAGCTGGGATATATCCCGCTGGACAAGAGTGGTACGGCAGCTTCCTCTACGTTGGAATATGCATACGACGACTGGACTATTTATCAGACAGCCTTGAAAGCCGGTAATAAAGAGATAGCGGATACTTACCGCAAACGTGCTCTCAACTATCGTAACATCTATGATACAAGCATCGGTTTTGCCCGTCCCCGCTACAGTGACGGCACATTCAAAAAAGAGTTCGATGTGTTGCAAACTTACGGCGAAGGCTTTATCGAAGGTAATTCATGGAACTTCTCCTTCCATGTACCGCATGATGTGTTTGGTATGATCGACCTGATGGGAGGAGAAAAGACATTCGTACAGAAACTGGACGAACTCTTCTCCATGCATCTGCCGGAGAAGTACTATGAACATAATGAGGATATTACGGAAGAATGCCTGGTAGGTGGATACGTACATGGCAATGAACCGAGCCATCATGTACCTTATTTGTACGCATGGACCTCCCAACCGTGGAAAACACAGTACTGGCTGCGTGAAATCCTGAACAAGATGTATAAGAATGACATCAACGGACTGGGTGGAAATGATGATTGCGGACAGATGTCGGCATGGTATCTTTTCTCTGTGATGGGCTTCTATCCGGTTTGTCCGGGTACAGACCAGTATGTCCTTGGTGCTCCCTATCTGCCCTATCTGAAGCTGACACTTCCCAACGGAAAGACACTGGAAATCAAAGCGCCGGGCGTCAGCGACAAGAAGCGTTATGTACAGTCACTGAAACTGAACGGCGAGTCTTATGATAAAATGTACATCACACACGAGGATATCCTGAAAGGAGGCGTATTGGAATTTAAAATGTCGGCATCGCCCAACAAACGTCGTGGAGTATCGGCGCAGGACAAACCTTATTCATTAACTAATGGAATCAATTAACAGCATCAATAAATAATCAAGAAAAGAATATGAAAAAGAGACATTTGGTATATGCAATTGCCCTGATTGTGGGCATGGGAGCTTGTGCGGCAAGTGCGAAGAAGCAAGCTGAAGCAAAACCGGACGTATGGAAAAGCTACAATGTAGGAACTGTCTTGTTCGAAGATAAAGCTTCGGAAACAAAAGGTTCAGACATTTATCACCGGATCATTCCGGATGCGGAGTCTTATATCAAAGAGCAGGCACGCACTGTATTGGCTACTCTTTATAACTCACCGGAAGACAGCATAACTCCGGTGAACAAGATACATTATACACTGGAAGACATCGAAGGAATTTCTGCCAAAGGCGGTGGTAATGGAGACGTTACTATCTTCTACAGCACACGGCATATCGAGAAATCATTTGCGGAAAACGATACGGCAAAGCTGTTCTTCGAAACGCGTGGGGTACTGTTGCACGAACTGACACACGCCTATCAGCTGGAACCGCAAGGCATCGGCTCTTACGGAACCAATCGTGTATTCTGGGCATTTATTGAAGGAATGGCAGATGCCGTACGTGTAGCCAACGGCGGATTCGACGGACCGAATGCCCGTCCGAAAGGAGGAAACTACATGGACGGTTATCGGACAGCAGGTTATTTCTTCGTCTGGTTGCGCGACAATAAAGATCCTGAATTCCTGCGTAAGTTTAACCGCAGCACACTGGAGGTGATTCCCTGGTCGTTTGACGGAGCTATCAAGCATATCTTGGGAACGGAATATAGCATAGATGAACTATGGCATGAATATCAGGTTGCCGTAGGTGATATACAGGTGTAATATACGATTGGATATGGTTAATAAAGTTGGTAGAAAAAGGTTGTTTTTGGTTTGGTCGTGTCTGGTGAGTATCTTGCCGGGCATGGCTCAAACTGAAAAGCTGACGGACTACGTGAACCCGTTTGTCGGTACGGATGGTTATGGAAATGTTTATCCCGGTGCACAGATTCCTTTCGGGGGAATCCAGATAAGCCCCGATACGGACAGCCGCTTCTATGATGCAGCTTCCGGATACAAATACAATCATCTGACATTGATGGGATTCAGTTTGACGCACTTGAGCGGAACAGGTATTCCGGACTTGGGCGACTTTCTGTTTATCCCCGGAACGGGAGAAATGAAACTGGAACCCGGTACTCATGAAGATCCCGATCAAGGCTATCGTTCGCGTTACTCACATGATAAGGAGTGGGCGTCCCCCAATTATTATGCTGTGGAACTGGCAGACTATGGAGTCAAAGCCGAAATGACTTCCGGTGTGCGTAGCGGTATGTTCCGTTTTACTTATCCGGAGTCGGACAATGCGTTCATCATGATTGATATGAACCATACGCTCTGGCAATCCTGCGAATGGTCGAATCTGCGAATGATTAATGATTCGACTATCACCGGATACAAACTGGTGAAAGGGTGGGGACCGGAACGTCATGTGTACTTCACGGCTACTTTCTCAAAGAAGTTGACCGGACTGCGCTTTGTACAAGACAAAAAGCCGGTTATTTATAACACTTCCCGATTCCGCAGCTCTTACGAAGCCTGGGGAAAGAATCTGATGGCTTGTATCTCCTTTGATACAAAAGCAGGGGAGGAAGTGACGGTGAAAACAGCCATCTCCGCAGTCAGCACAGACGGTGCCCGGAATAATATGAAGGAACTCGACGGATTAACTTTCAACGAGTTAAGGGCGAAAGGGGAAGCCCTTTGGGAAAAGGAACTTGGAAAATATACGTTGACTGCTGACCGAAAGACAAAGGAAACGTTTTATACTTCCGCCTATCATGCCGCTCTGCATCCGTTTATCTTTCAGGATTCGGACGGGCAGTTCCGCGGACTAGACAAGAACATAGAAAAAGCGGAAGGATTCACGAACTATACGGTGTTCTCCCTTTGGGATACCTATCGGGCTTTGCATCCCTGGTTTAACTTGGTTCAGCAGGAGGTGAATGCGGACATTGCAAATTCTATGTTGGCTCATTACGACAAGAGTGTGGAGAAGATGCTTCCTATCTGGTCTTTCTACGGCAACGAAACCTGGTGTATGATTGGTTATCACGCCGTATCCGTATTGGCGGATATGATCGTGAAAGAAGTGAAAGGCTTTGATTACGAGCGTGCATACGAAGCGATGAAAACCACAGCGATGAATTCGAACTACGATTGCCTTCCGGAATATCGTGAAATGGGCTATGTACCATTCGATAAGGAAGCGGAGTCAGTGTCAAAGACACTGGAATATGCTTATGATGATTATTGCATCGCACAGGCAGCCAAGAAATTAGGCAAAGAAGACGATTATCATTATTTCCTCAACCGTGCTTTGTCTTATCAGACCTTGATTGACCCCGAAACGAAATATATGCGCGGACGCGACAGCAAAGGTGACTGGCGCACTCCGTTTACTCCGGTTGCCTATCAGGGTCCGGGATCGGTACATGGCTGGGGTGATATAACGGAAGGATTCACGATGCAATATACCTGGTATGTTCCACAAGATGTGCAGGGATATATCAACGAGGCCGGCAAGGAACTGTTCCGCAAACGCCTGGATGAGCTTTTTACGGTAGAACTGCCGGATGATATCCCCGGAGCACATGATATACAGGGACGTATCGGAGCCTATTGGCATGGAAATGAGCCTTGTCATCATGTCGCTTACCTCTACAACTACCTGAAAGAACCGTGGAAATGTCAGAAGTGGATACGTACCATCGTCGACCGTTTCTACGGAAATACACCGGATGCATTGAGTGGTAACGATGATTGCGGACAGATGTCTGCGTGGTATATGTTCAACTGCATCGGTTTCTATCCGGTGGCTCCGTCCAGCAATATTTATAATATCGGTTCGCCATGCGCAGAGGCTATTACGGTCCGGATGAGTAATGGAAAAAACATTGAAATGACAGCGGACAACTGGTCGCCGAAGAACCTGTACGTGAAGGAGCTTTATGTCAACGGTAAAAAGTACGATAAGTCCTACCTGACGTATGATGATATCCGTGATGGAGTGAAACTTCGTTTTGTGATGAGCGGCAAGCCGAATTACAAACGGGCGGTGTCCGATGAGGCTGTACCTCCTTCGATTTCTTTACCGGAGAAGACGATGAAGTATAAATCATCAATTGGGTTTTAATAAGGTTAGGTATTAAGATAAAAATGGAAAGGATGAGGCTGGGCTTCATCCTTTTTTTAGAACTGATATCCGATACTTATAAAGAACGAATGCATATAAGCGGGATTTCAATATAGTCCCGCTTGTTTTACTTTTTGCTCGAAAACCATTCCTTAAATTCCGCTACCCGTGCTTTGCTTACCAATATCTTCTCTGTCATTCTGGAGTGACGCAGATTAATGGACAACCGGCTGTTGAACCATAAATCAATATCCTTTATCGCCTCCCTTGAAATCAGAAACTGCCGGTTGACTCTGAAGAAGAGACTAGGATTTAAACAATCGACCAATTCATCCAGCGTAAGAGAAAAATTGTATTCCATCCCGTCCGTTAAGACAGCTTTTACCTGACAATCTTTGATGTAGAACAGTTGAATCATGTCGATTGAGACAGGAAGCAGCTTATCGCCTTTCATCGGTATGAGGAAATGTGTCTTGTAGTTCTCCTGCTTTTTCAGCGAGTGAATGAGATGAAGCAGTTCCTCTTCCTTATTTTCCCGCTTGCTTCCGTTTTCGGGGATGGCATCCTGCAAGTTGTCCAATTTCTCAAACGCATGTTCGATGTCCTCCTTGCCGATAGGTTTCAGCAGATAGTCGATACTGTTCACTTTGAAGGCACGCAGGGCATATTCGTCGTAAGCCGTGGTGAAGATAATGGGGCAGGTGATGCTGATATGATCGAATATTTCGAAGGCAGAACCGTCTGCCAGATGAATATCCATAAAAACGAGTTCCGGCATCGGGTGGATGCCGAACCATTCGATGGTGGAATTGATGCTGTCCAGTATGGCAATGATTTCAGCTTCCGGTTTCACTTCGTTGAGCAGTGAAGTCAGATTGCGTACGGCTGCCTTTTCATCTTCAATAATAACTGTTTTCATGGTTCATTGTTCTTACTTCATTGTACTTCATCAATGAGAGGAATGCAGACGGTGAATTCTTTGTCCTCTGTGATCTGTATGTCCTGTTTGAATAATAGCCGGTAGCGCTTGGCGAGATTGGCAAGTCCGATGCCGGTTCCGGGAGTAGCGGTCCATTTGGGCTGGATGTCGTTGCTGACGGACAGATAACCTTCGCTGTCGGTCGAAATATGGATAGTCAGCGGTTTGCGGTCGCTGATTTCATTGTGTTTCACGGCATTCTCTATCAGTACTTGTACTGCCATCGGAGGAAGACGGTAGTCTTCGAAAGATTTCCCTATCTGTATATCAAATTGCAGATTATTCTCAAAGCGCATTTTCAGCAGGAAGATGTAAGCAGAAGCGAATTCCATCTCTTCCCGCAGGCTGACGCTTTGCGATTCGTTGCTTTGTAGCGTATACCTCAGTACCCGTGAGAGTTCCTGAATATAATCCTGTGCCTTGTCCTGATTTTCTCGCACCAGTGAACGCAGCGTATTCAGTGAGTTGAACAACATGTGCGGATTGAGCTGATTCTTCAATACTTCATACTGGTTGCGGATGTTTTCCGCCTGTAACTGTTCGTTCTCAATCAATACCAGTTGCTGGCGGCGGACAAGGTAGATGATGCAGCAACTGCTGGTGACGAGGCAGGCCATGATGAAGTCTCGCAACGGATGGAGGTAATGGTGTACCATCGCATCGATGGCGGGAATGTCGAATGTCCGGTGCAGGAAGACAAACACTTGTCCCAGCAGATTGCTGAGTATCCATGTCAGGATGAAGGAAAGCAGAATCTTTGCAGCCGTTATTTTAATGGACGCCTGGTTGAAATGGAACAAGCGCGTATTGATGGCAAAAAGTATGAGTAACGAAACGAAGGTAAACAGAATCTCATTTGCCACATCCATAAACTTCATCCCCGGGAAAAGCGAATGGCTTTCGAAACGGTCGAAGAGAGAGACCGATTCCGGAAAATGAATGAGCACAGCCACCATCAGCGAGATGATGACCGTGGACAGGAAATACTTATCTTTATTGATAGCTTTCAATACCATGTTGCAAAGATAATGGTTAATTACGAATTATGCATGATGAATGGCTGTCGCTGCACGGCAGATTATTGTTTTTGGATATGTGCCGTGACGTACATCCCCGGTCGGAACTGCGGATTCGTCTCCTTGATGGAAGCGTATACTTCGAGTGAGCGGTTCACTTCGTCCACTTTTTGTCCGATGGAGATGACCGTGCCGTTGAACGTCTGTGTACCCATGCCGTTGACACGGAATTGTACGGGACTGCCTGTTTGCATATCTGCAAGGTCTTTTTCGTAGGTAGTCAGGCAAAGCATCGGTGCGCTTTTATCAATCACTTCGCAGAGAGCTTCTCCCGGATTGATGTACTTTCCCATGTTCATAGCTACATTGACCACATATCCGCTGATAGGAGCTTTTACTTCCAGAAGCGGCTGGATGCCATCCCGAAGCAGTGTTTCCGGATTCACGCCCAAAAGCGAAAGTTGTGCGGCGGCAGCATCCTGACGGCTTTTCATCGAAAGATAATCCGCTTTGCTTTGTTGGAACTTCTTCTGCGAAGCCGCTTGTTCGGCAGAGAGATTCTTTTGCCGTTCGTATTCCATACGCAGATATTCTGTTTGTGCGTGGCTGTCCAGATAAGTCTGTTGGAGGGTGATAAACTCCGGATTCTCCAAAGTGGCGATTACAGAATTCTTGGTAACGTGTTGTCCGGGGAGTAAGGAAGTGTTTTTGATCACTCCGCCGATAGTCAGTGCGACGGTTGCCTGCCGTTGGGGCGGAAGGACGATCCGGCCGTTGAACGAAACCTGATTGGGGCGGGAAGTGGCGGAAGTGATTGCATCCACTTCGGGCTGTGCAGTGGCATCGGCGTCGCTTTGACCATTGTTTTTTCCCATTTCCGGATTCACGCTTTCTGTTGCAGGGTCCGCCACAGACTCTGAATCCACCGTTTGTTGTTGTCCCTTGCAAGCTACTAAGGCGAGCAGAAGGATGAGGTAAAATATCTTTCTCATAACTTTTTTATATTAAGTACTCTTGCAAAATAATCTTCTATATTAACAGGAAAACTGTTCATTAAAACTCTCCACTCTCCACTTATTCAAACAATTCATGTTCCAGAGCGGCAATGTTATACTGATAAACGGTTTCGATATACCCTCGCCGGATGTCCCGTGCCGTCGTCACGGACTGTATGTATTCGGCAATGCCCGTTTCGCTCTGTTGCAGTTGCAGGTTGGCGGCTTTGGTCAGTTCTTCCGCTTCTTTGAGAGCTGAAGTAGTATAATAGCGCAGGCTCTCGTTGTATCGTCGGAGGGAGGCTTCCAGTTCCATCACCTTATTGCGAAGTTCGCGGATGTTGGCATCCGCCTGAATCTGTGCCGAAGCGGCAGCCAGTCTGGCTTGCTTCACCTTGCTTTTCTGGGGCAGGAAGTAAACGGGGAAGGAGACTCCCACCATCCATGCATTCAGATTCTTCAAGGGAAGAATGTCCTGACGGGTATATCCTATGCTGATCTCCGGAAAGAAGTGGCTGCGTTCTACATGAAGCATTGCTTTCGCTTCTTCCGCCTGACTCCGGAAGTATCCGGTATGCGCTTCGGACAGATTACCGTCCGAAAGGGTGGTATAAAAGAGAGATAAGGTCGAATCTGCCGGCACAATCGGGCTGTCGGCATAACAGCACCACTGGAAACGTGCCAGTGCCGTCTTTTCCTCTTCCTGTGCCTGATACCAGCGGTTGTGCAGGTCGGCGGCGGTAGTCGTCATCATGTTCTTTTCGAGCAGGGTGATTTCTCCTTGTTGATAACGTATTTCGCCGATACGTTTCAACTCTTCCGCCATCTTGTCCTGATCACGGTACATGGAGCAGAGGTTAGCGGCATATTGATAGTAAGCCCATGCCCGTTTTACTTCCGCTATCACTTCTTTTTCCACCATCCGGCGATAATAAGTACTTGTCTTTACCTGTCGGCTGACCAGTGCATTCTTGTAAAACGGAGTCAGCAGCGAACCGAGGCTCTGTTCGAAGGCAAGTTCCTTGTCTTGCTTGTTTTCTCCGTTGAGTTGTCCCCATGAGTAACTGAATGAGGTGGGAGCTGCCTCGACAATCTCTCCGCGAGTGGCTTTTGCCTGACGGATGGCGTTGGCGGCTATTTTCAGTCTCGGATGATTTTGTTTGGCTATCTCGATGGCCTGTTCCAGACTGACCGCTTCCGGTTGCTGCGCTGAGGCGAAAGAAGGAATCAGTAGCAATAACGGCAGGATGACGAAGAACGGCAGATGAAACTTGCTTCCGGGACGTCTCCATACAGCAAATGAGTTGACAATCTTGTAGAATACCGGAATGATAAGCAAAGTCAGCACGGTAGAGATAATCAGTCCGCCGATGACGACCGTAGCCAGCGGGCGTTGTACTTCGGAACCGGCGGAAGTGGCGATTGCCATCGGGACAAATCCCAGCGAGGCGACCAGTCCGGTGAGGAATACGGGACGCAGCAGATGCGGGGTGCCCAGAGTGAGGATTCGGTTGGTAGTCATAGCATATTTATTTCGTTTACGAAGTTCGTTGAAATGGTTCACCATCAGGATACCGTTCAGTACAGCCACACCGAACAAGGCGATGAAACCGACTCCTGCCGAGATGCTGAACGGGAGTCCGCGCAGCCAGAGGGCTACGATACCTCCGATAAGTGACAGCGGGACGGTGGAGAATACCATCAATGTATAAGTAATGTTCTTGAAAGCGAAAAACAAGATCAGCAGAATCAGCATCAGTGCTACCGGAATGACGATCATCAGCGTATTGATGGCGTTTTGCAGGTTCTCAAACTGACCGCCGTATTCGAAGTAGTATCCCGGTTGCAGTTTGATGTTCTTGTCCAGTGTCTTCTGGATGTTGGCCACTACTTGCTGAATGTCCGCGTCGCGTACGTTCACACCAATCACGATGCGGCGTTTGGTAGCGTCGCGGTTGATCTGCAACGGACCGCTGACAAGTTCGATGCTTGCCACCTCGCCGACCGGAATCTGAATGCCTTCGGAAGTACGCACAAAGAGCTTGTCCAGATTTAAGTCTGCCACTTTCTCCTGATCCAGACGTACGACAAGGTCGAACTTCCGTTCGTTTTCGAAAACCACACCGCTGGCTTCTCCGGCATAGGCTGTCCGGATAATCGTGTTGAGTTCTTCGATATTGATGCCGTAACGGGCTATCTTGCCGCGGTTGTATTTGACAACCAGCTGAGGCAATCCCATCGTCTGCTCTACGATGACGTCTGCTGCCCCCGGCACTTTCTCTACATACGTGGCGGCTTCCTTTGCCCTCTGATAAAGTTCGTGCGTGTCTTCGCCGTATAACTTGACTGCAATATCGGCTTTCGCACCTGTCATCAGTTCGTTGAACCGGAGCTGTATCGGCTGCGAGAAGTTAAACTCGGCACGTTCCGAGAGGGGTTCGAGCGCTTCTTTCATCTTCTCTACCATTTCCGCACGGCTCGTTGCGCTGGTCCATTCCTTGAAAGGTTTCATGATGATCATCACGTCGGCGTCTTCCACTGCCATCGGGTCGGTGGGGACTTCTGCCGTACCGATCTTCGCCACTACGTGCTTGATTTCGGGAAACTGATCCATCAATGTCTTTTCCGCTTCTTCGGAGAGTTTGATACTTTCCGAAAGCGAACTGCCGGCGGGTAAGGTCATCTGCATGGCGAAGTCGCCTTCGTCCAGTGTCGGGATGAACTCGGCACCCAGACGGGTGAAGAGGAAGAGGGAGCCGATCAGTGCGGCAAAAGCAATGACTACGGTGCGTGCTTTGTGATGCAGGCAGGCATGCAGGCAACGCTGGTAGAGTTTGTTCAGCTGCTCGAAGAATCGGTCGGCAAGTGTCGGCTTCACTACGATGGCATGTTTCAGGAAGAGCGACGCCATCATAGGGACGTATGTCAGTGACAGGATTAAGGCGCCGATGATGCAGAACACCAGGGTTTTGGCCATTGGAGTGAAGTATTTTCCTTCGATTCCGTTCAGAGTCAGTATCGGGAAGAACACGATGAGAATAATCAGTACGGCGAATGTAGCCGAGCGGACTACACCGGAAGCGCCTTTTTCCACTTCTTCGTCCATCTCTTTGCGGGTCAGTGTCCGTCCGCGGAACTGCTTGCTGTAGATGTGTGCCAGGATACCTTCCAGTATGACAATGGAACCATCTACCACAATACCGAAGTCGATGGCGCCGAGGCTCATCAGATTGGCGGTCACGTTGAAAAGACGCATCATGATGAATGCGAAAAGCATAGCCAGCGGGATGACCGAAGCTACAATCAGCCCGGCACGGACGTTGCCCAGAAAGATAATAAGTACGAGGAAGACGATGATGGCTCCTTCAATAAGGTTGTTGACGACGGTGGAGATGTTCCGGTTGACCAGTTCCGAACGGTTCAGATACGGTTCGATGCTGATGCCTTCGGGCAATAAGTGCTGTATCTTTTCCACCCGCTTTTCCAGTTCCTGCGTCACTACATTGGCGTTGGCGCCTTTCAGCATCATGGCAATTCCGCCTACGCATTCGCCCTTTCCGTCCATCGTCATCGCACCGAAACGTTTGGGTGCGCCGAAGCGGACAGTGCCTACGTCACTGATGTGTACGGGAATCCCGTTCCGGTTGGCTACCACGATCTGTTCGATGTCTTTGATGCGCGTGATCATCCCTTCCGAACGGATGTAATAAGCACTCCTTGCTTTCTCGATGTAGCTTCCGCCCGTGTTCTGGTTGTTGCTGCTCAGTGCTTCGAACACTTCGCCGATGGTGATGTTCAGTGAAAACAGGGCGTCGGGATCTACCGCCACTTCGTATTGTTTCAGATAACCTCCGAAACTATTTATTTCCACGATGCCCGGTATGCCCGATAACTGGCGTTTCACCATCCAGTCCTGAATGGTACGGAGTTCCATAGCGTCATATTTCTCTTCGTATCCCGGAGCTACTTTCAATATGTATTGGTAGATTTCGCCCAGTCCGGTGGTGATCGGCATCATTTCCGGTGTTCCCAGTTCGGGGGAGATTTCGCCGGATACGGTTTGTATCTGCTCGTTGATCAGCTGGCGGGCATCGAGTGTGGGCACGTCTTCCTTGAAGACGACCGTTACCACTGATAGCCCGAAGCGACTGACGGAACGGATATCTTCTACATTCATGATGTTGCTCATCGCTATTTCGATGGGCATGGTGATGAGCTGCTCCACTTCCTGCGGCGCAAGCGTAGGAGATACGGTTACAATCTGCACCTGATTGTTGGTTATGTCCGGCACGGCGTCAATGGGGAGCGTCAGCATGGCATAGATTCCCCCGATAAACAGGAAGAGGGTGGTTAACCCTACGAATAGTTTTTTCCTGATCGAAAAACGTACGATAGCTTTAAACATGATTTTACAGTGTTATTGTTTCATGTTACAAAGTTACGGACTATCCTTATCCGTGATTATCGGGAAAAGATGAAGCGGAAAGATTGACGGGTGAAATGACGAAATCAAGGTCTGAACGTGAAGGGCTGTTGTTTGTCGAATCAAGGAGTTTGAACGTCCTTTGGTTATTCGCCACAACGTTTTATGCAGCGTTTTTATTGTCACTTGTCACTTTTGCGACTTAATACGTTGCAAATTAGAATGGTAAGGGTGATAATAAGAGGTGACAATAGGGTGATAATAGGCGGAACTTAGTTTTTTATTGTCACCGCAAAGAGTTGAAGCCGGGCACTACATCAGGTGAGACGAACCATTGAGCATTACTAAATCGAATGAAAAATGAATCAAACAGCAGTATCTCCATTGGGGGGGAGACTAAAAAGTCGATTCCATCTCTATTCTCCTCCTTCGGGAAGGAGGAGTGGTCGCAGACCGAGGTGGTAGGAGAAATAATGTTTGCTCCTATTTCTTTGTAAATGATAGGATTACGTATTCACCTACCACCTCCCCCTACGGGTACTCCTCCTTCCCGAAGGAGGAGATTTAAGATACTATTGACTATCATTTGACTCAAAACATGTTTGGACATGAACATAAACTCTATAACATTATCGATAGAACTCTATATGGCTAGAATTCAATGGTTTATAGTTTCCTATTATTTCCTGTAATGGAAACTGTCGTTTCCCGGTGAGGGAACGATCGTTCCTTATAATGGAAACGACCGTTCCTTTTAAAGGGAACTGGCGTTTCCTCCGAGGAAACCAACGCTTGCCCCATATGATACTGATGCTTGATTTATATGGACTGACAATTTAGCGTATAACTGAATTGTTGTTGAGCCATTCGGCATGGATACGAAGAAACAAGCAATCTCATGCTGCGGCAGAACATTTCTTTGCATAACCTCGTTTATTATATAACAAACTAAATATATATTCAGTATGAAGTCATTCATCTTAATGGTTATAACAATGGTATGTGCAATCTCTCTGGAAGCGCAGAATAAGTCTTTCTACGACTTCAATGTGACCACGATTGATGGTAAGGAATTTCCGCTTTCTTCCCTGAAAGGAAAGAAAGTGCTGGTAGTAAATGTAGCCTCTAAATGCGGACTGACGCCACAGTATGCCAAACTGCAAGAGCTATATGATAAATATAAGGATAAGAATTTTGTAATCATCGGCTTTCCTGCCAACAACTTTATGGGACAGGAACCGGGAAGCAATGAAGAGATCGCTCAGTTCTGTTCCTTAAAATATGACGTTACTTTCCCGATGATGGCCAAGATTTCCGTCAAGGGCAAAAACATGGCGCCACTCTACCAATGGCTGACGGAAAAGAAACTGAACGGCAAAGAAGATGCGCCCGTCCAGTGGAATTTTCAGAAGTTTATGATTGACGAGAACGGAAACTGGGTCGGCTTTGTGGCCCCCAAAGAGAGTCCGCTCTCGGAGAAAATCGTTACTTGGATAGAGCAGGAGTAGGAGCAGGGAAAAGAGACGGAATAAGGGATACTTTCTTTAATTCCCCTTCGAAGTTGGGGGTGAAAATACCTTTTCCGAGGTTTTCTTCTATTTCTTCGATGGTCCAGAATCGTCCGCCGTCCAGTTCGTCACTGGGGTGCAGTTCACCGTCATAAACAGTTTTGTGAACAAAGACAAGTTCTTTCTCACGATCCGATTCGAATACATAGCTGGTTAGCAGTTCGGGAGTAAAGTCCGTGATGCCTAGTTCTTCGCGGACTTCCCGTTTGAGTGCGATTTCTACACTTTCGCCCAAGTCAATATGTCCGCCAACGGCTGTGTCCCATTTTCCGGGCTGGATGTCTTTCCATTCCGGACGTTTCTGCAGATATAAATCTCCTTTCGAATTGAAAACGTGAAGATGGATGACAGGATGAAGGAGCTTGCTTCCGCTATGGCATTCTCCGCGTGTGGCGGCTCCGGTGATGTTTCCCTGTTCGTCTACGATGGGAAACATTTCTTGATTATTATCGCTTGGCATAGTTGTTTTTATTTTTTGGTTTACGGTATCAGCAGAGAAGAATCTCCATAGCTCAGAAAACGGAAATCGTGCGCCAGCGCATAATCATAAATTGTGCGCCAGTTTTCCTTCACGAAGGCGGAAACCAAAAGTAACAGCGTACTTTGCGGCTGGTGAAAGTTGGTCACCATCGCTTTCACTATCTTATACTGATATCCCGGAGCTATGATAATCTGCGTACTGCTGTGAAGGGCTTCCAGCCCGTTCCTGTCGAGGTAACCTAAAATCTTTTGCAGTGCGACTACAGGCGGAATTTGATCATACTTTTCGTATGGCTGCCATTGCTTGACGTGCAGTTCTTCTTCCGTAGCATCGGGATTTTCTGCCAATGTTACTCCGATGTGATACAGGCTTTCGAGCGTACGCACCGAAGTGGTGCCTACAGCAACAGCGCAACCGTCATGATCGATCAGCTTTTTGATCGTAGCCCGATTGACGGAGATATACTCCGTATGCATCTCATGTCCTTCTATCTCTTCGCTTTTCACGGGCTTGAAGGTTCCTGCGCCTACATGAAGTGTCAGTTCTTCCAGATCAATGCCTTTTTCCTGCAATGCTTCCAGTACACGGGGAGTGAAGTGCAGTCCGGCTGTCGGTGCGGCTACCGAGCCTTTTATTTTGGAATAAACGGTCTGATAAGTTTCTTTATCGCTCTCTTCCGTATCCCGGTTCAGATATGGGGGAATCGGCAGTTCTCCGAACACTTCGAGGATATCGGCAAAGGTTACTTCCGGATTGTTCCAGGAGAAATCGATCCAGTGGCTGGTGCCCCTGCATTCTCCACGGGTAGCGGTCAGAGTGATCGGGAAGCCTTTTACCGTCATCTCCCGTTTCAGTGCTCCGTCTTTCCATTTCTTCAGGTTGCCGATCATGCAGAGCCAGGCAGCGTGTTCCGTCTGCTGGAAGTTCAATACATAATCGTTGGGCTGAATCGGTTCCAGACAGAAGACCTCGATCAGCGCCCCCGTTTCTTTGCGGAAGTGGAGGCGTGCCTGAATCACCTTCGTGTTGTTGAATACCATCAGGCTTCCTTTCGGAAGATAGTTCGGCAAGGATGTGAAGACATCTTCGCTTACTTCACCGTGGCGATATACCAACAGTTTTGACTGGTCTCGTACTGCTAAAGGAAATTTGGCGATTCGTTCATCCGGTAGTGGATAGTTGTATTCGCTGATGTGAATATGTTTCGGGTCTTCTTTCATTCTCGTTTCAATAAAAAAAGCATCAATAACCCATCGATTATCAATGCTTTGTCGGTAGTCGGGATGACAAGATTCGAACTTGCGACCACACGCCCCCCAGACGCGTACTCTACCGGGCTGAGCTACATCCCGAATTGCGGTTGCAAAAGTAGTGCTTTATTTTTAAATAGCAAATAAATAGCCTGTTTTTTTCCATTAGCTGATTTTAGGATAAGTTTCCGTTTGCGGAATAAAAAGTCCTTTAGTCCATAATAATTCTAAATAATATAGGTGGTTGCAAACTAACATAACAGGGTTTTGTTTATAAAATTAAGTGAATAGATAGTGCGTAACTTCTTTAAAATGAAACCATATCGGCATACGAGACATGAGAGTAGTTTAGGATAGTATATTTTTGTATTTAGTTTTATTTAATGAGGGGGTAAATGTGTATAATAAAAATAGAGAAACGTTAGAAGCTTATGTCTTAGGTGATGATTTTAAGTATTTTCAGAATTTGAAGTATCTTCCCCTAAGCGTTTATCCTTCTAATATTCAGTCTGCTTTGGTCGTGTATTGCTTCAGCGGAAAGGCCAAGCTTAATGTATATGATGATTCGCATTGGATACAGCCGCAGGAATTGATTATTCTGTTGCCGGGACAATTCGTTTCGTTCACCGAGGCCAGTGATGATTTTCTGACTACTACGTTGGTGGTGTCGCCTACAATGTTCAGCGATGCGCTGAGCGGTGTGCCTCGCTTTTCACCGCATTTCTTTTTCTATATGAGGACCCATTATTGGTATCCTCAGACCGAAAATGATACCCGGCGGTTGATGAATTTCTTTGGAATGGTAAAGGATAAAGTGACGTCTAATGATATATACAGGCGTGAGCTGATTATTCATTTATTAAGATACTTATATTTGGAATTGTTTAATGCTTATGAAAAGGAGGCATCTCTGATGACTACCCGAAAAGATACTCGTAAAGAGGAACTGGCTAATAAATTCTTTGGGTTGATAATGAAGCACTTCAAGGAGAATAAGGATGTTGCTTTCTATGCTGATAAGTTGTGTATCACATCCAAATACCTGACGATGGTGATCAAGGAAGTGAGCGGCAAATCTGCCAAAGACTGGATTGTAGAATACATCGTACTCGAAATAAAGGCTTTGCTGAAGAATACGAATATGAATATTCAGGAAATTGCCGTGAAAACAAATTTTGCCAATCAGTCGTCTTTGGGACGTTTCTTCAGGAAACATACCGGAATGTCATTGTCCCAATACCGGATGAGTAACTTAGGATAATATAGAAGATGCCTGTGGGGAATAAAGGCATATGTGGGGAGAGGAGAATGGGAAAGGGAAAGAAGAAATGGGAAACCTTTTAGGGAATCCCATTCTCCTTCATTATTATAATAAGTTTCAAGATCAGACTCCCATACATTCGCGATAGAAGTCAAGCATTTCAAAAATGGTGTCTTTATCAGCTGTCTGGTTGATGCAAATATCTCCGATCTCTTTCAGTAAAGTGAAATTGACCGTTCCTGAGGTATTTTTCTTATCATGTTGCATAAATGCGTAGAGTTGTTCGTACTGCTTACAGTCGAATGCGAATGAACCATAATTCTCTTTGATGAATTGGATGGTCTGTCGCATCTTGTCTTTCGGAAAGCCGACTTTGAGGTGTGACAGGTAAAGCTCGCATACGATTCCCCATGCTACGGCATAGCCATGCAGCACGGGGCGATTCTCAGCCAATGCCAGACTTTCGAAGGCATGTCCTGCTGTATGTCCCAGATTCAGTGCTTTACGGATGCCACGCTCGAAGGGGTCTTGCTCCACAATGTCTTCCTTCACCTGTACCGATCGTCCCACCATATTTTTGAGATATGCATAATCAATGTTATTGGTATTGAAATCCAGTAATTCGACCCAGTGTGCGGTATTGCTGATTAATCCGTGCTTTAACATTTCAGCATAACCGGAGAAGAAATTCTGTGCATCGAGGCTGCGCAGGAATTCAGTTTCAATCAGCACACTGTCTGCCGGAGCAAACGAGCCTATCTCGTTTTTCAGTCCGTTGAAGTTGATACCTGTCTTACCGCCGACGGATGCGTCGACCATAGCCAACAGTGTAGTGGGTATATTGATATAAGAAATCCCCCGTTTGAAGGTAGCGGCGGCAAAGCCTCCCAAATCTGTTACCATGCCCCCACCAAGGTTGATGAGCAATGAGTGACGTGTAGCCCCTTGCTGACTCAGTGCCATCCATACGGAGGCCAGAGTCTCCAGTGTCTTATGCACATCTTCGGCTCCGATACAGATTTCGACTGCGTCTTTCAGAAACGATACCTCTTTCAATGAGGGCAGACAAAGACGCTGGGTATGTTCGTCTGTGAGGATGAATAACTTGTCATGCGGACACCTTTCAATGGCACGACCGAGGCTTGTTTCCAAGCTTTCGCAGAGAATGACTTCTTGTTTACTCATGATTCTTTTGCTTTTTCTTGGTGCAAATGTATATAAAATATCTTTTTTTACTTACTTTTGTCTCGTTAAAACGTTCAATTATGAAAGCATTGTTTCCTGTATTTTGCCGTCCTTTGGGATATGTGGTGTTGTTAGTAGCTTTGTTTCTTCTTCCGATTTTGCTAATGCAAGGGTTGATAACCGACCATAACCTGCTATTTTATAAGGAATGTACGAAGCTGTTGATGATGGCAGGATGCTTGCTGATCATCTTTGCCTTAAGCAAGAATGAAAGCCGCGAGACGGAACAGATTCGTAATGCGGCAGTCCGGAATGCAGTCTTTCTGACTTTTCTGTTTGTTTTCGGTGGTATGTTGTGGCGTGTTCTGCAAGGAGATGTGATCAATGTGGACACTTCTTCTTTTCTCACCTTTTTAATCTTTAATGTGCTTTGTTTGGAGTTTGGTCTTAAAAAAGCGCTTGTTGATCGATTCTTCAAAAGATAATTTTCTATTAAATTAAACCTTTTACGATTCTATTTGTCAAAAAGACATTGTTATTACTCTACTAATCGTAATTAAGGTAAATGAAAAGATTATCAGTTTGGTGGGTGCTTACACTGTTATGCACCTTCTCTATTTTTGCACAGAATAAGGTGATTACCGTTTCGGGGCGTGTTGTCGAATCTGACTCTAAAGAGCCAGCTGCACAGGCAACTATTCAATTGTTATCGTTGCCGGATAGCGCTTATGCAGCCGGTATAGCAAGTAGTAATAAGGGGTGGTTTACGCTCCCTAAAGTGAAAGCGGGGAAATATTTGTTGAAGGTTTCTTACATCGGTTTCCGTACGAAATTCGTTCCTGTACAATTATCCAATAATGTGACTGAAAAGAAAATGGGGACAATCTCTCTGGACCCTGATGCAGTGATGCTGAGCGAGGCTGTGATTACGGCGGAAGCTCCTCCTGTTACTGTAAAAGCTGATACTACAGAGTATTCTGCAGCGGCTTACCCTGTACCGGAAGGTTCAATGTTAGAAGATCTTGTGAAAAAAATTCCAGGAGCTGAAGTGAGTGATGAAGGTAAAATTACTATAAATGGTAAGGAAATAAAAAAGATAATGGTTGATGGAAAGGAATTTTTTTCTGATGACCCGAAAGTCTCTATGAAGAACTTACCTGCTAATATGATTGAGAAAGTAAAGGCTTATGATAAAAAAAGTGATATGGCACGTATCACAGGAATTGATGATGGAGATGAAGAGCCCGTCTTGGATTTGACCGTTAAGAAAGGTATGAAAAAAGGATGGATTGGAAATCTTATTGCAGGGTATGGTAGCCAGGATCGGTATGAAGGGGGAGTAATGATCAGCCGCTTTAAAGATGATGCCAGTCTTTCAATTATAGGTTCTGCAAATAATACTAATAATAAAGGATTTTCTGAATTTGGTGATGCCGGACAAGGACTAGGTGGAGGTAATGCTGGTTCAGGTATTACAACTGCACAATCGTTGGGAGTCAACTTCGCTAAGGATACTAAAAAGTTGCAGATCGGGGGGAATGTACAATATGGACATTCTGATAATGACGCTCGTCGCAAAACCTCTTCAGAAACATTTTTGGGGGAAACATCTTCTTTTGCTCAAAGTGAGAACTTTTCAAATCGTAATCGTCATGATTTTCGCGTTGATTTCCGTTTGGAGTGGAGACCTGACACATTGACTACGATTATTTTCCGTCCTAACGGTAGTTATTCACAAACAGAATCTAGCAGTCGTTCTTGGTCAAAGACGGAAAATAACTCGCATAGTCCTGTTAATGAAAAAGAGGCAGCTTCTTCTTCTAAAAGTCATAATGCATCTTTTAATGGTAGCTTGATGGCTTTTCGAAGATTGAACAATAAAGGACGAAACTTGTCTTTGGGTGCACGTTTCGGATATAGTGACAGCGAGTCCGATTCTTATTCTGATTCAAAGACTGAATTCTTCGAAAAGGATAGTATTTCTGATATTTCGCGCTATACAGACAGAAATAGTGATAGTCGTAACTGGAGTGTATCAGCTTCTTATACAGAACCTGTATTTAAAAATCACTTTTTGCAGTTGCGTTATGAATTTGCTCATCGCAAACAGTTATCACAATCATTAGTGTATGATAGTATTAACTACTATCCGTATCCTGAATATATAGAGCGTGGGTATGATAATGAACTAAGTACACGTGTGGAGAATTTCTATGATACTCATACTGCTGATGTTTCTGTACGTGGTATTCACCCTAAGATGATGTATAGTGTAGGAGTGGGGGTGACTCCTCAGTCATCCTTAAGTAAAACGACAATTGGTCCGAATTATAAGAAGAATCTTCCAGAACAGAATGTTTTGAATTGGGCTCCTTCAGTAATGTTCCGTTATATGTTTAATAAACAACATGTATTAATGTTCCGTTATCGTGGAAGAAGCAGTACACCTAACATTGAGGACCTGCAGGAGGTGATTGATATAACCGACCCGATGAACCTAAGATATGGTAATCCGAATTTGAAACCATCATTTAATAATAATTTTACTCTCGATTATAGAAAGTTTGTACCGGAATCTATGCGTAGCTATTCTGCTAATTTGTATTATACAAGTACATTGAATTCTGTAGCAAATAGAATGACATATGATCCTCAGACGGGTGCTCGGGTTTATAAGAAAGAAAATGTAAATGGTAACTGGCAAGCAAGAGGATTTTTCTCATTCAATACACCGTTGAAGAACAAGAAATTTACAATTTCATCTAATACAAATGCACGATTTAGTGATGCTGTAAGTTATACGAGTGTCGGAAGTTCTAAAAATGCAGATCAGGAACTAAGTACAACGCATAATTTAGGATTAGGAGAACGGTTTACCAGTAGTTATCGTAGTGAAGTTTTTGATATATCCTTAAGTGGTTCAGTTAATTATAATTTGGTCAGAAACAGTAAACAAGAAAATAGTAATCGAGAAACATTCGACTACTATATTGGAGGTAATACCAATGTAAACCTTCCTTGGCAAGTCTCGATTTCCACAGATGTTAATTGTCGATTTAAAGATGGATATACAGGTGGGCTAAATAATAACGAAGTAATGTGGAATGCACAAATTTCGAAGAATTTCTTAAAGAATAATTCGGGTACAATTCGTTTTAAAATATATGATATCTTAAAACAACAAAGTAGTTTGTCGCGTTCGATTAGCGAAACAATGATGAGTGATACTGAATATAATACTTTAGGAAGTTATTTCATGGTACATTTTGTATATCGCTTTAATACGTTGGGTGGAAAGTCACCAAATCGACGTGGACCGGGTGGTGGACCTAGAGGAGGACATGGCTTTGGCGGCGGTGGCAGACCTATGCGTTTCTAAATTGTGACTAGCTCTGAATAAAAACGGGAAAGTCCCGATGGCAATGAACATGACTAACATGACTTGCTATCGGGACTTTTTTGTTTATCCGATAATTTGCTTTATATTTGTTGTTCAGTATCCATATAAAAAAGGAGTATCCTATGATTGACTGGAACATACTAGTTAGCCAGATAGCTACGGTTGCTTTTGATATCGTTTATTTTGGAGCCATTATCAGTACGATTGTCGTTATCATTCTTGATAACCGGAATCCGGTGAAGACTATGGCATGGATACTCATATTACTTTTCCTCCCAATTGTCGGTCTTGTTTTTTATTTCTTCTTTGGTCGGAGTCAGCGTCGGGAACGTATCATCGGTCAAAAAAGTTATGACCGCCTTTTGAAGAAACCTATGGCGGAATACATGGCGCAAGACTGTTCGGATGTACCTGAAGAATATGCCCGCCTTATCCAACTTTTCCAGCATACCAATCAAGCTTTTCCATTTGAGGGAAACCGTATTGCTGTCTATACGGAAGGCTATACCAAATTGCAATCATTGCTTCGTGAGCTCCAAAAGGCGAAACAACACATTCATATAGAATACTATATCTTTGAAGATGATGCTATAGGACGTTTGGTAAGGGATGTACTAATCGAAAAAGCATCTCAGGGGGTTGAAGTAAGAGTAATTTATGATGATGTGGGGTGCTGGCATGTACCTAACCGCTTTTTCGAGGAAATGCGTAATGCAGGTATTGAAGTCAGGAGTTTCTTGAAAGTACGCTTCCCTTTGTTTACAAGCAGGGTCAATTATCGTAACCACAGAAAAATAGTCGTGATAGACGGACGTATCGGCTTTGTGGGAGGTATGAACCTGGCAGAACGTTATATGCGTGGTTTCTCATGGGGAATTTGGCGTGACACCCATATTCTGATAGAAGGAAAGGCTGTGCATGGTCTGCAAACGGCCTTTTTGCTCGACTGGTATTTCGTTGACCGTACATTGATTACAGCTTCACGTTATTTCCCAAAGATAGAATCTTGTGGAAGTTCATTAGTGCAGGTGGTTACCAGTGAACCCATTGGCCCCTGGAAAGAAATCATGCAGGGACTGACTATGGCGATCAATGGAGCGAAGAAGTATTTCTATATGCAAACCCCTTATTTCCTGCCGACAGAGCAAGTACTTGCCGCTATGCAGACAGCTGCACTGGCAGGAGTAGATGTGCGTTTGATGTTGCCGGAACGTGCCGACAACCGAATCACTCATTTGGGATCGCATTCTTACCTGGCAGATGTGATGCAGGCAGGTGTCAAAGTCTATTTTTATAAGAAAGGGTTTCTGCACTCCAAACTGATGGTTTCTGATGATATGCTCTCTACAGTAGGGTCTACCAATGTTGACTTCCGTAGTTTTGAGCATAATTTTGAAGTAAATGCCTTTATGTATGATGTGGAAACGGCTCTTGAAATGAAGGAGATATTCCTTCAGGATCAGCGGGAAAGTACACAGATCTTTCTGAAAAACTGGGTGAAACGTTCGTGGAGGAGGAGGGCAGCAGAGTCTGTCGTTCGTTTGTTGGCTCCGCTGCTTTAAAAAGGATGCTTCCTTTATCTGATATACTTTTATCTTATCTGAAAAGCGAGAAATTCACACTTCCATAGACTCTTCTTTCTATGAAATGCGGATGATCTTCAAAGTTATTTTGCTTACCATGCTCCAATACAAACAAACCTCCTTCTTTGAGCAGATTATTTTTGAATATTAGTTCCGGTATCGATTCCAGCTCCTTTAAAGCGTAAGGAGGGTCGGCAAAGATAAAATCAAACTGCTCTCGTCCGCTGTTGATAAACTTAAATACATCGCCACGGATAGGCAGACATTTGTCAGTTTGTACTTCTTTCATTATTTTGCAGATAAACGAGTGATGAGCCGGATCTTTTTCCACACTGATCACACGGTCGCAGCCTCGGGATACCAGTTCGATACTGATACTGCCCGTGCCTGCAAACAAGTCAAGTGCAGTTACTCTTTCTTCGAAATCAATATAATTATTAAGTACATTGAACAGATTCTCCTTGGCGAAATCTGTTGTAGGGCGTGCTTTGAATGTACGTGGTACATCAAATCTTCTTCGTTTATAAATACCGCTGATTACTCGCATGTTAATAAGGCTTGCATGTCAATATTGTTGGCAGGATTCATAATGAATACCTGCAGAATGAATTTTTTCAGTTCGTTCATCAATGTCTCTTTGTCCGACAGAGTGCCTGTCAGATGTAGTTCATCCCGTTCCTGATTAAATTCCAGTTGCTTCCAGACATATAATAGATAGTAGATACGATCTTCGGTTTGCATGCACTCGAAAGAGTTGGCCAAAAGTAGCTGCCCCCGTTCGAAACAGTAAATGTCAATGGCATCTTTGCGTACTGAAGCATACATTTTCTTACTATTCCCCAGTCTGCTTTTGATAGAAAAATACTCGATGAGCGGGGTAGACTGAGAGTAGAAGCGGGCTTCGGGATATTGTTCATTTAAGAATGTATAGGTGCTTTTGTCTATGCCGAAGATTACGACTACATTATTCTTTTTCAGAATATTGTACATCACTATTTCATTCTCCCGTTTCTGATGATTGTGATAGAATAAAAGCTCTGCCTGTTCTTCCTCAAACAGTTCCAATGGTATCATGGTAAAGCGTTTGCTGGCTATCATGATGTTCACCCGTTTGTAGGAGTAGCTTAAAAAGTCCGATTCGTGGAAAACGTTTTTAAGATTGGCTGTCAGAGACAGAGAGGTGTCTACCTCTTTTTCGAACAGCGACTGCGAATTGTCGTTAATCGGATTGTAGATAGAAAAAGAAAATCCATCCGTACTAAGACGGATGGATAAAGTATATTGTTTTGATTTTGTAAAATCAATCATTATTCCCAGTTACCAGCACCATTGTTAGGATTGTCAATAGAACCTACCATCAAACCTGAGTATCTGCCCAGTTTTTCATTAAGGTCTTTCAAATTGATAATTTCTTGTCTGTCAAGTCCGCCCAAGTAAGTTTCATATGGAGCTTTCACTTCAAACAAGTATACAGGAGCACCTGATTTAGCTGTGTCGTTTTTAACATTCATTTCAAAGATAGCACCGTTGCCATAAGGAATGTACTTCATTGAATCTGCATTGAAACCTTTTGGATAGATGGTGTCCATTACAGCTACCCACATGGTGTCACGCTTAAAGTTTTCAAGTCCGTTTTTCTTAACTTCATCATACTTGCCTGTTTTTTTAGCTTTGTTGATGATTGCCATTGCTTTCTTCTCAGTCAAGCCGCTTTCCAATTGGTCGTCTGTCAGCTGACCTACTTTCATAACGAAAGGTAATTTTTGATTTTTAACGAAATCAATCAGTGTGTCAAAATGTTCTGTGTACATTCCGTGATGAAGCGAACGGTATTCCTGTTGTGCTTTACGGATGTCGATCAAACGGGCAATGACAGCCTGCTCTCTTTCCTTTTTCGCTTTTTCAAAATTGATAGGACCCATAATACTGCTATAGCAAATGTAGATTAATGCAGCAGCACAGAGTACTAATACAATATTAAATACTGTTTTCATGATAAATTATGTTTTTAGTTGTTATATTCGCATCGCAAAAATAGAATAAATAAATTTAAATACGATAGTTCCGGGAACTTTTTTCTCGTACAAAAATGATAAATAACTATTTAGAAAGGCAAATTAAGGAAAATTTTCCTTATCAACCAACTTTTGAGCAGGAAATAGCTGTAAAATCTCTTTCAGAGTTTCTGCTTTCCACACTGGCGGATGAAGTATTTATCCTCAGAGGCTATGCCGGTACTGGTAAAACATCTTTGGTAGGGGCATTGGTAAAGACGATGGATCAGTTACAGCAAAAGGCTGTGTTACTGGCTCCTACTGGTCGTGCTGCAAAAGTTTTTTCATCCTATGCCGGTCACCCGGCTTTTACAATTCATAAGAAAATATACCGGCAGCAGTCGTTTTCTAATGAAACCAGTAATTTTTCAATAAATGACAATCTTGCTACGAATACTTTGTTTATAGTCGACGAAGCTTCAATGATTTCCAATGAAGGATTGTCGGGCAGTATGTTTGGGACGGGAAGATTATTGGACGACCTGATACAGTTTGTTTATTCCGGTCAGGGGTGCCGTCTTTTGTTGATGGGAGATACTGCGCAGCTTCCTCCGGTAGGTGAGGAGTTGAGTCCGGCACTTTTTGCAGATGCATTAAAGGGATATGGATTGGAAGTGCGGGAAGTTGACTTGACGCAAGTGGTTCGTCAGATACAGGAATCGGGCATTTTGTGGAATGCGACTCAATTGCGTCAGCTGATAGCGGAAGATAATTGCTACTCTTTACCTAAAATAAAGATAACAGGTTTTCCAGATATAAAGATGGTGCCGGGTACGGAATTGATTGATGCCATCACTAGTTGTTATGATCATGACGGCATGGATGAGACGATTGTGATCTGTCGTTCTAATAAACGCGCGAACCTATATAATAACGGAATACGTGCACAGATCCTTTGGCGGGAAGATGAACTGAATACGGGAGATATGTTGATGATAGCCAAAAATAATTATTATTGGACAGAGCAATATAAGGAAATGGACTTCATTGCCAATGGAGAAATAGCAGTCGTGCGTCGTGTCCGTAAGACGCGTGCGATGTATGGTTTTCGCTTTGCGGAAGTGACTCTCAGGTTTCCTGACCAGAATGATTTTGAACTGGATGCCAATTTGCTGCTGGATACTCTTCACTCTGATTCTCCCGCATTGCCAAAAGTAGATAATGACAGATTATTTTATACCATACTTGAAGATTACGCAGATATATCTAACAAGCGGGACCGGATGAAAAAGATGAAAGCAGATCCACACTACAATGCGTTGCAGGTGAAATATGCTTATGCGGTAACTTGTCATAAAGCACAAGGTGGGCAATGGCAGAATGTTTTTCTTGATCAGGGATATATGACGGATGAATATTTGACTCCGGATTATTTTCGCTGGTTGTATACGGCATTTACTCGCGCCACGAAGACATTGTATCTGGTGAATTATCCCAAAGAACAAATTTTATAAAAGATTTCTTTTTTTTTTCTTCGTAAATAATTGATTCCCAGTCTAGATGAATGGGGAGATACTCGTTGTGAAAAAATAAATATGAGATTATATTTATTTTTTTTCAAAAACCTCTAAGTGTTTTTCAAGGTATGGGTTGTTATATAAATGTGAATCGAAAATAATAAATGGAATATCGATTCTAATATTTATATAAAAACTAATGTTTAATCTTAAATTCAAGTGTATGAGAATCAATGACTCGTGTAGAGGCTCGAAGATTTTTCGGGCATTGTTGATCTTGATGCTATTCGCCCTTCCGGCACAATCTGCAATAGCACAGTTAACAATTAGGATCTCCAATTCTTCTTTAGGAACTGTGATTAAGCAAATCCAGTCTCAATCCAAGTATCAATTTTTTTATGATGACAATTTGGCTTCAATGCGAATAGAGTCATTGAATGTTAAAGATGTTTCTTTGGTAGAAGTACTGGATAAGGCTTTGAAAGGGAAAAATGTCGTTTATAAAATTGATGACAATGTTGTTTATTTGTCGAAAGCAAATGCATCTTCTTCGACAAAGTCGACTCAACAACAACAGAAAGTAACAGGTAAGGTGGTAGATGCTAATAACGAACCTTTGATTGGCGTTTCTGTATTGGAAAAAGGAACAACTAATGGTACTATTACTGATTTTGATGGTAATTATACATTAGTCGTTACAGGTTCAAATGCAGTTTTGCAATTTTCGTATGTTGGATATCAAACTTTGGAGAGGGCTGTAGCAGGAAAGACTGCTATTAATATCACTTTAAAGGAAGATGCTCAAGTCTTGGATGAAGTCGTAGTTACGGCATTGGGAATCAAACGCTCAGAAAAAGCGCTGTCTTACAATGTACAGCAGGTAAATGCTGATGCAGTGACTACCAATAAAGATCCTAACTTTATTAACTCATTGAGTGGTAAAGTGGCAGGTGTTAATATCAATGCTTCTTCATCCGGAGTGGGCGGTGTATCTAAAGTAGTGATGCGTGGTACAAAATCTATCATGCAGTCTTCCAATGCATTGTATGTAGTAGATGGGGTTCCGATGTACTCCAATGCAAATAAAGTGAATGGGACAGAGTTTTCTTCTAAAGGAAATACTGAGCCGATTGCCGACATTAACCCGGAAGATATTGAATCAATGTCTGTGTTGACTGGTGCGGCAGCAGCTGCACTTTACGGTTCTGATGCTGCCAATGGTGCGATTATCATTACTACTAAAAAAGGAAAAGAAGGTCGTGTGAATATCACAGTGAATAGTAATGTTGAGTTTAATGCTCCTTTGGTAATGCCTCGTTTCCAGACACGTTATGGTACAGGTATTGGTGGCGTGAAAGATGATAACTCCAGTCGTAGCTGGGGCCCTAAACTGACAGAAGCCAGATATTTTGGATATAATCCTCGTGATGATTATTTTCAGACTGGTGTTATAGGTACAGAAAGCGTATCATTCTCTACCGGTTCGGAAAAGAACCAGACTTATGCTTCCGCTGCAGCGGTTAATTCAAAAGGTATCGTTCCTAACAACAAATATGACCGTTATAATTTCAACGTACGCAATACTACTTCATTTCTTGATGATAAGATGACATTGGATGTAAATGCCAGCTACATTTTGCAGAAAGACCGCAATATGGTGAATCAGGGTACTTACAACAATCCGTTGGTAGGAGCTTATCTGTTCCCTCGTGGTAATGACTGGGAAGATATTAAAATGTACGAACGCTATGACGTTGCACGTAAGATCTATACTCAGTACTGGCCGACAGGTGATGGTAATATGACTATGCAGAATCCTTATTGGGTGAACTACCGTAACTTGCGTGAAAATAAGAAAGACCGCTATATGTTAGGTGCAAGTCTGAATTATCAGATTCTTGACTGGTTAAATGTTTCCGGACGTGTCCGCCTGGATAATTCTAACAATGATTATACGGAAAAGGCTTATGCCAGTACAAATACTCAGCTGACAGAGTTGTCTGATCGTGGTCTTTATGGCATTTCCAGAAGCTACGAAAAGCAGTTGTATGCAGACTTCCTGGTAAGTGTGAACAAAACATTCGGTGAAAAATGGTCTTTACAAGCTAATATGGGTGGATCGTTTACTGATATGCGATATGATGAAATGGCTGTACGCGGACCTATTGCTGATGATTCAAAAACGTTTGCTGGTGAAAAAGCCGGATTGACAAACGGTTTCTATATTCAAAACCTGAGTACGACCAAGACAAGCAAAATGCAGTCAGGATGGCGTGAACAGACTCAGTCTATCTATGCATCTGCCGAAGTTGGCTACCAAAGTACTTATTATCTGACATTGACAGGTCGTAATGACTGGCCTTCACAGTTGGCAGGCCGTAACTCTGTCAATAAATCATTCTTCTACCCTTCGGTAGGTATGTCTGTAGTGTTATCTGAATTGATGCCTAAATTGAATAAGGACTATCTGTCTTACTGGAAGATACGCGGTTCTTTTGCTTCTGTAGGTACAGCATTCGAAAGATATATAGCTAATCCTTTGTTCGCATGGAATACCAGTATCGGTCAGTGGAGTAACCTGACTGACTTCCCGGTATATGACTTGAAACCGGAACGTACCAATTCTTTTGAAGTAGGTATGAATATGCGTTTTCTTAAGAACTTCGAACTGGATGTGACTTATTATAACGCCAAGACAATGAATCAGACATTCAATCCTGAGTTGCCGGTAGGTGAATATGCTCGTATCTACATTCAGACAGGTGCAGTTCGCAATCAAGGTCTTGAGTTAGCGTTGAATTACAATAATACATGGAAAGATTTTACTTGGAATACAGGAGTTACTTATTCAATGAACAAGAATAAGATTCTTACCTTAGCTGATAATGCCATCAATCCTATCACTCGCGAGAAATTCTCTATTTCTTCTCTGAATATGGGTGGTCTGGGTAGTACCCGTTTCATCCTGAAAGAAGGTGGAAGCATGGGTGACATTTACTCCTTGATGGATTTGAAGAGAGATGCCAATGGAGCTGTTTATATCGATGAGAACAACAGTGTTGTAACAGAGAGTCTGGAAGCTAATAATTACATCAAATTAGGTAGTGTATTGCCGAAAGGAAACTTGGCATGGCGTAACAATTTCAGTTGGAAAAACATTAATGTGGCATTCCTTGTATCAGCTCGTCTGGGTGGAGTTGTATTCTCACGTACACAAGCTGTTCTTGATAACTTCGGAGTTTCTGAAGCATCTGCTGCTGCACGTGACAAAGGTTATGTATCGGTAAATGGAAACGACCGTGTAAATCCGGAAGGCTGGTATTCAGTAGTAGCTGGTGGTACGGCTGTTCCTCAGTATTACATTTATTCCGCTACTAATATTCGTTTGCAGGAAGCTTCTATCGGTTATACTATTCCGAGAAAATGGCTGGGCAATGTGTGTGATATCAAAGTTTCATTGATCGGACGTAATCTTTGGATGATCTACAACAAGGCTCCTTTCGATCCTGAAAGCGTGGCATCTACTGATAACTTCTATCAGGGAATTGACTACTTTATGATGCCTTCATTGCGTAATATTGGCTTTAATCTGAGCTTTAAATTCTAAATAAATCAAGATAGGTATGAAAAATATAATAAATAAATTAGTATTTGGATCTCTTACCGTTGCCCTGTCCTCGTGTATCGGTAACTATGAGAATATCAATTCCAACCCATATGAAGCTCCTGATTTGTCAGCGGATGGATATGCTTTGGGATCTGCCATGAATAACCTGGCCGGTTGCGTGGTATCACCGGATGTAAATACAGCTCAGTTCACAGACTGCTTGTTGGGCGGACCTTTAGGCGGATATTTTGCCGATTCTAATGCCGGTTTTACAGAAACCATTTCAAACTTCAATCCGAAAGACGACTGGAGCCGTGTGTTTCTGAAAAGTGATAAGATTATTCCGACATTATATTCTAATCTGACCCAAGTGAAACTTGTATCACAAAATACGAATGATCCGGTTCCTTATGCCATTGCACAAGTGATAAAGGTGGCAGCTATGCATCGTGTAACTGATGCTTTCGGTCCGATACCTTATTCTCAGATAGGTGCGAATGGTGAAATTGCTACTCCTTATGATTCTCAGGAAGTGACATATAATACATTCTTCGATGAGTTGAATGCAGCTATTGCCACACTCAATGAGAATTCTAACGAACAGCTCGTTCCTACAGCCGACTATATATATAAAGGTGATGTAAAGAAGTGGATCAGATTTGCCAACTCACTGAAGTTGCGTCTTGCTATCCGTATAGCTTATGCTAATCCGGTGAAAGCTCAACAGATGGCTGAAGAAGCTGTGAATCCTGCAAACGGAGGTGTCATCGAATCGAATGCGGACAATGCAACATGGAACTACTTTGAGACTTCACAAAATCCTATTTATGTAGCTACCCGCTACAATCAGGTACAGACTTCCGATCATGGCGGCGTACCCTGTTTGACTGGTGGTGATACGCATGCTGCTGCCGATATCATCTGCTATATGAATGGTTACAAGGATAACAGACGTGAAAAGTTCTTCACAAAATCCGAATGGGCAGGACAGGACTATGTAGGAATGCGTCGTGGTATTGTCATTCCCGAACTGAAGACAACCGGACATAAATACTCTGGGGTGAACATTGCTCCTACATCTCCGCTTTATTGGATGAATGCAGCCGAAGTAGCTTTCTTACGTGCTGAAGGGCAAGCTGTTTTTAACTTCAGCATGGGTGGTACAGCAGAATCATTCTATAATCAAGGTATCCGTCTGTCATTTGAGCAATGGGGTGCAGACGGTGTGGAAGACTATCTGAAAGATGATGTAAACAAACCGACTGCATATACAGACCCGGCAGGTACGAACACTTATCAGAATGCTTTGTCCAATATCACTATTAAATGGAATGATAGTGCTGACAAAGAAGAGAAGCAAGAACGCATTATCGTGCAGAAGTGGATTGCCAACTGGCAATTGGGTAATGAAGCTTGGGCAGACTTCCGCCGTACCGGATATCCGAAACTGATCCCGGTGAAAGAAAATAAGAGCGGTGGTGTCGTTGATTCAGAGAAAGGGGCGCGTCGTATGCCTTATCCGTTGGATGAGTTTGTCAGCAATAAAGCAAATGTAGAATATGCGATTGCCAACTACTTGCACGGTGCAGATAACATGGCTACAGATGTATGGTGGGCTTCTAAAAAATAATATTAAACTTAAAGGAAAGTATATATGAAAAATAACCTGAAATATAGATTGTCTGCTCTGCTGTTTCTGGCATCAGCTCTGACAATAACTTCATGTAGTGATTGGACAGATGTGGAAAGTCTCCAATTGAATACTCCTACATTTGAAGAGCAGAATCCTCAGTTGTATGCTGACTATCTGAAGGATTTGAACAGATATAAGTCTGAAGAACATAAGGTCACTTTTGTTTCTTTCGAGAACCCTAAGGGATCTCCCGGCAAGCAGGCTGAACGTCTGACCGTCGTACCTGACAGCGTTGATTTCATTTGTCTGAATAATCCGGAAGTAAGTCCCGAAGTACAGGCAGAAATGGTCAAAATACGCGAGAAAGGAACTCGTACGGTTTACAGTATTGATTATTCCAGCATTGAAAATGCCTGGAAGGAGAAAGTAAAAGCCGAACCGGAGTTGACAGAAGAGGATGCTCTTCAGTATATCGGTGAACGCACCAATGAGATGTTGGCACTCTGTGACAAATATAACTTTGATGGTGTTATTGCTGATTATACAGGGCGTTCGCTGGTGAGCCTTCCGGAGGCAGCTCTGAAAGAATATAATGACCGTCAACAGAAGTTTTTTGGCGAGGTGATGAACTGGCAAGGCAATCATGATGACAAGACTCTGGTATTCTACGGAAATGTACAATATTTAGTGCCGGAGAATATGGATATGTTAAGCAAGTTTGACTACATCATGTTGAAAACTGCTTCTTCTACCAATGCTGATGATCTTGCTTTAAAAGCATATTTGGCTATTCAGGCGGGTATAGATGCAGTAGGCGGTACAGAAGGAGGAGTGAATCCTGTTCCTGCTGATCGTTTTATCGTTTGTGTCGAATTGCCGCAGGCTCACGATAAGGATAAAGTGAAGGGTTACTGGAGTACAGTGGATGAAAAAGGCAATAAACTAGTAGCAGCTCCGGGAGCAGCCCAGTGGATGGTTGAAGCATCTCCTAATTACACCCGGAAAGGAATCTTTATTATGAATGTCCATAATGATTATTATAACAATACTTATGGATATGTGCGTGAAGTTATTCGTATTATGAATCCTAATAAATAAGAATAGAAATGAAACTCTATAAATATTGTTTTGCGCTTTTGGCTCTTACAACAGTCACAGTGAGTGGTTGTAAGAATGAAGATATCAATGAAGAGCATCATTATGACAATAAACTCTATGTTAGCTCGGCTCCTGTTTGTGATGATTTGCTGATTAAGCCCAGTATAACTGAGGCTACCCGTGAACTTAGCTATCGTATAGCATCGCCGGCAGAACAAGATATTCAAATAAGCTTTGATGCGGCTCCCGCTATGACAGCAGCATATAATTTGATTTACAATGATAACGCAACTGCACTGGATTCATATTTTTATAATATACCAACAAAAACTGCTACTATTAAGGCAGGGGATATTTCCAGTGATAATATTGTGATTGACTTTAAGAATACCAACGAATTGGATAAGTCAAAACGATATGTATTGCCCGTCACCATTCTAGATGCATCCAATATTGATGTACTCGAAAGTGCCCGTACTGCTTATTTCATATTTAAGGGTGCTGCCCTTATTAATGTAGTGGCAAATATCAAAGAAATCTATTTCCCAATTAACTGGAAGAGCAGTGTGAATAGTCTTTCTACTGTTACTATTGAAGCTTTGGTTCGTAGTGAAGACTGGGTAGCAGGACGTGATAATGCCCTGAGTTCTGTTTTCGGTATTGAAGGTAAATTCCTTGTACGTATTGGTGATGCTGACCGTCCACGTGATCAAGTTCAGGTAGTAGCTCCCGGTGGTAATTTCCCAGGTCCGAATGTTGTTCCGGGTTTACCGGTTAATGAGTGGGTACACATTGCCATTGTTTATGATAATACAACAAAAGAACGAATCTATTATAAAGATGGTGTGCCTGTTTATAAAGACGAAGCAGCTTCAGGTAATGTATCTTTGAGCAGTGGTTGTTATATTGGTCGCGCTTGGGATGATACTCGTTGGTTGCCGGGAGATATTTCAGAAGTCCGCGTGTGGTCAGTGCAAAGAACGGCAGAGCAAATTGCCACTAATCCTTATGAAGTAGATCCTGCCAGTGAAGGACTGGTTGCTTACTGGAAGTTTAATGAAGGTGCTGGAAATGTTATTACCGACCAGACTGGACATGGTAATGATATTACAGGTTCGGGCGATCCTACTTGGGTAAAAGTAGAGATTCCTAAGATAAATTAATTGTTGGTTTAATCTTTTATTCAAGAATTCATTATGAATATGAAATATATAACTTCGGGTTTGTTCGCTGCCATGATTGTGAGCAGTACTGCATTCTTGACCTCTTGTGCTGATGATCTTGAGGTCGGAAAGAATATTGATGAGTCGGCCTACAGTGGCATTTATGAAAATAATGCATATCTGCGTGATGGAAAGTCGAACTTAGTTTCTAAGGTTGTCGAATTGCACGGTGAGACTTATGCTACTACAGTAAAAATGGGGTTGAGCAAGACACCTAATACAGCTACATCGGCAAAAGTGAAAATTGATGCTGCTTATTTGGAAACGTATAATAAGGCGCATAATACAGATTTTGCATTGTATCCGCAGGACTTGGTTACCTTTGCTAACGAAGGAATACTTACAGTGAACGCTAATACTAAATCAGCGGAGGTAGAGATGACTATTCGGGCAGGAGAAGGTCTGCAGGAAGATAAAACATATGCTATTCCGGTAGCTATCAGTGATCAGAGTAGTGATATCACTATTAAAGATGAAGATGCGAAACATTGTATTTATCTGGTGAAAGATATGCGAAATGCCGGTGATGCATATAAAGGAGAAGGTGTAATGCAAGGTTATTTGTTCTTTGAAGTAAATGACGTAAATCCGCTGAATACTCTTTCTTTCCAATTAGAGAATGGAAAACTTCTTTGGGATGTTGTTGTACTGTTTGCTGCTAATATCAACTATGATGCTGAAGCAGGACGTCCTCGTGTACAATGTAACCCGAATGTACAGTATCTGTTGGATAATAATGAAACTCTTCTTCAGCCACTGCGTAGACGTGGTGTGAAAGTATTGTTAGGACTGCTTGGTAACCATGACATTACAGGCTTGGCACAGCTTTCCGAACAAGGTGCTAAAGACTTTGCCCGCGAAGTTGCTCAGTATTGTAAGGCATATAACTTGGATGGAGTAAATTATGACGATGAGTATTCAAACAGTCCTGATTTGAGCAATCCGTCTCTTACTAATCCAAGTACGGCTGCTGCAGCTCGTCTGTGTTATGAAACCAAACAGGCAATGCCGGATAAACTGGTTACTGTATTTGATTGGGGACAGATGTATGGTGTAGCTACTGTCGACGGGGTAGATGCAAAAGAATGGATAGATATTGTGGTAGCCAACTATGGTAGTGCTGCATATCCTATCGGACAAATGACAAAGAAACAATGCTCCGGTATTTCAATGGAATTCAACTTAGGTGGTGGCGGTAGTTTATCTGCCTCTAAAGCTCAAAGTATGATAGATGGAGGGTATGGATGGTTTATGGGATTTGCTCCAAGTCCGGCTAAATATGGTAGTGTTTTCAGCCGTCTTCAAGGTGGTGGCGAAGTATTGTACGGGTCCAATGTAGCAGCACCGACTATATTCTACAAGAAGAATGATCCGACGCCATATAAATATCCGGATGATCTTTAAATAAAATAGGAACAAATAAAAAACAAGAATATGAAAGCACATTATAAACTCTTTTTATCTCTGGCAATAGGATCATTCGTTACTTTTGCTGGATGTCAGGATGATGAGGTGGTGGATTTGGTTAAATATCCGGTGAATCAGCCTGCTATAACGATTGACGATGCGGAAGGAGCGTCTAAAGCGACGTTGACTGCGGTTTACAAATCTGATGGTACATTGGAATTAGATGGCCCTGTCACTAGAACTTATACATTCCATTTTGCTGCATCACCGGAAGATGCTACAGTGACTTTTGATATTATAAATACTAATATCCCAAAAGAAAATGTAGAGATCAGTGCCACTAAAGTAGTTCTTCCTGCCGGTTCAACAGATGCTTCTGTCACTGTGACTTTGAAGGATGAAGATTTTAGTTTTGCAGCATCCAATTATGATGCGACTACTTATGAATTAGGGGTGAAAGCCAGTGTGGAAGGATATAAGATAGGAACTGAACCAATAGAATCTAAAGTTGTAATAGAGAAGGAGGCATATACAGCTTCATGCTCTGTGGTTGGTGAGAGCGGTAATAACGTTGCATTTGAACGTGCTTTTTCTCAAGGAGCGATTGTAAATCCTGATCCTATATCCTATACTTTCAAGATGAAGTTGGATAAGCCGGCAAGAAAAGACGTAAAAGTGAAACTTGCCACTACGGGATTGGATGAACAGTTCATGAAGAATATCACTGTAACTCCTGCTGAAATTACCATAGCTGCCGGAGAGTTAGAATCAGCAGAGGTTACCTGGACTATTACTGATGATTTCTTGCTGACAACAGCTGGAGAAGAATCTCACACTCTTGTTGTTACTGCATCAGCAGAAAGTGAAGACCCCGTTGTGAAGGTTAATAGTAAGGAGAACTTCTTAACCTTTAATGTGGATAAAGTACTTAGAAACTTTAAATATTTGTCTGTTATAGGTAGTAACTGGACTGAATTGTCGAAAGCAGGTTGGAGTGCGGAGATTCCTTCTGGTGTCTCCGGTAGAGCTAGTTATTTGATTGATGGTAATGGAGGAAGCTATGGATCAGATGTATATAGTTATAATCCATTCTGGTTTGTTATTGATATGAAATCAGCACAGACTTTTAATGCTTTGGGTATGGATTATTATTATACGTATGCTTCTAAGAAAGTACGTATTTCAACTTCATTGGATAATGAAAACTGGACTCCACAGGGAGTGTTGGAAGTTCCTCGTGTGGGTAATCATTATTTCCAATTCTTCTCTTCTATAACAGCTCGTTATGTAAAGGTTGAATTATTGGAAGGCTTTGGTTCATATATTGATGTAACTGAAGTTTATATCTACAACGCTCAGTAAAGTCTAGTCATTAGCAGATTAGTTAATTTTAGAGCCAGGCTTCATTCTGAAAGCCTGGCTCTTTTCTTGTATAAGCTACTATGTCCCTCCCTGTCTCCTCGTAAGGGAACCCTTGTGCCAAGGGCTTGGCACAGTTGTGCCACTACGGTGTCATTGTTGTGCCAACGGCTTGGCACAGCCGTGCCACCAAATGGTGACAGTTGTGTCTTCTGAGCGTAACAGTAGTATCACTTCGTGTTACTGCCGATCACCAGTCATAATCTTCAACGTATGCATCAAAGTTTTGTAGATGAGTTGCTCCGCAATTCTTGAGGATATTTAATATTCTTTGTTGCTCGGAGGGGGTAAGGAGGCGTTCGCCTTTGCGGATGCGGTAGTAAGTTCTGCGACCAAAATAGCTCATTAAATGTGATATGACAGTTTGCATTTGCTTATAAGGCAAGTCTTCTAACATTCTGATGAATCCCTTAGCATAACGTACTTTGACATTAGAACGATAATAAGGACAATTCCCTTGTTGGGCAGCGAGATGTTTGGGACTGATAATAACCCAGTATTCAATCTTTTCCGGTACGCTTTGTGCTGTAAGTAGTCTTAAGCAAGTGTTTGCTTTTGAACATTCCCGATTGAGGCACATTGCGTACTGATAGGGGACTTTGGTAAAGTCAATTTCTTCTTCCATGATTTATAGTTGTTTGTCCGGCAAAAGTAGTGAATACTAACTGAAAAATAGCCTGAAAGTAAAGAAGTTTACTTTCAGGCTATCGTTTTTTTTGCCATTATCCGGATAAAGTCTTTCAGAACAGAGAGAAAGTCAGAAAACCGGAAGAAAAAGGGCCTAATATAGGAACGTGAATTTAATCGATGAACTAACTACTGTTCTTTGGAAAAAGAATAAGGCATATCCTCTTCTTTGGTTCCTCTGTTCAGATTCGGCCGATTACTCATGTCTACTTTGATAGTACCTCCCTTGAACAAATCTTCGTGACGCAGATAATTCTTGGTATGATCAGCACCATTGAAGTTCATGGAATCAATATAGAAATTTTCCGTGCTGTTATTGGGCGCGTCGATAACAAGACTATTGCCGTTCTCGAAGTGAAGAGTAGCCTTTTTGAACAGAGGAGTTCCCATCACATATTCGTCCGTTCCAGGGCAAACAGGGTAGAAACCCAGCGCAGAGAACACATACCAGGCAGAAGTTTGTCCGTTGTCTTCGTCTCCGCAGTAACCGTCCGGTCCGGGCGTGTACATTCTGTCCATTACCTGACGTAACCAGTATTGAGCCTTCCACGGTTGTCCCGCATAGTCATAGAGGTAAATCATGTGCTGGATCGGTTGATTTCCATGCGCGTAGTTGCCCATATTCATCACAGTCATTTCACGAATTTCGTGAATTACCTGTCCGTAATAGCTGTCATCAAAAATGGGCGGTACGGCAAATACGGAATCCATCATGGTAACAAACATCTCTTTCCCGCCCATCAGGTCAATAAGACCTTGCGGATCGTGGAAGACAGACCAGGTATAATGCCAGCTATTTCCTTCCGTAAAGGCATCTCCCCATTTCAGCGGTGAGAAAGGAGACTGGAATGTACCGTCTTCGTTGCGACCACGCATCAGCTTGGATTCTTTATCGAAAAGATTCTTGTAATTCATGGCACGTTTGGCAAACAGGTTGATTTCTTTCTTGGGACGTTTCAGCTCTTTTGCCAACCGGTAGATACACCAGTCATCGTATGCATATTCCAAAGTACGGGCGGCGTTCTCGTTGATTTTCACATCGTAGGGTACGTATCCCAGTTTATTATAGTACTCGTATCCCAATCGTCCGGTGGAAGAAACCTCCGGATGTACATTCTCCGTTCCGTGAATCAGTCCTTCATACAGCGTTTTGATATCATCGACTTTTACTCCCTTCATATAAGCGTCCACAAGGATTGATGCGGAGTTATTTCCAACCATACAACCTCTGTGTCCCGGACTTGCCCATTCGGGGAAGAAACCGCTTTCCTTATACGTGTTGATTAATCCTTCCTGCATCTCTTTGTTGACCGACGGGTACATCAGATTCAGCAGCGGAAAGAGGCAGCGGAATGTATCCCAGAAACCGGTATCGGTAAACATATATCCCGTAAGTACCTGCCCGTTATACGGACTGTAATGGATGGGCTGGCCGTTTGCATCCAGTTCATAGAACTTGCGCGGGAATAGCAGCGAACGATACAGGCAGGAGTAGAATGTACGGTACTGATCCAGATTACCGCCTTCTACTTCTATTTTACCCAGTACTTGATTCCAGGCATCTTTTCCTTTTTGGGCGAGTTGTTCTATGTTATCTTTGCCCAGTTCGTTCATATTAGCAGCAGCCTGCTCAAAGCTGATAAAAGAAGAGGCGATACGTGCATTCACCTGTTCCCCTTTGCGGGTTTTGAATCCGATGATCGCTCCGGCATGGTCGGTCATCTGTTCCGCTACGTTCTCTTGCAGATTTCCGTTTTCTACCGTAGCCTTATAGGTGAAAGGTTTGTCGAACTCGATGATAAAGTAGTTCTTGAAGTTTTCAGGAACACCACCGCTGTTGCGTGTCGTATAACCGATTATCTTATTCTCTTCCGGAAGAATCTTGATGTAAGAACCTTTGTCGAAGGCATCTACGACCACATAAGAATGATCATTCTCCGGGAAAGTGAAACGAAAAAGCACGGCACGTTCCGTCGGTGTCATTTCGGTGACTATATCGTGTTCTGCCAGGTATACTTTGTAGTAGTAAGGAGTTGCCACTTCTCCTTTATGTGCAAACCAGCTTGCCCGTTTCTCTTCGTCAAACAACGGTTGGCCCACTATCGGCATAATCGAGAACTGACCATAATCATTGATCCACGGACTGGGCTGGTGTGTCTGTTTGAACCCGCGGATTTTGTTGGCGGTATAGGTATATTGCCATCCGTCTCCCATTTTGCCTGTCTGTGGAGTCCAGAAGTTCATACCCCAGGGACGGGCAATAGCCGGATAAGTATTACCTGTTGATAACTCAAAAGTAGACTGGGAACCCATCAGCGGATTGACATACTGCGTCCAGTCTTTGGCTTGGGACAATAGCGTACAACTAAGTACACAAGCTATCAATAAGAGTCTTTTCATGATAAGTAATGGTTTTTATATGATTATTGAGAAGAGTTGTTACTTCCCCATTGTGTAGGATGGTCAGTCATTTTGATCTCCATGATTCCGCCTGCTACAATGTCCTGATGTCCGAAGAATGGCGTGTCCAGAGCTTTGCCGTTCAGCAATACGCTTTCGATATATTTGTTGCTTTTGGAGTTGTTCTTCACCACGATGCTGAATGTCTTTTCATTGGGGAGATTGATCACAGCTTTGTCGAAAGCCGGACGTCCGATAGAATACACCGGTTTGCCCGGGCATACCTGATAGAATCCCATCGAGTTGAGTATGTACCATGCCGACATCTGTCCGCAGTCTTCATTGCCGGACAACCCGTCGACGTTGTTGGCATACTGGCTCCGGTAGACACTGTCCACTAATTCCTGCGTTCTCCACGGACGATTCACATAGTTGTACAGATGAATCACGTGATGACTCGGCTCATTGCCATGTGCATACTGACCGATCAGTCCGCTGATATCAGCCGAGGTGGTTTCTCCGTCCAGACTCGAATCGACTGTAAACAGCGAATCCAGCTTTTCTACAAAAGCCTCCTCGCCTCCCATCAGTTTTACAAGTCCTTCCACATCGTGCGGAACAAACCAGGTCCACTGCCAGGCGGTTCCTTCGCAATAGTCATCGCTACGGTGAGTGGAGGCACGCGGGTTGAATGGGGTGCGCCATTCGCCATTCGAATCCAGTCCGCGCATGAAGCGGGTCGATTTGTCGAAATAGAACTCGTAGGCTTTGGCGAAACGTTCATACTTTGCTTTGTTTTCGAAGTCGTTCATTGCTTCGGCAAAGATGGAGATACACCAGTCGTCGTAGGCATATTCCAGCGCTTTGGCTACAGATTCATTTTCGCGGTCGCAGGGGATGTAGCCGATGGCGTTTTTATAATACTTCGCTTTGGGCATCAGATGCGGCAGCACCAGATCGGGGCATTTGATACCTGTAGTGTCATATTCGGCTGCCCGTAGACTGGCTTTATATGCTTCGTGAGCATCAAAATTGCGGTAACCTTTCATATAGGCATCCACGATAACGGGGACCGCATGATATCCGATCATCGTTCCAGTGTAGTTGGAAGCCAGATCCCACATCGGGTATATTCCGCCTTCCTGATGTTTCCTGATCAGTGAATTGATGAACTGATTGTTCAGATTCGGGTCGATGATCGTCATCAGCGGGTGCAGTGCACGGAAAGTATCCCACAGGGAGAAGACAGTATACAGCGGATTAATGGTATCTCCCTGATGTACTTCGAGATCCATGCCGAGATAGCGTCCGTCCGCATCCGTAAACAGGTTCGGGCTGATGGCCGTATGATACAGAGCGGTATAGAAAATGGTTTTATCTTCTTTATCGGAAGTGGTGATGTCTATTTTAGACAGATAATTATTCCAGGCGGTGCGGGCATCTTTTCGTACCTTGTCGAAGTCCCATTCGGGAATTTCGGATTCCACATTCTTGCGTGCGCCAGCGATATCGACAGCGGATACACCCACTTTTACCAGTACTTCTTCGTCTTTCTTTGTATTAAAGTGCAGTACGGCTTTGCATACAGGCAGGCGTTTGCCGTTCTCCATTGTGACAGAGTCGGTGATGAGGGTATATGCGAACGGTTTGGAAAACTTGGCGTAGAAGTTAATATACTGGTCGAAAGCCCAGTAAGTCGTCTTCTTATGTCCGCAGATTTCCGTGTCACTGATAACTTCGATTTCCATCTCGTAGTTGGTCTGCCGTTGCAGGCTGTAGTCCAGATCGATGATAAATCCGGATTCTGTGCTTTCGGGGAAAGTGTAGCGGTGGATGGCGCCGCGTTTGGTAGCTGTGATTTCCGCTTTTACCTGATAGGTGTCGAGGAAGACGGAGTAATATCCGGGTTCCGCAGTCTCATTCTCGTGCGAGAAAGCAGAGGCGTAAGCCAGTTTCTGGCTTTCCGGATCAGTTGTCAGATACTGCGGTTTGCCGACAATCGGCATCAGTAATACATCTCCGTAGTCACAACAGCCTGTACCGCTGACGTGGGTATGCGAAAAACCGTTGATCGTGTTGTCGTCGTAATAATAACCGGAGCAAGCGTCCCAGCCGTCGATCCGGGTGTCCGGACTGGGCTGGATCATACCGTGCGGAACTACGGCTCCAGGGAAAGTATGTCCATGTCCGCCGGTGCCTATGAAAGGATTGACATAAGCACTATAATCTTTTACACTGGGGGACTCTGTGCAGGAGTTGAGCATTATAAATCCTCCGTAACATCCTATCAGAAGTGTCTTTAATTTCATGTCGTTTATTAGTTTAAGTTTAACACAGGACTCATTTTTTATCTGAAGAGATAAAGATGTTGTTTCCTACGATTTTATATTCAATAGGTATGGAATTCTGCAAGGATTTCAATACCGATTCGATGGTTGATTTTTTCTTCAATACACCCGAATATGTTTTGTCCGACCGAATGTCAGGAGACAGAATGATTTTCACGTCGTAGAAGCGTTCCAGTGCTTTGGTGATGGTAAATATGTTTGCTTTATTGAATGGTATCAGATTGTCACGCCATACAGCATCCAGTTTCGCATCGACCTGTTTCACCGTCAGCCGTCCGCTGTTTCTGTTCAGTTCGGCACGCTGACCGGGGGCGAGGACAATTTGTCCTTCGTCCTTGTTGCCTTTCACTTCGATTTCTCCTTCGATCAAGGTCGCTTCGGCTATCCGGCAACGTTTGTCGCACTTGAAGTTGAAAGTGGTTCCCAGTACACGTACGCGCATAGCGTCGCTTTCTACCGTGAATGGTTTATGGCGGTTTTTGGTTACTTCGAAATAGGCTTCTCCGTCTAGATACACATTACGTTCTTTTTCGGAGAATTCGCGCGGGTACTTCAGCATGGCGGCATTGTTCAGCCAGACTTTCGTCCCGTCCGGCAAGACAACTTCTTTCACGATGCCTTCATTGGCAACGGCTACCAGCATCTGATGCTCCGGTCGGTTGTAGAACCAATATCCGGCTCCTCCGCCCATTAGTAAAGCGACGGCAAGGATGGCCGCATACCTCATCCAGCGATGCATATGCAGTACTTTATCTTTCTTCTTTTTCTCTTGAGACAGTTGTTTATAAAGCCTTTTTTCCGCATTAGCCATTCTCTGTTCATCGGCATAATGGTCGAATTTACCCAGATGATAAATTTCTTCCATGCGGAACAACTGGCGGGCATTTTCGTCCGATTCGCTGATCCAGGCATTCACCTTGATCAGCTCTTCTTCAGAACACTGACCAGTCAGATATTTGTTTATTATTTCTTCGCTCAGATTTCTCATTTTCTTTTCCTTCATATAAGTAATACAATTGAAAACCCAAAAACACTTATCTTTAATCCAATAAAAATAAGAGGAGAATGAACCAAAGATGTCCGAGACGATTTCGCAGGAACTTCAATGCCTTATACATATGTGCCTCTACCGTGCGGAGTGAAACTCCCAGTACATCGGCTATCTCCTTATTTTTCATGTCGTGCAGATAGCTGAGCTTGAAAACTTCTTTGCACTTGTCCGGAAGCTCATTGATTGCATCGTGAATCTCTTTCCGCAATTCCCGGTCTTCGATCTTGCGGATCACTTCGTTGTTGTCCGGCTGATAAAACTCTGCACGCCTCCGGTTTATCTCTTCCATGGCGGCGCAATAGCCATCTTCTACATTACGATGTTTCAATACGTTAAGGGCACGTGTATAGACAGCACGATAGAGGAAAGCCTGAATCTGCTCTCCTATCTCTATGCTGTCTTTTCGTTTCCAAAGCTCTACGAACACGTCCTGCACTACATCCTCCGCCTCTTCTTCTCCTACCAGTCGGGTGGCATAGAATATCAGGCTGGGGTAGTACCTGCGGAATAGAGCTTTGTAGGTTAAGTCGAAGTTTTCATCCATTTTTCCGATAGATTAGTTTAGGTGGACCTACTGGGTTTGTTCTTCAAATTCGACTTCCACTAAGGGAGTATTCCCCATTTCAAATTCGACGGTGGCACCGCTCATAATCTGTTCATGGGTAAGGTAGGTCTTGTTGTACGGTTGACCGTCTACTTTGATAGATTGAATGTAAATATTCTCTTTGCTCACTTTGGGGGCAAGTACTGTAAATGTCTTTCCGTTAGCCAGATGCAACTTCATCTCCGGGAACAGGGGAGTACCGATTTCATACTTTCCGCTGACCGGATTGACAGGATAGAATCCCATTGCGCTGAATACGTACCAGGCAGACATTTGTCCGCAGTCTTCGTTTCCGCAAAGACCGGCAGGCTCGTTCTTGTAAAGCTCGTTCATTACTTTGGCAACGTATTTCTGTGTCAGGTTTTGTTGTCCTACGGCATTGAAGAGATAGATTACGTGATGGCTCGGTTCATTGCCGTGAGCATATTGTCCGATCATTCCCGTGCTGAAGATGGGAAGTTCTTCGTCGGCTGCCGGATGGTAGGTAAACATACTGTCCAGTTTCTCTGCAAAGCGGCTTGTGCCTCCTGTGAGATCAATCAGACCGTCTATGTCATGCTGCACGGACCAAAAGTATTGCCAGCCGTTACTTTCGCAGATATGCGGAGTGTATTCGTCGGCTTTGAAGTCTTTGATAAAGTTTCCTTTATCGTCACGCGGCTGCATGAACGAAGTGGCCGGGTTGTAAACATTCTTGTAGTTATGAGAACGTTTGTAGAATTCGTCCGCTATCTCCTTCTTACCCATCTTGTTCGCCATCTCAGCGATGCAGTAATCGTCAAATGCATATTCCAGTGTTTTGGACAGTGACCAATTTTCGGCATTGTAATGATCTGTCACATTGTAAGGAATATAGCCTAATTGCTTGTATAGCCCGATGCCCCGGTAGTTATCCAAGTTGGCGGTAGCTACGCAGGCGGCCAGTGCTTTCTCCGCATCAAAGTTGCCTATACCTTTCAGATAAGCGTCTACAATCACGGGAACGGCATGATAGCCGATCATCATATCGGTTTCACTCCCGTAGAAGTTCCATACGGGCAGGCGTCCGTTCTGTTCAAAGAAGGCGATGAAGGATTTTACCATGTCGTTGACACGTTCCGGCTCGGTATATGTGAAAAGGGGATGGGCGGCACGGTAGGTATCCCAAAGGGAGAAAGTGCTGTAATTCACCCAGCCGTCACTCTGATGTACTTTTTTGTCGGGACCGTAATAGGCTCCGTCTACGTCACTGTAAATCGTAGGCGCGATCATCGAGTGGTACAGAGCTGTATAAAAGTTTACTTTATCGTCTTGATTGTTACTCTCGACTTCGATCTTTCCCAGTTGGCGGTTCCAGTTTGCTTTTGTTTCTGCCAGATACTTGTCGAAGTCATTTTCGGGCACTTCGGCTTGCAGGTTCTTGGCTGCGCCTTCCATGCTGACGCCGGAAATGGCGGTATTGACGAGAATCTGTTCTCCTTCTTCGGTATGGAAGTCAAAACGTGCGATGACAGCCGTACCGATGTGTTGCTTGTCTTTGATAATGGCAGTCGTATCCAGTTTCACCTTGTCGAAAGGCTTGGAGAAGCGGGTGCGGAAGTAGATTCGCTGGTCGCGTGCCCAGCCGTCGGAGTAACGGTATCCTTGAATCGTCACAGAGTCCACTACTTCGATGTGCGAATCGTTTGTGAAGTCCCAGTTCATGGCTTTCTTCAGATTCAGGAAGATGGCGGCTTCGGCTTTGGGGAAGGTGTATCGCTGGATGCCACAACGTTCGGTTGCGGTCAGTTCCACATTGATATGGTAGTCTTTCAGACGTACTTGATAGTAGCCTGCATAGGCACTCTCTTCATCGTGAGAAAACTTGGAGTAGATGCCCAGCGGCGCTTCTGCCTCTTTGTAGGGCAGTGTGACCGGCATGAAAGAGATGTCGTACAAGTCGCCTGCACCTGTTCCCGAAAGGTGGGTATGGCTGAAGCCGGCGATGGTGCTGTCCGGATAAAAATAGCCGGAGATGCGGTCCCATCCCGGAAGTCCGTTGTCCGGGCTGAGCTGCACCATACCGAAGGGGGCTTGTGCGCCGGGATAAGTGTTTCCTGTGAAATCGGTGCCAATAAAAGGATTTACATACGATGTGTAATCAATTTCAGCTTTTGTCTGTTTGGTGTTGCAGGATGCAAAAATGCAAACGATTAGAAGTAGGTAAATAGGTGTTTTCATCGGTGTACGGGTATTGGTGATTACTTATTTTATTATTTGAAGGATAAGAAAAATAATTAATCTGTTTACAAAGGTAGGAAAAAGTTGTGATAATTGAGTTTATATCACGAATATTTTTGGCAGGAGGCTGATTAGTTGCTGTTGACACTGGAATCTGAAATAAAAAACCGTGCCTTAAAGTGCGGGTGACTTTAAGACACGGTTCTTGTATTGGATGTATGTTACTGCTTTTTTAGATACCTGCGAGTTCCAGTACCTTTTCGATAGCGGCATTCAGTCCGTCTGTATTCTTGCCTCCGGCAGTAGCGAAGTGAGGTTGACCGCCTCCGCCGCCTTGAATCAGTTTGGCTGCTTCTTTCACCAGGTTGCCTGCTTTCAAGCCACCGGCCACCAGATTGTCACTTAGCATGACGGTCAGCATAGGCTTGCCGTTGTCGAGGCTTCCGGCCACAAAGAATAGGTTTTCTGTGATTTCACCGCGAAGCTGGAAGGCGATATTCTTCACCACTTCCGCCGGCAACGGAGCACAGAACTTGATTACCTTGATACCGTGAATTTCCTGTATATTCTTCAGCAGTCTTTCTTTCAGCGAGGCTTCTTTCTCTTTCATGTAGTCTTCTACCTGCTTTTTCAGTCCTGCGTTTTCCTCAATATACTTGCGGATGGCAATACCCAGGTCGGGTGCGTTGTTGAAGAGCGATTTCAATTCACTGATCGTATCCTGGATGGTATCCAGCATTTCTTCCACACGGGCTCCCGTATATGCTTCGATACGGCGTACACCGGCTGCAACAGAGCTTTCGGAAATGATCTTCACCATACCGATATTTCCGGTTGCGGCTACGTGGATACCTCCACAGAATTCGATAGAAGAACCGAACTGGATGACACGTACTCTTTCACCGTACTTTTCACCGAAGAGGGCGATAGCTCCCAGCTCTTTCGCTTCCTCGATAGGAATGTTGCGGTATTCCTTCAAAGGTATGTTGGCACGAATCTTGGCATTCACCAGGTGTTCTACCTGGCGGATTTCTTCGTCGGTCACCTTCTGGAAGTGAGAGAAGTCGAAACGCAGTGAATCTGGTGTTACTAACGAACCTTTCTGTTCGATATGCTCACCCAGTACTTCACGCAGGGCAGAGTCCAGCAGGTGAGTTGCCGAGTGATTGGCTGCGCAGGCTGCCCGTTTGTCGGTGTCTACACAAGCCATCATCGGAGCTTCCGGATGTTCCGGCAACTTTTTGGTAATATGTATCGGTAGATTGTTCTCTTTCTTGGTGTCAATCACTTCGATGGTCTCGAATTCGCTGACCAATACACCGGTGTCGCCTACCTGACCACCGCTTTCTGCATAGAACGGAGTACAGTCAAGTACGATCTGATACAGTGTCTGGTTTTTCTGCTTGATCTGACGATAGCGGAGAATAGATGCTTCGTATTCAGTATAGTCGTAACCTACGAATTCGGTTGTTCCTTCTCTCAGAGTCACCCAGTCACCGGTTTCGATGGCGGCAGCGTTACGTGCACGCTGTTTCTGCTGTTGCATTTCCGCGTTGAACTCTTCGATGTTGACTGTCATTCCATTTTCGCGAAGAATCAGTTCTGTCAGGTCTAACGGAAAACCGAAAGTATCATATAAGGTAAAGGCATCTTTACCGCTGATTTCTGTCTTTCCGGCGGCCTTTGTATCTTCCATTGTTTTATCCAGCAGACGGATGCCTGTTTCCAGCGTGCGAAGGAAGGCTTCTTCTTCTTCCTTGATTACTTTTTCGATCAGACCTTTCTGTGCGATCAGTTCCGGATAAGCGTCTCCCATGTTGTCGATCAACACCGGAAGCAGCTTGTACATGAATGACTGTTTCTGTCCGAGGAAAGTATATCCGTAGCGAACGGCGCGGCGGAGGATACGGCGGATTACATAACCTGCCTTGGCATTGGAAGGCAGCTGACCGTCCGTAATGGAGAAAGCAATCGTACGGATGTGGTCAGCGATTACACGCATGGCGATGTCCTGCTGTTTGTCTTTTCCGTACTCTGTGCCTGACATTGCTGCAATCGCTTTCAGCATCGGCTGGAATACGTCTGTATCGTAGTTGGAAGTCTTGCCCTGCAAAGCCATACAGAGGCGTTCGAATCCCATACCTGTATCGATAACCTTTGCAGGAAGTGGTTCGAGGCTGCCGTCAGCTTTACGGTTATATTGCATGAACACAAGGTTCCATATTTCAATCACTTGGGGATGATCGTGGTTGACGAGATCACGGCCGGAGATTTTGGCACGTTCTTCTGCCGGACGGAGGTCGATGTGGATTTCCGAACAAGGTCCGCAAGGGCCTGTATCACCCATTTCCCAGAAGTTGTCGTGCTTGTTGCCGTTGATGATGTGATCTTTCGGCAGATACTGTTCCCAGTAAGAAGCGGCTTCGTCGTCACGGCTCAGTCCTTCTTCGGGGCTTCCTTCGAATACAGTGGCGTACAGGTGTTCCGGATTCAGTTTCAATACTTCTACCAGATATTCCCATGCCCAGTTGATGGCTTCTTTCTTGAAGTAGTCACCGAATGACCAGTTGCCCAGCATTTCGAACATGGTGTGGTGGTACGTATCGTGTCCCACTTCTTCCAGGTCATTATGCTTTCCGCTTACACGCAGACATTTCTGAGAGTCCGCGACTCTGTGGTATTTGGCCGGGTGGTTACCCAAAATAATATCTTTAAACTGGTTCATCCCTGCGTTGGTAAACATCAGGGTAGGGTCATCTTTTATCACCATCGGAGCCGAGGGAACAATGTGGTGTCCTTTCGTCTCAAAGAAATTCTTGAATGAATCTCTGATCTCTTTTGCAGTCAACATATTCTTCTATATATCTATTGTTGAGGTTAATATTCTCAAAAAACTGTGCAAAGATAGCTTGTTTTTATTACTTTTGCCGTATTAACAAGCGAAATATTTCCAAAAAGATGCGCAAAGTTTACTACATCTACAATCCAAGGACGCAGACTTATGACCGAATTTATCCTACCGTACGGCAGCGTGCACTTAGCATTCTGCGCCGGCTTTTTATCGGTATGGGACTTGGAGCCGGATGCTTCATCGTCTTGCTTCTAGTGTTCGGATCGCCTTCGGAGAAGGAGCTGCGAATCGAAAATAGCCGTCTTTTGGCGCAATATAATGTACTTTCCCGCCGTCTGGATGATGCGATGGGGGTGCTGCAGGATATTCAGCAGCGTGACGATAACCTGTATCGGGTGATTCTGCAAGCTGATCCTGTTTCGCCGGCTATCCGTCAGGCAGGTTTTGGAGGTACGAACCGGTATGAGGAGCTGATGGATCTGGCAAACTCCAAGCTGGTGGTAAATACGACCCAAAAGCTGGATGTACTGTCCAAACAACTTTATATCCAGTCCAAATCTTTCGATGACGTGGTGGATATGTGTAAGAATCATGATGAAATGCTGAAATGTATTCCGGCTATCCAGCCTATCTCCAATAAAGACCTTCGCAAGACTGCTTCCGGATACGGAACACGTATTGATCCGATTTACGGTACGACGAAGTTTCATTCGGGAATGGACTTCTCCGCTCATCCGGGAACGGATGTCTATGCGACCGGTGACGGTACAGTGGTAAAAGTAGGATGGGAAACCGGATATGGCAATACGATTGAGATTGATCATGGCTTCGGTTATCTGACTCGGTACGCTCACTTACAGAGCTATAACACGAAAGTTGGGAAAAAGGTGGTGCGTGGCGAGGTGATTGGAAAAGTGGGAAGTACAGGTAAGAGCACCGGTCCTCATCTTCACTATGAGGTACACGTGAAGGGAAAGGTTGTGAATCCTGTCAACTATTACTTCATGGACTTGAGTGCGGAAGATTATGAGAAGATGATTCAACTGGCCGCCAATCACGGTAAAGTGTTCGATTAATCTCTTAAAACAACGATTTCTATGCTGAATACGGACAAAGAACTAAAATTATATTACTCCATAGCCGAAGTGGCCGATATGTTTGGAGTCAATGCATCCTTGCTTCGTTTTTGGGAGAAGGAGTTCCCGCAGATTTCTCCCAGGACAACGGGGAGGGGGATACGTCAGTATCGAAAGGAGGATGTGGAAACGATTGGTCTGATCTATCATCTGGTGAAGGAGAAAGGTCTGACGCTTCCCGGTGCCCGTCAACGGTTGAAGGATAATAAGGAAGCCACGGTTCGCAATTACGAAATTGTGAACCGTCTGAAAGGTATTAAGGAAGAGCTTCTGGCTATCAAGAAAGAACTGGACGGACGATAAATTATTCCTCCACCCGGTTCACCTGTTTGATGTTTTGAATCTTCTTCAGATTATTACAGATTGTCTTTACATCTTCCACATCGTGTACCCATAGCTGAATCTTTCCTTCGAATATCCCGTCATTCGTTTCAATGGCAAGTTTACGGATGTTCACGTTGAGCTGTCTGGAAATGACCTGAGTCACTTCATTCAGAAGTCCCATGCTGTCAATACCTCTTAAATAGATATATACGAGGAAAGAAAGTTCTTTGTGAGTATCCCATTCGGTCGCTAATATACGGTTACCATAGCTGCTTTTCAGCTTGGCAGCAACAGGGCACTGGCGTTTATGAATAATAATGCGGTCGTTTTCATCAACGTAACCCAAAACATCATCACCGGGAATCGGATGACAACATTCGGCCATGATGTATTTCTTTTGCAGGCTTTCTTCGGTCAGTTTAAGAATCTCTTTCGGATTGATCTTTTCTTTTTCCTGCGGTTCTTTCTCTTCCGGTTTTTCCTTGTTGCTGTTCCCGAAGGAGAACGTCAGGTATTTCTTCCAGTTGCTGGTTTGCTTTTCTCTCAGCTCGTTCTTGTCCGCTTCTCCCAAAGTAATGGCTTTGCTGCCGATAGCGGCCAGTAACTCTTCTTCATTCTTGAAGTTGTGAAATTTACGCAACTTCTCGATGACAGCTTCTTCCGGACGTATTTCTTCCTTCTTCAGAAACTCGTTGAGTAGCTCTTCGCCAATTTTCTGATTCGCTTTCCGTTCTTTGCGAAGAATCGCTGCGATCTTGGCACGAGCACGGGCGGTCGTTGCAAATACCTCCCATTGCGGTTGTACACGTTGGGATTTGGAGGTCAATATTTCAACCTGATCTCCACTTTGCAGTTTATGGCTTAGCGGCACCAGTTTATGATTGACCTTGGCGCCGATACAATGGCTACCGATATCTGTGTGCAGTGAGAAGGCAAAATCCAGTGCCGTAGAGTTTTGTGGCATTGTCTTTAACTCTCCCTTCGGAGTGAACACGAAGATTTCGGAAGCAAACAGGTTCAGTTTGATCGTATCCAAAAAGTCGATTGCGTCCGGTTGCGGATCATCCAGTATCTCTTTAATGGTTTTCAGCCATTTCTCCAGTTCACCTTCGTCTTCGCTGCCTCCTCCTTCTTTATATTTCCAGTGGGCGGCAAAGCCTTGTTCTGCAACATCGTTCATCCGTTCGCTGCGAATCTGTACCTCGATCCATTGTCCGTTGTTTCCCATCAGGGTGACGTGCAATGCTTGGTAACCATTCGCCTTCGGGTGGCTTACCCAGTCGCGTAGGCGGTCGGGATGAGGCTTGTATATCTTGGAAATGGAGACATAGATGTCGAAACAGTCGTTGAGCTCTTCTTCCACGTTGCGTGGTTCGAAGATGATGCGGACAGCGAGCAAGTCATAAATCTCCTCGAACGGGACGTGTTTGGTCTGCATCTTGTTCCAGATGGAGTAGATCGATTTCACACGTGCCAAAATCCGGTATTTCAGCCCCATCTTATCCAGCTGGGTGCGGATCGGAGCTGTGAAGTCGTTGAATACTTTGTCGCGTTCGGCAGCGGTAGCATTCAGCTTTTCTTCTATTTCGGCATATTCTTCGGGGTGTTCATATTTGAAGCTGAGGTTTTCAAGCTCTGTTTTTATCTTGTACAGACCTAGGCGGTTGGCTAACGGGGCATAGATGTAGAGAGTTTCTCCTGCTATCTTATATTGCTTGTTGGGCAGCATGGAACCCAGCGTGCGCATATTGTGCAAGCGGTCGGCTATTTTGATCAGGATAACTCGGATATCGTTCGACATGGTGAGCAGTAACTTCTTGAAGTTCTCTGCCTGTGCCGAAGCACGGTCACCGAAGATCCCTCCGGAGATTTTGGTCAGTCCGTCTACAATCTGGGCAATCTTCGGTCCAAAGATATTTTCGATGTCTTCTACCGTGTAATCAGTGTCTTCTACTACGTCGTGCAGCAGTGCCGCACAGATAGAAGTAGAACCAAGACCAATTTCGTTACATACTATTTGTGCAACGGCAATCGGGTGCATGATATAAGGTTCGCCGGATCGGCGTTTGATTCCTTTGTGTGCCTGATTAGCGAAGTTGAAAGCTTTTGTGATGATTTCAACTCGTTTGCGATGTTTAGTATGGAGATAATCATTCAGAAGTTCCTGGAACGCCTGATTGATCATCTCTTCATCTGCTATTTCTTTGGGGGTTATATTATCCATATTCGTTATCCTTTCATTCGCTTATTTTTGCAAAAATAAGCAAATTTCCGAATGAAGCAAGCGGGAAGTCATTTATTTGTAGATTTTCAATTGTTTTCCTGCTGCGATTCTGGTGTTCGACATACCGTTCCACTGCTGTATATCTTTGACACGTACGCCTAGCTTTTCGGCAATCGATGAAAGAGTGTCTCCACTTTTTATCTTATAATAAGTTAATTTTCCTTTACCGGCAACAGCGCTTGTCTGTCTGCGGGTGGTTGGAGTAACTTCTTTCACTGCAACGGTTTTGCGGTTGCGGAATAGCTCGTCGGCACGGTGTGCGTAGATTGTATCTTGCTTGTCAATAAACGTACTGATGGCACTTTGTGGTAAACGTAATGTACAAGGTTTGGTCGTGCCGGGAATCACTTGTTTCTTGTATTGGGGATTCAGGCTTTTCACTTCCTCCAGCGGAACATTGCAAAGTTCGGCAATCTGCTCGAAATGAAGGTTTTTAGTGACTTGCACCGTATCTGTGCTTGCCGGAATGTTTGTTTCCATCGGACAGATGTTGTGGTCGCAATAGTATGTCATCACGTAGTTGGCTGCGATGAAAGCAGGTACATATCCGCGTGTCTCTTTAGGCAGCAGGTTATAGATTTTCCAGTAATCCGTTTCGCCTCCGGCGCGGCGGATTGCCTTGTTGATAGTACCTGGGCCACAGTTATAGGCTGCTATAACCAGATTCCAGTCTCCATAAATATCGTACATCTCTTTCAAGTAACGGGCGGCAGCCCAGGTTGCTTTGATCGGGTCGCGGCGTTCGTCTATCAGACTATTGGATTCAAGACCGTAAATCTTTCCTGTTCCAATCATGAATTGCCACAGTCCAGAAGCACCGGCACGTGACACAGCCGAAGGATTCAGTGCAGATTCGATAATCGGCAGGTACTTCAGTTCCAAAGGAAGTCCGTAAGCGTCCAGTGCTTCTTCGAAAATAGGCATATAGAAATTGCAGGCGCTCAGCATGAATGAAACCTGATTGCGCAGGCGACCCGCGTACATATCGATGAATTTGCGTACAATGTCATTATAAGGCATTTCCATGACAGCCGGAATACGTGAAAGGCGGTCAATGTAGACAGAATCACTGAATAAAGGATTCACTTCCGCCGTACTGCAATCTTTGCCTAAATCAATATAGTTTTTAGCTTTCCAGTCGTTCAGCAGACTGTCGAGCGGGTAAGTCATACTCTTTGGAAGATCGATGCTTTCTTTGCGTTCGGTTCCGTTTTCACGAATAACTACATCTACACTTTGAGCTTTTACCTGTGTGGTTGCCAACAGGAAAAGGAAAATAATCGAACAATAGTTTTCTAATTTCTTCATGCTTTAATTATAAGTTCAATCTAAATTGTGTTTTTAAAATCGTAGTACGCATTGCAGTCCCACTGACTTATTCTTGTAACTGTTGGAGCGGAACTGGCTGTTATTGTCGATGACAGTTGGCTCCAGCTTCATACTCAAGTCAGGTGAAATGTCGAAGTTCGATAATTCCGCATCGACATAGGCATCGATGATGGAGATAAGGTATACTCCGATAAATGCAAATATACTAAGGTCCCGAAAACGACGGAACGAGTCCTTTCTTCGTTTCAAGGTGTTTTTCAGTTGCTCTTCATTATACTGGGCGTTCGGTGGCAGCAAATCTTCATAGCTCTTGGTGTTTGGATTACTGTCCATGATGTCCAGATAGGCCTGTGAATAGTCTTTATACATTTTCCCGTTCCAGCTGAGGGCATACGCACATCCTGCAAACCCTCCATATATAATAGGTAGTTTCCAGTATTTACGGTTGTAAATCTGTCCTCCGCCAGGGAATACGACTGCAAGCCATGTTGCTTTGGTCGGGTTGGGAATGAACAGTTTCTTGTTGAGATCCTGCACAGGAGGTACTGTGTCGGTTTTCACTACAATAGGTGCCGGCTGTTCTATCTTCTTCAGTTCTTTTTTATTGGCTGCGTCAAGACTGTCGGCTATCTGTATTTTGACAGCAGACAGACTGTCGGTTGCTTGCAGGCGTTCCGGATGCAATATTTTGATTGAATCCTTTTTCAACGAATCCATCACCTGAGCAGGATCCCGGTGCCTTCGTGCACGTGCTTTCGGTGCTTCCCGGCTCTGAATAATACTGTCTTTCTGTACCGGAGTCACAGGTTCTTGTGCATACACATCAATCCCTGCCACCTGTAGAAAACAGAGAAGCAGGGTGATGATGGGTAACTGATATTTCTTACTTTTTCTTGTCATCTACTTTTTTAGCGTATCGAAGATTTCCATGATACGTTCCAGTTCCTCCTCGTTGCTGAAAGGAATACTGATTTTTCCTTTCCCCTTTTCGGAGCAAGTCAGTTGTACCTTGGTGTTGAAAAATCCCGTGAGTTGTTGCTTTAGTAAATTAAACTCTTCCGGTAGTTTGCTGCGTTTCGGAGTGATTTTCCGTGTGCCGCTTTTCACAGCTTCTCCTTCGCTCAGCGATTTGACAATCTCTTCTACTTTGCGGACGGAGTATCCGTGTTCCTGTATCTCTTCGAATATTTTTACTTGAAGTTTGGGGTCGCCTAATGAAATCAATGCACGTGCATGTCCCATATCTAGCTGTTTGTTTTGTAGAGCCATCTGTATAGGAGCCGGCAGTTTCAGCAGACGCAGGTAGTTGGCGATAGTGGTCCGGTTCTTGCCGATACGTTCGCTCAGGCGTTCCTGTGTCAGTTCATACTGGTCCAGCAGATGTTGATAAGCCAATGCTATTTCTACCGCATTCAGGTCTTCACGCTGTATGTTTTCAATCAGCGCCATTTCCATCATGTTTTCGTCGTCGGCAGTGCGGATGTAGGCAGGGATGGTTTTCAGTCCTGCTTTTTGTGAAGCACGGTAACGACGCTCTCCCGCGATGATCTGATACTCATCGTCCGAGAGCTTGCGTAGAGTGATAGGCTGTATGATACCGATTTCCGCAATGGAATCAGCCAGTTCCTGCAATGCCGTTTGATCGAATTCGCGGCGTGGCTGATTGGGGTTGACGGTAATCTTCGCCAACTCTATTTCACTAATGGAAGAAGAACCTTCGGTTTTCACATCATCCATTGAGAGCAGGGCGTCAAGTCCGCGTCCTAATGCATTTCTTTTTTGTGTTGCCATATCTTCTTCGGTTATTTATTTCTGTTGATAATCTCTTTGGCAAGGGCGAGATGGTTTTTGGCACCGGTAGAGTCCGCATCATAAAGAATGGTCGGGATACCGTAGCTGGGAGCCTCGCTCAGTTTCACATTTCGCTGGATCACGCTGTTGAAAACTAATTCCTGGAAGTGTCTTTTCACTTCGTCGTAAATCTGGTTTGCCTGACGCAGACGTGAGTCATACATCGTCAGCAGGAAACCTTCGATTTCCAGAGCGGGATTCAGTTTCGACTTGATGATTTTAATCGTATTCAGCAGTTTGCTGATGCCTTCGAGAGCAAAATACTCAGCTTGCACGGGGATGATCACGGAGTCGGCTGCCGTCAGGGCATTGATGGTAATCAGTCCGAGTGAAGGAGAACAATCTATCAGAATATAGTCATATTCTTTCTTCAAGGGTGTGAGCACTTCTTTCAGTATCTTTTCGCGGTTTGGGAGGTTCAGCATTTCAATCTCTGCTCCTACAAGATTGATGTGCGAAGAGATCACTTTCAAAGAGTCGATTTCTGTGTCAAGAATAGCGTCCTGTACATTGGCTCTGTCAATAATGCATTCATAGATAGTGCATTCCGACTGCTTGATGTCCACTCCCAGGCCGGAAGAGGCATTTGCTTGCGGGTCTGCATCTACCACGAGTACTTTCTTTTCAAGTGTAGCAAGTGACGCTGCGAGATTAATCGTAGTCGTGGTCTTTCCTACACCCCCTTTTTGATTAGCCAAAGCAATTATTTTTCCCATATACTCTAAATTTATTGGCAGCGAAATAAGTGATAATTCCTTAGAGCGCCTACGAAAAAAGAGAAACTTTGCATTTTCTGTTGATAAGTCACCGGTTTTGTTAATAACTGCCGGACGAAACAGTTCCGAAACCTGGTTGATTTTATCATCATACTTTCTCTGTTTGAGCTTGCAAATATACATATTTATATTGGATATCTATTTCTTTTTTTACTCGCTTGCAGAAGATTAAGATTTGTAAACGGGTGTATATTCGTCAGATAGCGATGTGATTAATATGATATTCGGAGATAAGCGGTTGGCAGTACGGTTACTTTTTGCTACTTTTGTGCGAACATTAAAAAGGAAAGGATTGAATATATGGAAAGTAAGAAGCCGTTGATCCTCGTTTCGAATGACGATGGTGTTATGGCTAAAGGTATTAGTGAACTGGTGAAGTTCCTTCGTCCGTTGGGGGAAATTGTTGTAATGGCACCCGACTCTCCGCGCTCCGGCAGCGGCAGTGCATTGACGGTGACTCATCCGGTTCATTATCAACTGGTCAAAAGAGAAGTGGGACTGACTGTATATAAATGTACAGGAACGCCGACCGATTGTATCAAGCTGGCATTGGGCTCAGTGCTCGACCGGAAGCCTGACCTGATCGTAGGCGGTATCAATCATGGAGATAATTCCGCTATTAACGTGCATTATTCAGGAACGATGGGAGTAGTGATTGAAGGCTGTCTGAAGGGAATTCCTTCGATTGGTTTTTCTCTGTGCAATCATCAGCCCGATGCTGATTTTGAACCTTCGGGTCCTTATATACGCAAGATAGCTGCCATGATATTGGAAAAAGGACTGCCCCCGTTGACTTGTCTTAATGTGAACTTTCCCGATACTCCCGACCTCAAAGGAGTGAAGGTTTGTGAACAGGCAAAGGGATGCTGGGTGAATGAATGGGTAACTTGTCCCCGTCTTGATGACCATAATTACTTTTGGCTGACCGGTTCATTCACCGATCATGAACTTGAAAATGAGAACAATGATCATTGGGCGCTGGAAAACGGATATGTGGCTATCACGCCAACGACAGTCGATATGACTGCTTACGGCTTTATAGATGAACTGAATGGCTATTGTCAGCAACTGGAATTCTGACATACGCATTGTGCTGATTTCAAATATCAAAACTCCTAATTCAAAATTCCCATGAAGTACTATCTGATTGTCGGTGAAGCTTCCGGAGACTTGCATGCGTCCCATTTGATGACTGCCCTCAAGGCGGAAGATCCTCAGGCCGATTTCCGCTTTTTCGGTGGAGATTTGATGGCTGCCGTCGGAGGAACGATGGTGAAGCATTATAAAGAGCTGGCGTATATGGGATTTATTCCAGTACTGCTTCATTTGCGTACGATTTTTGCAAATATGAAACGTTGCAAGGAAGATATTGTGGCGTGGAATCCCGATGTGGTGATCTTGGTCGATTATCCCGGTTTCAATCTTAACATAGCTAAGTTTGTGCATTTCGAGACGCAGATTCCTGTCTTCTATTATATTTCTCCGAAGATATGGGCATGGAAGGAGTACCGCATAAAGAATATCAAACGTGATGTGGATGAACTTTTCTCCATTCTTCCTTTTGAAGTGGAGTTTTATACTTTGAAACACCGCTATCCTATACATTATGTAGGAAATCCTACGGTAGATGAAGTGACTGCCTATCAGAAAGCTCATCCCAAAAATCCGGAAGCATTCTTGGCGGATAATAACCTGGAGGATAAACCGATAATCGCACTATTGGCGGGAAGCCGGAAACAGGAGATCAAGGATAATCTGCCGGATATGCTGAAGGCGGCTTCTGCTTTTCCCGATTATCAACTGGTACTGGCCGGTGCTCCCGGCATCGCTCCGGAGTATTACAAGCAATATGTAGGGCAGGCTAAAGTGAAAATAATCTTTGCCCAGACCTATCGTTTGCTACAACATGCGGAGGTGGCTTTGGCCACTTCGGGTACGGCGACTCTTGAGACAGCCTTGTTCCGTGTTCCTCAGGTGGTTTGTTACTATACACCGATTGGAAAAGTGGTTTCGTTTTTGCGTCGTCATATATTGAAAGTGAAATTTATTTCACTGGTCAATCTGATTGCAGACCGTGAGGTCGTAAAGGAGTTGGTTGCAGATACAATGACAGTCGGAAATATGCAGAATGAACTAAAGAAACTGATTGAAGATCAGGAGTATAAGAATCGTATGCTTGCCGAATATGAGTATATGGCAGATCGGTTGGGACCTGCAGGTGCTCCCCAGCATGCCGCTCGCAAAATGCTTGAACTGTTGAAAAAATAACTTTCTTTTTCTGAATAAACGTAAAGCCGGTGCAGTAAATGCCCGGCTTTTTTATTTATATAGCAGAAGAATTAAAAAGAGAGGAACAAATATGAAAAAATTTAATTGGCTTTTAGTAATGTTATTGCTCGCATTGGTACCTGCGCTGCAATCATGTGACGACGATGGGTACTCAATTGGAGACATAGGATGGGATTGGGCTACAGTTCGTGCCACCGGTGGCGGTGGTTATTATCTGGAAGGTGATCGTTGGGGTATGATTGATCCGGTGGCCAGTTCTATTCCTTGGTACAAACCGGTAGACGGTGAACGAGTAGTTGCTTTTTTCAATCCTTTGGCTGATACGGATAAGGGTGCTCAGGTAAAGATTGAAGGAATTCAGGAAGTGTTGACAAAAGAGGTGGAAGATATGACGGCTGAAAATGAAGAGGAATTCGGTAATGATCCTATCGTGATTTATCAAGGAGATATGTGGCTGGGAGGAAAGTTTTTGAATATCATCTTCCATCAGTATTTGCCTCGTTCTGAAAAGCACCGCATCAGTCTTGTACAGAATAAGATAGAACCGGAAGCTCCGGAAACACCGGAAGCTTTGAATGTGGATGAAGATGGGTATATACATCTGGAATTACGTTACAATACGTATGATGATGTAACTGGATACCGGGGATGGGGACGAGTTTCTTATAATCTGGAAGAGTTCTATCCAACGGCAAAAGATGCAGCTGAAACAGAATTTAAAGGATTTAAGGTGACTATTAATTCAAAAGAAAATGGAGAAGGAAGAGTGATCGTTCTTGATTTGGATCATCCGGTAGGCGTTCCGGAAAAAGCGAAAGATGTGCATTCTACTTCTTTTGTTAAATAGCAAAACTTTTATAAATAACTAAACCTAAACCTTGACGAACACTGTGTGTGAAAAAAAAAGGTCGGAAGTGCTTCAAAGCGGCTTCCGACCTTTTATTTTATTTATTCTGTTATTAAAACCAAGTTAGTGCATACAGATAAAAGACTGCTGCCGGTATAGCCATCAAAGCACTGTCGAAACGGTCGAGCATCCCTCCGTGTCCCGGAAGAATGGTCCCTGAATCTTTAACGTGCAGCTGGCGTTTCAGTAATGATTCTGTCAGGTCGCCCCATGTTCCGAAAACGACAACGACTAAAGCGAGACCTGCCCATTCCCACATCGACATAATCGTGAAGTAATGTGCCAAGACAAAAGAAGCTCCGATAGCTACTACTCCGCCGCCGATGGAACCTTCCCATGATTTTTTAGGAGAGATACGTTCAAACAAGCGGTGTTTGCCAATTAATGAACCGACGCAATATGCACCTGTATCACTCAGCCAAAGGAATATAAAGATGGACAATGGCAGAATCGGATTGTAGCTTACGCTGCTATATTCCGGATCAGTATGAAACGCCAAGACATTAAGCAAGGCAAACGGCAGGCCTATATAAAGCTGGCTGAGCATGGAATATGCCCAGTTAAGCATTGAACTTGCCTTTTTCAGATACAATTCGCTGATCATCAAATAGAGCAGCAACAGCAAATAAGGAATGAAAATCTTGGAGTCGGCTGCGTCGATACAGAATCCCATCACTGCGAGGAACAGGTAAGCTCCTCCCAGCATGATAATGGTTTTGTTTACGTTGACTCCTTCTGCACGGCTGTTGATTAACTGTCCGAATTCATAGATCGTCAGTGCACTGATCGCCATGAACAGAATGCCGAAGCTGAAAGAATTATAGAGTATACATCCCACCAGAATGGCGACAAAGAGTATACCCGTAATGGCCCGTTTTATAAAATTACTAATCAAAATCTTCGTGTTTTAATTATTTAGATTCGGTAGTTTGTTCTTTCTCATTGGATTTTGCTTCTATAGTAACTTTTCCTTCTACGGTTACTTTTTTTCCTTCCGCAGTGATTTTCGTTTCTGTAGTTGCTTCTTCCTGAGCAGAATTTTTAGCTTCCTCTTCTTTGATTTCTTGTTCTTCTGCTTTCAGTTTCTCGGCAAGTTCTCTTTCCGCTCTGGCAGCATCCTGGCTTTCTTTGGCAGCCATGATTTCTTCCGAGCGGGATGCCCACGGGCGTTTACCGAAAATACGTTCAACGTCTTCGGCAAAGATCACTTCTTTGTCGATCAGTAACTGAGCCAGTTCATTGTGTCCTTCCATATGTTCGGACAAAATCTTCTTGGCACGTTCATATTGCTCGTTCACCATCCGTTTCACTTCTTCATCGATGAGTTCGGCTGTCTTTTCGCTATACGGGCGGTTGAAAGAATATTCCTCATTATTATAATAGCATAAGTTGGGTAGTTTGTCACTCATACCTAAATAAGCAATCATGCCGTATGCTTGTTTCGTAACTCTTTCGAGGTCGTTCATAGCACCGGTAGAGATGCGCCCGATAAACAGGTCTTCGGCTGCACGTCCTCCGAGGGTAGCGCACATTTCGTCAAGCATTTGCTCTTTGGTAGTGATCTGACGTTCTTCCGGCAGATACCAGGCAGCACCCAATGCACGTCCGCGGGGAACAATCGTTACCTTGATCAATGGATTTGCATATTCCAGCAACCACGAGATAGAGGCGTGTCCTGCTTCATGCAAGGCAATCGAGCGTCTTTCCGCTTCTGTGGTAATCTTGGTCTTCTTTTCCAGACCACCGATGATACGGTCTACCGCATCCAGAAAATCCTGCTTGCCTACAAATTTCTTTCCGTGACGGGCTGCGATCAAGGCAGCTTCATTGCAGACATTCGCAATGTCCGCACCGGAGAATCCCGGAGTCTGACGTGCTAGCAAATCTACATCTACTGTATCGTCTATCTTGATCGGACGCAGGTGTACGCCGAATACTTCTTTACGTTCGTTAAGGTCGGGCAGGTCTACGTGTATCTGACGGTCGAAACGTCCGGCACGAAGCAATGCCTTGTCAAGTACGTCCACACGGTTGGTAGCGGCAAGGATAATCACACCACTGTTGGAGCCGAAGCCGTCCATTTCAGTCAGCAACTGATTCAGGGTGTTTTCACGCTCATCATTTCCACCCATTGCAGGGTTTTTGCCACGAGCACGGCCTACCGCGTCAATTTCGTCGATAAAGACAATACAAGGAGCTTTTTCTTTAGCTTGCTTGAACAGGTCACGTACGCGGGAAGCACCTACACCGACAAACATTTCTACGAAGTCAGAACCTGCCAGTGAGAAGAACGGAACGTTTGCTTCACCGGCAACAGCCTTCGCAAGCAATGTCTTACCGGTTCCCGGAGGGCCTACGAGCAATGCGCCTTTGGGAATCTTACCTCCTAGGTCAGTATACTTCTGAGGTTCTTTCAGAAACTCTACGATTTCTTCTACCTCCTGTTTGGCTTCCGCCAGGCCGGCTACGTCCTTGAATGTAATCTTGATGGAGCCTCCCTTTTCGAAAAGCTGGGCTTTGGATTTTCCTACATTGAATACACCGCCGGCACCACCGCCGCCACCGCCGCTCATACGACGCATGAAGAATATCCACAGGGCGATTAATAAAACCAGCGGAAGAATATTAATCAGGATTGCCGGGAAAATATCCGAATCGGCAGGGTAATCTGCTATTCCGTCAAAATGACCGGCTGCTTTTTCGTCCTGCAGAAATTTATCCAGCCTGTCCTTAGAAGGAGGGTTACTGGTAATAATTGGGTTTCTTCCTACTTTGGTGGAGTCCGCACCGAATATTGCACCTACGGCATTCGGTTTGACATGAGCTTCGAGAGTTTTCTCAGAGCCCAGTACTTTGCTGATGTAGCCGTTAGTGACATACTTCTGGAAGTCGCTGTAAGGAACGACTTTACTTCCGCTTCCTCTTGAATCGCTGCTCCACCAAAGGCCGAGAAGCATGAGGGCAATAATCATATATAGCCAGTTCAGATTGAACTTGGGCATATTCACCTTATTATTAGGCTTATTGTTATTGTTGTTAGTATTATTGTTGTCCATAATTGTGGATTAGTCTAAATCGGGGATTTGAGTAAGTTTGGCGTCAGCCCACAGATGTTCAAGATTATAGAAGGATCTTACTTCCGGCAGAAAGACATGTACAAGTACATCGGAATAATCCATTGCCACCCATTCTGCATTTCGAAGTCCGTCGATTGCGGTCGGTTTGCTGTCTGCACCTTTACGGGCAAACTCCTTGACAGAGTCTACAATAGCATTTACCTGACTAGGGGAGTTCCCCTGGCATATAACGAAATATTTGCAGATGGTATCTTCTATACTGGTTAAATCAGCAATAATGATGTTTTTACCTTTTTTTTCCTGAATTCCCTCTTTAATTTTTTCAATTAATATTTTCGTATCGTTCATTCCTGTAATTGAAATTAATAATTCATGTTCTCTTTTGGTTTATAACAAAAAAGGATTACCCTTTGTTTCTGATTATAAACGTGATATTTTTGACAAATATACGGTGATTTATTGGATACAAGAAAGTTATGACTTAATTTTTGTGTTTTTTAGGGGAGATGCTTCTACTTGAAGGAGCAAAATGAGAGTTTTTGCAAAAAAAATAGCAGAAATGTTTGCAATTCCCAAATTATTTGTATCTTTGCACCCGCAAACGAAAATCATTGGGCTATGGTGTAATGGTAACACTACAGATTCTGGTCCTGTCATTCCTGGTTCGAATCCAGGTAGCCCAACAAGATCAACGTCAATGATGAATACGAAAATCCCGCTAAAATGAAAGTTTTAGCGGGATTTTTGCTTTTTGCGGTATACTTTCATAGCTGGTAAGGCTCAAAAAAAAGAGTCTTCCAAAATGAATGGAAAACTCTTTTTACATCAGCACCGTTTAGGTGATGTTTTTCTGCATCTATGATGGGATACCTATTGTGTCTGTGTTATGACATTTGGCTGCTACCAACCCGGATTCTGAACAAGTTTGTTCGACTTCTGAATCTCGTTTAACGGGATAGGATAGAGGTACATGCGTCTTTCAAAAATACGGGTTTCAAATGCGGTACGCTCCATAAAGTCCTCCAGGTTATCGGCATTCATATTCATACCATGTACCGGTCCGCCTTGCTTATATCCTTCTTCATCGGCACACATCCAGCGACGGACGTCGAAATAGCGTTGTCCTTCGGCGAATAGTTCGATCCGGCGTTCTTTGCGGATGGCTTCTTCCTGTAAGGCTTGGTTGCCTTTTATTTCAGGCTTGATGTCCTTTAGTAAAGGGATACCTGCTCGGTAGCGGACACTGTCGATATGTGCAATGATACGTTCATCCGAAGGATTTACATGGTTCAACGCTTCGGCATATAATAAATAGAAGTCGGCGAGACGGAACAACATTCCTGCTCTGTATTTTGATTTGGCATTACTTCCTTGGTTTAAAAGATCACGGTTCATTCCCTTGTAAAGCAGATAGCCGGAGTAGCTCATATCCGCTTTGGAGTTATCGTCTCCGCTGCCTTTATAGAAATAAATCTGTTTCGTTGTTTTTTGCCATGTCTTGCCGGAGTAAGTTATGGCCTGATAAAAACGTGGTTCGCGATTCTTATACATATTAGGAATGCCGTCTTCGCCAATGCCTTCTTCTGAATAAAGTCCTGACTCGTGAATACTCTTGCCGTCATTCATGTAGAAATCGTCAATGGCTTCCTGCAATACACCTACACAACCGAATCCGCTATATATCGCACGTGGAGTGCATCTGCGTTCTCTTCCTTCTCCACCTACATCGCCCCATGAATTCTTGCTGGTTTGCCAGATAGCTTCCGGGTTGTTCAAACTTACCTGAAAGAGTTGGTATAGAGATTCTTCTGCATTCAACTCTCCATCTTTATCTTTTTCTTTATAAAGGTGATAGTGAGTTTTTGCATAATCAATGAAGCGCTGCAACGCGTTTAAGGCAGTTTGCCATTTTTTGTCATCTTTCGCAGGAAACAGTTGTTTGTCCTGATTATCCCTCAATGCGATTGCTTCCGAATATCCTCCGTTAAGTAAGGGGCTTGCGGCATACACGTGGAGTTTTGCCAGAATAGCCAATGCTGCCCCTTTGGTAGGTGCTGCGCTTCGGTTCTCGTTTGGAGTCCCGTCATCGTTCACTTCCTTTTCAGGCAGTTCATTGTAGCATTCATTGAGTTCGGAATCGATGAATTGCACTACTTCGTCGACAGAGTTCCGGTAATAGTCCAGATCACTTGCGGACGGTTCCGATATTTCTGTCATAATGGGGATAGGACCATACAATTCAAATAACAAGTAGTGATAGTAAGCACGTAGGAAACGAGCTTCGTTTTTCAATCTTGCCAATTCGTCTTCGTCAATGTAATCCGTAACGTCACCTTGCTGTGGGATCGTATGCGAGTATGCCAGAAATTCGTTTGCCTGACGGATTTGTTTGTAAAGACTCCAGCGCGATAAATCCGCCGATCCGGCATGGTAACCTACTGTCGGAATTGTCTTGACATTATTTTGTGCACTTTTTAACTCGTCGGAAACTGCCGGCCAGGGATTATCCAATCCCGTCAAGGCTGCATAAGAACTGGTTATAATAATGTTTGATACATCCGGAATTCCGGAATATATATATCGGTGGAAGCGACGGGCATAACCGGTATTATTGAATACTTCTTCCATGCTTAATTCTGCCGCCAGGTCGTCCGATACATCCAGATAATCGCTGCAACCCGAAAAGAATATCGTGCTTAGTCCTACGGCCACTATGATTGATAGTTTTTTCAATGTCTTCATATATATAATGTATTATATGTATTATTAGAAAGTAAAGTCAAGACCGAATGTGAAAGTCCGGCTCAGTGGATATGAGAAGCCGCCGTTGGTGTTTCCAAGTTCCGGGTCCCACATTTTGATATCATCCCATACACAAAGATTGTTTCCTTGCAGATAAACACGCAAAGCTTGTATACCGATTTTTTTCAGTGTTTTCTCCTTGAAGTTGTAACCGACTTCAATATTTTTCAGTCGCAGGAAACTGGCATTGCGCAGCCACCAAGTGCTGGCAGCTGTATTGTTGTCATAATTGGTAGAGTGCATGCGGGGGAACATTACATTTTGGCTTGGGTTCTGTTCCGTCCATCTGTTGGCTACTTCTGATCGTACGGCAGACTCTTCGACTCCCCATTGGAACGGGAAAAATGCTCCGTTCGAGCTGGCTCCTAATACGGTCGATGTATTTCCTGAACCTTGGAAGAAGATACCGACATAGGCTCCTTTCCATTCGGCATTGAGGCCGAAGCCATAAACTATTTCCGGAACGGAAGGATTTCCTACATCTTCCATCTGGTCATTGCTGTCGATCTTACCGTCTCCGTTCAGGTCTTTGTATTTGATATCTCCCGGACGTACTCCGCTTGACAGACCGGATACAACTCCCGGTTTCAGTTCATACTGGCGGTTCAGACCTTCACCTGTTATGTTGAAGTCGTCGGCGGTATAAAGTCCGTCAGCAATGTATAGTTTCCATGAGTTGAGGCGAGTTCCTTTCTTTTCGAGCCACGGATAAACTTGTGGTACCTGATCATATTCGAGGATTTCGTTGCGTGCAAATGTAAAGTTACCGCGTGCGCTCAGGTTAACTTCACCTACTTTATAATTGAGATTCAGACTTGCATCCACACCTTGGTTTTTCACGATACCGAAGTTTTGCCATGGCATTTGCTGGAAGCCTGTCACATTGGAAACGGTATTACGTTGCAATAGGATGTCCTTACGTTTGTTGTTGAAGTAGTCCACTTGCAGGTCAATGCGGTTGTCGAATAACCCCAAGTCGATACCGAAGTTGCGTTTGTCTTCGATTTCCCAGGAAAGAAACGGTGATTCGAACTGGGCTTCGGTAATTCCATTGCCTACTCCGCCTAATGCGCCGCTGTTGCTGAATCCGATATTATAGCCGCTATTATCCTGTTTCATGGTTCCACGATATAAGAAGCGGTTGCCGCCGGTATCGTCGTTACCGGTACGACCGATGGAGAATCTTAATTTCAATTTGCTTACTACCTTTTTCAAGGCTTCCGGATAATAATGTTCATTGCTGATATACCATGCCAAACCCATGGCGGGGAAGAAACCGAAGCGATAGCCTTTTGCAAAGGTTTCCGAACCGGTGTAGCCGAAGTTACCTTCTAAGAAATAGCGTCCGTCATATCCATAAGTTACACGACCTACCAAACCTTGCTTTCTATAAGGTAAAGCGTTATTGTGATACTGTGTTTCTTTTTGCATGTATAGGAACATGGCCCCTACATCGTGTTTCTCTGCAAATGTACGGTTGTAATTGAAGGCTGTTTCAAAGTAAATCTTCTTGTTTGAACTGTTACTCAGGTTTTCTGATAGTACATCGCTGCCTTCTACTACAGTCTTATATAACAGTTTGCCATTTTCGTCGCGTCCTGTGGCTAGATATTGTGTCGGTGTTTTGGTACGTTTGGCGATATATGACATGTCTGCGTCAAAGCTGATAAGTCCTTTCCATGTCAATCCCTTGGTCAGGAAGTCCAGCTTCTGGTCTACTTCCACTTTCGACTGGATGGAAGTTCTCCATTCTTTGGCGTATCCTGAGTTAACAAGCTGGTTGTACGGGTTAGAACGGTTGCCTGACGGACGGGGATGTCCGGCCACAGTCCCGTCGGAATAAACTGCCGGCATGATATAAGACGGAGTACGGCACATGGTAGTAAAAATAGTGCTGGTTCCTGTTCCCGGATAGTTGGTTTGCAGATATTGTCCGCTGAGGTCTACTTTTACTGTTGTGGTTTTAGTTGCGTCAAAGTCAATGTTGCTGCGCAGATTGTAGCGCTTCAATCCGATATTGTTATCATAGTCATTGCCGAAATCCTTGAATATACCATTTTCCTGATAGAAGGCGCCGGATACGAAGTAACGGGCACGTTCAGTTCCTCCTCTTACGTTTAGGGTATACCGCATATTGTAGGTATGGTTTCTTAACATGGTACCCAACCAGTCGGTGTCTGGATATAAATCACGGTCGGCTCCGGGACCGTATTTGGCTATCTCTTCGTCTGTGCGTATGCTGGCGGTTCCTTCGTTGTTCAATGCTTCGTTGTATAGGTTCAACGTTTCTACTGAGTTCATGAAAGTCGGCAGGCGTGTTGGCTCGAGAATAGTTCCTTCAGCTCGGAAAGAGATTTTAGGTTTCTGTGAATTTCCTCGTTTGGAAGTAATCAAGATAACTCCGTTTGCGCCTTCGGCTCCGTAAACGGCCGTGGCGGCAGCATCTTTCAGTAAGGTAAATGATTCAATTTCATCTGCTTCAATATCCTGCATTTGCCGGGGGACACCGTCGACTAATACAAGCGGATTGGTACCTCCTTTGAAAGAACTTTGTCCCCGAATCCAAAAGTCGGCATTGTCGTATCCCGGTTCTCCGGAACGTTGTACTGCGATCAATCCCGGTACTTGCCCTGCCAGATTATTGGTCATATTACGGCTGGAAGAAACGGACAACTCTTTGGGGCCGATGGCGTTGATGGAACTCACTACGCTGTTCTTCTTTTGTTTTCCGTAGCCGATAACAACCACGTCCTCCAGCATCTCTGTGCTCGGAAGCATTTTGATTGCTAATACCTTTTCTCCTTTATAAGTGATTTTTTGCTGTTCGTAACCCACATAAGAGAAAAGAAGTATATTGCCTTTTTGGGCTTTGATGGTGAAATTACCATCTACGTCAGTGATGGCGCCGACTGTGGTTCCTTCGATTTTTATCTGCACTCCGATCATCGGCTGCCCGTTTTCATCGACTACGAGTCCTGTCGGACTTTGTCCTTGTGCATAAATTGTGTCTATTCCTGCAAATAAGGCAAACAGAATGAAACACATTACTTTTAATATCTTATTCATAAATGTTTCTTTTAAGTAAGAATTAGAAAATAATTAAGGTTACTTGTCCGTGCCGTATACATATATTTCTGCCAGATGTCCTACAGACGAACCACTGCCCAGAGTGGGGATGTAAAGACGTATCCAGCGTGCGTCACATGCTTTTACGGGGACCATTTGCTCTGTTTTTATGCTACCGTCAAAGAAGTATTTTCCAATCAGGTTCCATGTTTCACCGTCATCTCCTGCATAAATCTCAAGATTCATAGAAGTAAGTGCATTTTGTCTGGCGATGAGTCCTAATTGGCTGACACTGTTTTCTTTGCCCATGTCGAGTATTATTTCATATGGTGGAGCTACTTCGCCTCCCTGCCATTTACTATGCCAGAAAGTGTTTATCTCTCCGTCAATCAAAGATATCGTCTGACCGTTGTGGGGGTAAGCGGCTGAAACTTCGCCTGTCTTTTCTTCCGTGTTGGCAGTCACTGTCCAGTGGTCACGGTTAATAGGGCCGCCTTGTTTGATTACGAAATAGTTGGCTACCGTTTCCTTGTCTATGTTGATGCTGGCGTCTCCTTGTCCGCTAAGTCCGCCAAGTGAAACCGGAAGAAGATAATTTCCGGGGGGAAGTGTTTCACCCAGCAGGCTAATAGCAGAGCCTCCCGTTGTCTTTCCCTTGGCGATAGTGACATCGGGAAGAGTGTAGAAGTCGGAAGGTAAAGGTATGTAATAGGTCGAATTTGCCGAATTGTAGTTGTCCACATAGTCTGCTCCTTTGGTTGCAAACGAGGTCGTCAGATCCCATTCGTTCTCAAAGCTTATCTCTGTGTCGAGATTCATTGGTGAAGTAGTCGTTCCTCCTTCAACGACGAAGTCTCCTCCGGTAGATGCAAGTCTGACGATGGCTTCTTTAACGATAAATCCGTAAAGCGTTGCCGTCCGGTCGGAGTTCATAGGAGTCCCTGTAGAGGATACCCGTAATGGAAGAACGTATTTAAGTTCATCAAAGCCGCACAGGTTGTAGATTTTGTGAGGATCATACACCAGACTGCCTCCTGTTACACGCCTGTCTCCGCCAGGAGAGACGGAATAGGTTGCATTTTCAATCGTATAGCATTCGGAAGGTAGTAATTGATAGGAAGTGCCGTCCGCATTATTCAGAGAATCCAACAGGGATTGTTCTACTGAAAAAGTAACTGTTCCTCCGGTATCTTCTAATCCTGCCTTGGCAATGGATAAATCAATCTTGTTGAGAGGGCCTAAATCATAAACTTCAATGGTGGAGAATCCACTTTGTGATGCTGAGAACATTCCCTTAGAACGTTCGTTATCAACATCTTCTACGCAGCTGGTAATGCATAAGAATGCCAGCAAGCATGGTGTTAATTCAAAGCATTTTTTCATAAATTAACATTAGTTTTATTAAAGGTAAAAAGGGTAAAAACAAGTTGAAGTACTTGTGGGTACTCTTGGATTTGGAATACTTATTTCTTTCTCATAGGCATTAAAATTAGAAGTTAAAACTTTTATTTGCGTGCTGAACTATGCTGATTTAAAGTCAAAAAAATAATAGGTTCTATGTCTTAGTTCTGGTAGAACTATAATATAGTAGATGATAAGAGAGAATGAAATGTATATTGTTGATATTCAATGGATAATGTTGGGCTTTATAAAGGCGTAATAAGGAAATTACGACTCAGTTTCTACCCGTTGATTGATTAAATGAGAATTAGTAAGAAACTTATTTGTAATTTTAATCTGAAATATTATTGCTAAATAGTATGGCTTTTTCGAACTAATTAGTATATTTGCGCACGAATCGTTGATTTTTAGCAAAAAAGATGGTAAATCTATTGCTTAGCTAGATACGTTAATGTAGATACGAGCGGATTAACAGACTGTTTTTTATGCTAAGTTCTACCAGAACTTAGTTGAATTGTTCCTCTATTCCTTTTAATTGGTTGAATGCTTCGGTTAGACGGGCGAAAAACTCACTTTTTAAATATAAAGCATTTTGGCAGTCGTTTAATTACGGGTGTAAGGGAGAAAATATTTAGTTGCTATTTGGATAGTACACAGCGTGATAAAGGTTGCTATATTCTCAAAGAGTTCTCATGCCTTTGAGAAAAAATTCTCACCACACTGAGAAAAAATTCTCAATGCAATGAGAAAATTTTCTCAAAGGCATGAGTATTTTTTCTCAGTGCAGTGAGAATATAATGAAAGCTTCAATAAAAAAGCCAACTAAATCCATAATGGGTTAGTTGGCTTTTATATTAGAGGATTTATCCTTTGTTTCGGGAATATTTATTCTTCCGCTTTCAATGATTCATCGATAACCTTGATTTTCTGTAATACCAGTTCAAGGTCAGCTTTCAGTTTATCCACTTTTCGATTCAGTTCAGTCAGCAGGCTGCTACCTTTCTTGGAAGAAGAAGTAAGGAATCCCAAGTTATTTTCATAAGTCTGAAGTTCATTCTTCATATTCTCATAAATACGTACCAGTTTTTCCCGTTCTCTATATAAAGACTGAGAGCCTCCTCCTTGGATATTGCTGATGTTTGAACGGAAATTGCTTAATTTCTTGTTGGATGCACTGATGTTGAAACGGTCGAACAGTTGATCGATCAAGCCATGATATTGCTTATACAATTTGTCTTTCTCCTTGAACGGAACATGACCGATGGTATTCCACTCCTTCATCAGTTCGCGTACCAAAGTGCTGGCTTCGTCAGTATCCATGTTTTCATCGATTGAAGCTAATTTTTCAATCAACGCTTTCTTCTTCTCCATGTTCTCTATTTCTACAGAACGTTGTGAAGAAGTAGCCTTGTTTTTCTGGTCGAAGAAATAGTCACAAGCAGTGATGAAACGTTTCCATACGGCATCCGAGTATTTCTTGGCTACCGGACCGATTGTTTTCCACTCTTTCTGCAATTTGGTCAGCGCATCAGCAGTTGCTTTCCAGTCGGTGCTGTCCTTCAGTGCTTCTGCCTTTTCGCAAAGTGCTTTCTTCTTTTCCAGATTCTCGTTCATTCCTTCTTTCAGAGCCTTGAAGAATTCTCCTTTCTTTTTGAAGAAGTCATCGCAGGCATGACGGAAGCGTTCGAAGATCTTCACATTCATCTTTTGGGGAGCGAATCCGATTGTCTTCCATTTGTTTTGCAGAGCAATCACTTCCTGCGTCTTGTTCTCCCAAGCCGAGAATGTTTTCAGTTCATCATATTCAATTGCTTCTACAATTTCGCAAATGACAGTTTTTTGATCCAGATTGTGCTGTTCCGATTCTTTCAGCGCTTCGAAATGTTGCTGGTGACGGCGGTTTACAGCCGTAGAAGCAGCCTTGAAACGGTTCCAGATTTCGTCACGCAGTTCTTTAGCTACCGGACCCGTATCACGAAATTCCTGATGCAGCTTCTGAAGTTGGTGGAAAGCGGAAACTACATCTTCTTCGTCAGCAAGCTTTTCGGCTGCTTCGCAAAGATGAGTCTTGATCTCCAGATTCTTTTTGAAGTCGTATTCACGAAATTCGTTGTTCAGTTTCAGCAGATCATAGAATTTCTCTACGTACAGTTGGTAATTCTTCCAAAGTTCATTCACCTTGCCCTGCGGAACCAGTTTGGTTTCGTTCCATTGCTGTTGCAGCTTTTTGAACTCCGTATAAGATTTGTTGGCATCATCACCCGATTCTACCAGTTCTTTAAGTTCTTCGATAATGGAAAGCTTGACTTGCAGATTTTCTTCTTTCTGACGTTCCTGTTCGGCTACAAGTTGACTTCTTTTCTCTTTGATCGATCCCATGAGGCGTTTGAATTCCTCTTCTGTCGGATCATCCTTCGGAGTGAAGTCTTCGGCAACGCCTCCGTTGTCGATAAATTGCTTTTTAGCAGCTTCTAACTCGGCGTTGTGTAACTTGTAGAATGATTGTTTTAGATTGTCAATTTCCTGCTTGTTTGCGTTTTCCGAGTCTTGCGCAAGCTCTTTCAATCGGTTCAGTACGTCTTCCTTTGTGGCAGGTTTAGGTGCTGCTTCAGTCTGAACTTCGGCAGTAACTTCTTCAGTAACTTTTTCGGTACCTTCTTCAGTCGGAGTCTCTGTAATGGCTTCAGAAACCTCAACTGTTTTCTTTTCTTCTTCTAACTCCCCTTGGTTCAAGGGAAGATTAGTGTCATGAGCGTCCATCATTGTATATTAGTTTTGGGTCACAAAATAATGAAATAAAACGATTACTTCATACTCTTTTGCTTATTTTTTTTTGATTATCGCATTTTTATGATAATAAAACAGTAATTCCCATGTACAGCATCATACCGATTATGTCATTTGTGATGGCTATAAACGGACCTGTTGCGATGGCGGGATCTATTTTTAGTTTCTCCAGTGTCATCGGGACCAGTGTGCCGAAGATGGAGGCGAACATCACAACGGCAAACAGGCTGATGGATACGGAATAAGTAACCGTAGCCGTCGCACCGAACCGGATAAAGTTGTAGGTATATACCAGCAGGGAGATGATGGTAGCATTGATTAAGGCTACTACCGCTTCCTTGGTCACTTGCTTGAAAGTGTTTTTGGCGTCCAGCGAACTGTTGGCAAGCCCTTGTACGATGATAGCGGAAGACTGTGTACCGACGTTTCCTCCCGTACCGCCAATCAGCGGAATGTATAATGCCATTTCGGGGTGTGCGGCAAAGGTTGCGTCGAAATTTCCCAATATCATGGAGTTTCCGATACCTCCGATCATGCCGATCAGTAGCCAAGGCAGTCGGGCTGTGGTCTGTCTTAGTACGTTGTCATCGGTTTCTACGTCCTGCGAAAGACCGGATGCCAACTGGTAATCACGTTCCGACTGTTCACGAACTTCGTCCATGACGTCGTCGACGGTGATCTGTCCTATCAGTCGGCCGATGCTATCCACCACGGGGATGGCAACAAGGTCATACTTTTCGATGGTTTGCGCCACTTCATCGATGGAAGTGTCTACGTGTACGGAGATCGGGTCTTTCTGCATCACGTGTTTCACTTTGGAGACAGAAGGGGAGGTGATCATCTTCTTGAGCGGGAAGATTCCCCTCAGGCGTTCATCGTCGTCAATGACATATACATAATATATTTCGTCCAGTTCTTCGGCTTGCTGACGCATTTCCTTCAGACATTCGGGCATACTCCAGTTCTCGTTCACGACTACCATTTCGGTGCCCATCAGACCACCGGCGGTGTTTTCGTCATATTTCAAGAGGTCCACGATGTCTCCTGCCTGTTCGATGTCTTCGATGTGCGAAAGAATTTCTTCCTGCTTGTCTTCGTCGAGGTCACGCATCAGGTCTACGGCATCATCCGTGTCCATGTAGTCCACAAAGCGCTTGGCGATTGTTTCCGAAGGGATCATTTCGAGGAACTCTTTACGAACGTCCTCATCCATTTCGACGAGTACGTCGGCCGCGGTTTCATTGTTGAGCAGGCGGTAGACAAACCGGGCTTCTTCCGGGTTCAGGTCATCACACAATTCAGCGATGTCGGCGGGATGAAGGTCGACAAGAAGTTCTTTAACCTTATCGGCATCTTTTTGCTCGATAAGGTGTTTTACGTTGTCAATGTATTCCTCGTTCATCTTTTTGTTTACGATTAAACGTTTTACAAATTACGGGTTTCGCTCACTATCGGTCAGTTACCGGATGCGGTGGCTGTTTTCAGCGCTTCTTCCACCTGGTTGGTCAGACTGATGAATTCTTCCACCGACAGTTGTTCCGGGCGCTTGTTAAATAATGCATCCTCCGTCAGCGGACAGTCTTTGCCTAAAATCGGCTTGATAGAGTTGCGTAATGTTTTGCGCCGTTGGTTGAAGGTGGTCTTCACCACTTGTTTGAACAGTTTTTCGTCGCATCCCAGTTCCTTGGTATCATTGCGGGTCATGCGGATGACGGCGCTTTTCACTTTTGGGGGCGGGTTGAAAACATGTTCGCTGACGGTAAAGAGATATTCTACTTTATACCATGCCTGTATCAGTACGCTCAGGATGCCGTAGGTTTTGCTGCCCGGTCCGGCAGCGATACGTTCGGCTACTTCTTTCTGTATCATTCCGGTACAGCAAGGGATGATGTCCTTGTTTTCCAGCATCTTGAAAAATATCTGGCTGGAGATGTTGTACGGGTAATTACCGGTCAGTACGAAAGGCTTTCCGTCGAACAACCGGTGAAGGTTCATTTTCAGAAAATCGTCTTCGATAATGTGATCTTCCAGTGACGGATAGGCTTCACGGAGATAGGCAACCGATTCGTAGTCTACTTCAACGACTTTTACCAACCGGTCTTTTTTTACCAGAAACTGGGTCAATACTCCCATACCCGGTCCTACCTCCAATACAGGCAGTTCGGGGAAGGTGTCGACTGTATCGGCAATATCCTGCGCTACTTTCAGATCTTTCAGAAAGTGCTGTCCGAGAAACTTTTTAGGCTTTACTAATTTCATTTACCAACTAAATAATTACTTTTGCAGCCGACAAAGGTAATTCTTTTAAATGAAGAATGAAGAATTAAGGATGAAGAAACTACTAAAAAAGACGCTGAAGCTGATATTACCGATTGTTTTAGGCGGCTTTATTCTATACTGGGTTTATCGCGACTTTGATTTCAGCAGGGTCGGCGAGGTATTACGGCATGGTACGAACTGGTGGTGGATGCTTTTTTCGCTCTTGTTCGGGGTGCTTGCTCAGGTATTTCGCGGGTGGCGGTGGCGGCAGACGCTGGAGCCGCTGGATGCTTTCCCCAGAAGAAGCGACTGTGTGAATGCCATCTTTATTTCTTATGCCGCCAGCTTGGTCGTTCCCCGGATAGGGGAGGTGAGTCGTTGCGGGGTGTTGGCGAAGTATGATAATGTCTCGTTTGCCAAATCGCTGGGGACAGTGGTGACGGAGCGACTGGTAGATACATTGACCATTTTTCTGATTACCGGCATTACTGTATTGCTGCAAATGCCGGTGTTTGTCACTTTCCTTGAAAATACGGGGACCAAGATACCTTCTTTTGCTTATCTTTTGACTTCGGTATGGTTTTATATCGTCTTGTTTTGTTTTATCGGGGTGGTGGTGCTTCTTTATTATTTAAGGAAAACGCTGTTTTTCTATGAACGGGTGAAAGGCTTTGTGTTGAATATTTGGGAAGGAATCATGTCTTTGAAAGGAGTACGCAATATTCCTTTGTTCATATTTTATACATTGGCCATCTGGGCTTGTTATTTTTTTCATTTCTATTTTACGTTCTATTGTTTTGCATTCACTGCTCATTTGGGCATTCTTGCGGCACTGGTAATGTTTGTCGGCGGTACGTTTGCTGTTATTGTACCGACTCCCAACGGGGCAGGACCGTGGCATTTTGCTATCATGGAGATGATGATGCTTTACGGAGTAAATGTGACGGATGCCGGAATATTTGCTCTAATTGTGCATGGTATTCAAACTTTTTTGGTAGTTTTGTTGGGTGTATATGGTTTGGCGGATTTGCCGTTTACCAATAGACAGCGAAAGTAATCACTTAATAAAAATAGATTTGTTATGAGTACTATTCTTTCTTTAGCTCCACAGAATGTGTGGAAGCATTTTTATTCGTTGACTCAGATTCCCCGTCCGTCCGGACACATGGAGAAAGTGACTGAATTTCTGATTAACTTCGGAAAAGGCTTGGGACTGGAATCTTTCGTAGACGAAGCGGGTAATGTGATTATCCGTAAACCGGCAACTCCGGGCATGGAAAACCGGAAAGGTGTAATTCTTCAGGCACACATGGATATGGTTCCTCAGAAGAATAATGATACGGTTCATGATTTTGAAAAAGATCCTATCGAAACTTATATAGACGGTGACTGGGTAAAAGCCAAAGGTACTACGCTGGGTGCTGATAACGGACTGGGTGTAGCTGCTATCATGGCTGTACTGGAAGCGAATGATCTGAAACACGGTCCGCTGGAAGCATTGATCACTAAAGATGAAGAAACCGGAATGTACGGTGCATTCGGCTTGAAACCGGGTACGGTAAACGGAGAAATCCTGCTGAATCTTGACTCTGAGGACGAAGGCGAACTGTATATCGGTTGTGCCGGCGGTATGGATGTGACTGCTACGCTGGAATATAAGGAAGTAGCTCCCGAAGAAGGCGACGTCGCTGTTAAAGTAAGTCTGAAAGGTTTGCGTGGTGGACACTCTGGATTGGAAATCAATGAAGGGCGCGCCAATGCCAATAAGCTGTTGGTACGTTTCGTGCGTGAAGCGGTTGCCAGCTATGAAGCCCGCCTGGTAAGCTGGGACGGTGGTAATATGCGCAATGCGATTCCTCGTGAGGCATGTGCGGTACTTGCCATTCCTGCTGAAAACGAAGAGGAACTGCTGGGCTTGGTGAAATATTGCGAAGACTTGTTCAATGAAGAGTTCTCTGCAATCGAAACTCCGATCAGCTTTACGGCAGAACGTGTGGAACTTCCTGCCGGTGAAGTGCCCGAAGAAATTCAGGATAATCTGATTGATGCCATCTTTGCTTGTCAGAATGGTGTGACCCGTATGATTCCGACCGTTCCCGATACGGTGGAAACATCTTCTAATCTGGCTATCATTACGATTGGCGGTGGTAAGGCTGAGATTAAGATTCTGGCCCGTAGCTCCAGCGATAGTATGAAAGAGTATCTGACTACCAGTCTTGAGTCTTGCTTCTCTATGGCAGGCATGAAGGTAGAAATGACTGGCGGCTATTCAGGATGGCAGCCGAACGTTGAATCACCTATTTTGCATGCGATGAAGGAATCTTATAAACAGCAGTTTGGAGTAGAACCCGCAGTGAAAGTAATTCATGCAGGTTTGGAATGTGGTATTATCGGTGCTATCATTCCGGGGTTGGATATGATTTCATTTGGTCCGACATTGCGTTCGCCGCACTCACCGGATGAAAGAGCTTTGATTCCTACCGTACAGAAGTTCTATGACTTCCTGGTGGCTACATTAGCACAGACTCCGACGAAATAAGGATTCTTTTCCTATTTATATAATAGGTATCATATAGTAAAAAGGCATGGAAGATTATCTTCCGTGCCTTTTTGTCATATTTGCTGCCATTGAAATTATAATTCTGCTTTATAACAAATAAATTAATTGATGCAAATCAATTGATATGCTATAAAACATAAATTTCTTTCCTTTTTCGGCTCAATCTATAAACAATGGTCGTATTTTTGTGTTATAAAACATGTAATTAGGAGGATAACAAAATGAAAAAGTTAGAAAGATTGTTTAGAAAGATCGGCAATGCCGATGTACATGTTTGGGGATACTCAACACTTGGCATACTCCCCAAAGAGAAGATTTAAGTTTTTTAGTTTTCAGGTATTAGTAATTTTAAAGGTTTAAAGATTATGGCAAAGAAAATGAGTTCATTAATTAGAAAAATCCTCAGTGAAGTAGGTCGCAACGAAATGCTTTCATGGGGGTACAGAATTGAAAAATGAGATTCAGTACATTAACTAAGCTTGAGTGGGGATGCGTTATTGAAAACGTTATCCCCACTTTTTATTCTGTCATTTAGGCTGTATAGTGGTTAATCCGCGTTCTTTATCTTTCTGTTTTCCATGTTCCGATAGTTCTTGTCGCACTATCAAAGTTTACTCCCACTTTTATTATTTTCCAGTCTCCCACCTGATAGGGAATGGCATACTCCTTACTATTAATCTGCGCCAATGCTTCTTCCGGTGTACCGTCCACTTTAAATTCAAAGACATAAAGGGTATCTTGTAATTTTACAATGGCGTCAGCCCTTCCGATAGCTGTATCTACTTCCACATCTATATATTGCCCCATCAGCCTGAAAAATAGATAGAAGATGGTTTGGTAATGTTTCTCTTCTTTATTATTTAACTTATTAGGGATAGAAGCGAAGAAGGACTTTAGTCTTTCCAGGCATCCATCCAAATTTCCGGCACGTAAGTCTTTAATAAATGATACTATATAAAATGTATTCTCTCGTGCGGGCAAATGTACATAAGCAGGCATGAGAGATTCGAGAAATCCTTTCCTGACTTCCTTGTTGGGGTAAGCTAGGGTATAGAGCTGAAAACTCGGGTCATATCCTTTAATAGTGAGATAGCCGCTTTGATAAAGTACTGGAAGAGGGTCGGTAATTCTATTAGTGGGAGCATCAAATTGTTCTGCTGTAGCAGTAGTGTCATCCAACTCACGGATATCAAAGTTACTTTCTTGTAGGAGATCTATCAAAAAAGTGGGAGTACCGGTAGAAAACCAAAAATTGGAATACTTTTTTTGTGCGAAAGCATTGAACAGACTGAATGGATTATAAATATCCTCGCTATTTTCACTAAAATGATATCCGTCATATTGTTGTTTCAGATGAGTACAAGCTTCTTCATATGTTTCGTTATTGGCTTGAGCCATCTGTTCGATATCGATTTGCAGTGTGTGTACCTCTTGTTCGGTAATGCCGCATATAGCGCTATATTCATCCCACATACTGATATTTTGCAAGTTGTTCAGTTCGCTAAAGATACTCATTTGACTGAATTTGCTGATACCTGTGATAAAAAGGAAACGGATATATTGGCCTTGCGCTTTCAAAGGGCTGAAGAAATCGCGCATAATATCACGAATTTCTATTTGCAATTCCGTATTGTTATTACTGTCCAGCATGGGAGCATCATATTCATCTACAAGTATCACAACTGGTTTGCCGGTCTGTGTATATGCGCGTTGTATGATTCCCTTTAAACGAAGGCTGAAAGTCGTTTCTCCTTCTTCGCGTCCATATAATTTTTCCCATTGCAGTAACTGGTAATTAATGACGGCTGATAACGCTTCGGCAGTCATATATTTACTCACACTGAAATCAATATGTAGCACCGGATAAACAGCCCATTCTTTTTCCAGAGTTTCCATTGCCAATCCGTTGAACAAGTCTTTCTTTCCGGAAAAATAAGCTTCGAGTGTAGATACTAGCAGACTTTTCCCGAATCGTCGGGGACGGCTTAAAAAATAAACCTTATTTGTGTTTGTCAAACGGTAAATTAACTCCGTTTTATCAACGTACACATAACCATTATTTCGCAAATCTTCGAAATTCTGTATTCCTATCGGGTATCGTCTGAATCTCTCGTCCATCTAAATTACATTTTTATATGAAACATAGACAAAGATAGAACTAAATAGGGGAAAATCAAAGATCAAAAAGTATATTGTTGTTTTCTTCCATTTTTATTTTCGTATTTCTTTTCACATAATATACTCTTGTTTTCTTCCCATATTACGATACATTCTTTTAGCTCCTCACCTGTTTTATTTCTATTTGTGTATATATCGGTCTCATGGTGAAAAAATGACCTTCTTAAAAAGGGAATATTTAAACAGTCAGGAAGGCGCTAATGCCAACATCATATAAATATAGAATGAAAAAGCTTCGGCATTTGTAACTATGATATTTACTCTTTTTATGAATTGGATGGTTTTGTGATTAAATTGAAGCTGTCTTGATCTTAAACTGGTTATTTGGTAACTTTATTGAAATTTGATGATTCATTATGCTATTGTTATCATGTTTGTTATTGTCGATAAACTAGAGAAAAATAGCCTCCCTATGCCTCTTTTATTACTTTTTTGCCGGTGATAAATAAGTTCCTCGGTGAGGAAAGAGTCGTTGGTTTAAAAGGAACATCCCGTTGGTTTTAAACCAACGAAGGTTTTGTTGGTAAGAAAAGATGCATATTTCACGTACCTTTATGTAATATTAGTCTATGTTTCTGCATATTATTACACTTATTTATGCGAATTATTTGCTGGTTCATTATTTTTTGATTAACTGAATTTCTAATATAATCTTAAAAATCGAACATTGCTGTCTCTTTTTCAAATTTGGTATCAGATGAAATAAGACAATTATTGAAAATTAATTGAAAAAGAATAAATCTTTAAACTTTTATTCCTTACTTTGTTATTTATACAGATATATATCAAACTTAAACTGGAAAGATTATGAAAATAAGGCAGATTTGTATGCTGGTGCTGTTATGTCTGGGAGTGATTCCGGCAGTGCAGGCACAAACTTACGACAAATTATGGAAACAAGTGGAGCAGGCAGAAAAGAAGAGCCTGCCTGAGACTGTGATAAAACTGACTGGCGAGATTTATCAGAAAGGGGAGAAAGATAAGAACTCTCCACAAATGCTGAAAGCGTATATGTGGCGGATGAGATACCGGGATATGCTGACCCCAGATAGCCTGTATACGAACCTGAATGGTTTGGAACTGTGGGCAAAGCAAACTGACCAACCCATGGACCGAGCTGTATTACATTCGCTGATAGCCGAGATTTATTCAATGTATGCTTTTAACAATCAATGGCAACTCCGGCAACGGGCAGAGATTGTAGGTGAAGCTCCTTCGGCAGATATGAGGGAGTGGACAGCAAACATGTTTGTAGAGAAAGTGAGAACAAACGTAAGGGAAGCAATGGCGGATTCCGTACTATTGCTTAACACATCTTCACGTACTTATATTCCTTTTGTTGAGTTGGGCGAAACAAGTGAATACTATCATCATGATATGTATCATCTGCTGGCTACCCGCAGTATTGTAGCTTTACAGCAGGTAGCGGGATTGGATCGTGCCACTCCGGTGGAAGATATTTCGGAAGATTCGTCTGCTGAAAAAGAATCTTCGGTGAAACAGGATATTATAGCAATTTATGGAAATATGATTGCTGCTTATAAAGCATCCGGTTTGAAAGAAGGCTATGTGTTGACAGCGCTCAGCTATTTAGAGTGGAGACGTGATTCAGATAGAAACATCCGGCCTTTCGGACTGAAGAAAGGATTGTCGGGATTAACAGAAGATACCTACGTTACTGCACTGAATGAACTGAAAAGCAGATTTAAATCAGAGAGTATTTGTGCTGAAGTTTATTTGGCCCAGGCTCGCTATGCGATTGAAAAAGAACAGCAAACGTCAGCTTTGCAGCTTTGTGATGAGGCCATCCGTTTATACCCCGGTTATCGTAGAATTAACGCTCTGAAGAATTTGCGCGAAGATATCCTGTCACCGTTTCTGAATGTAACTGCGGCTGCAACAGCTTTCCCTGGTGAGGAAATCGAAATAAGAGCTTCGCACAAGAATCTGGATGGATTTACACTTCGTCTTTATCAGGCAAAGAAGTTGATAAAGGAGCAGCACTTTGCAGTTCTTCGTCCCGAAGACTACCGGACGCAGGATACGGTATTTACCTTTAAAGCGCCGGAAGTCGGACAATATGTAATGCGTATCGTTCCGGATATTCGTGCCAAGAGAGACAGTGAAAGCAAATTCAATGTGACACGTTTCAAAGTATTGACCTGCCGTTTACCGGGAAATCAATATGAGGTAGTGACGCTGGACGGACAAACGGGACACCCTATACCGAATGCGAAAATAACTCTTTATACGAATGACGAAAAAGTATTGCAGGAATATATAACTGGGGCAGATGGCAAAGTTGTCTTCCCCTGGAAATCCGAATACAGATATTTGAAAGCTGCTAAAGGTATCGATACCGGTATGCCGTTTCAAAGCATTTACGGTGGAAGTTATGGATATTACGGAGATGAAAACAAGGTCTCCGAAGGAATGACTTTGTTGACGGACCGTTCTTTGTACCGTCCCGGTCAGACCGTATATGTGAAAGGAATTGCCTATGTACAGAAATCTGATACGGCAGATGTACTTCCGAACAAGGACTATACTGTTGTTTTGATGGATGCAAATAATCAGGAAGTTGGACAGAAAGCGGTTCGTACCAATGAATTCGGCTCGTTTACTGTCGATTTTGCATTGCCATCCGCTTGTCTGAATGGGATGTTTTCGTTGAAAGCCGGCGAGGGAAGAACGAATATTCGCGTGGAGGACTATAAACGTCCGACGTTTGATATTACTTTCGACAAGCAACAGGGCAGTTATCAATTGGGCGATAAGGTAGAGGTGAAAGGTAAGATACAGTCTTATAGCGGTGTGTTGCTGCAAGACCTTCCGGTAAAATATACAGTGAAGCGTTCTGTTGTCGATCTTTGGAGACTGGCGGAAAGTACGCAGATTGCTTCCGGTGAGGTAATTGCCAATGAGGACGGGGAATTTACGATTCCGGTTTTTTTGGAAGAAAATAACGCCTATAAGAATAATACCAGAATCTATTACCGCTACTCGATAGAGGCTACTGCAACCAATGTAGCAGGTGAAACACAGTCGTCTACAGATGTGATAGCAGCAGGTAACCGTTCACTGATTCTACAAACAGAATTAAAAGAGAAGACCTGTAAGAATCAACCGTTTAACACTGTATTTAAGGTACAGAATCTGAATGGGCAGCCTGTTGAAGTAAAAGGTACATTCTCCCTCTATCAGGCGAAAGATGCGGACTTCAAGCAACTGGACGAGAATCCGGCTGCAACAGGTACATTTACTTCCAACGAAGAAATGACGATTGAGTGGGGAAACCTTCCTTCCGGACCGTATGTGTTGAAAGCAGTCGTAAAAGATGGACAGGGCAAAGAAGTGACGGCTGAGGCCAACACCATTCTTTTCTCCCGCGAAGATAACCGTCCGCCGGTAGAAACGACCGTTTGGTTCTATGAGGCAAATACGGAATTTGATGCAACGCATCCGGCCGTGTTCTGCTTCGGAACTTCGAAAAAAGATGCTTATGTGATGATGAATGTATTCTCCGGTAATAAGTTGCTGGAAAGCAAGACTATGAATCTGTCCGACACAATTGTACATTTTAAATATCCATATCAGGAAAGCTATGGTGACGGAGTACTGGTAAGTTTCTGTATGGTAAGAGACGGACAAGTCTATCAGGAACAGGCAAGGCTGAAAAAGCGTCTGCCGGACAAGACATTGACCATGAAATGGGAAGTATTCCGTGATAAGCTGCGTCCCGGACAGAAAGAAGAATGGAAACTGACTATTAAGACACCGCAGGGACAGGCTGCCGAGGCAGAAATGCTAGCAACTATGTACGATGCTTCGCTGGATAAGATATGGAATAGAAAACAGAATTTCAGTGTATTCTATAATCAGATCATCCCTTATTCTAGTTGGATGGGCGGATATTTCGGTAATAATTCGTTCAATTACTGGTGGAATAATAAATACTTCAAAGTACCGACAATGGAATATGACTATTTTGTGACGCAGGGAACGATGTCGATGGACCAGGCGTTGAATGGAATGGTGCCGGGAGTGATGGTCAGAGGATATGGCGTGCAAAAGCAGGCCTCAATGACGGGCAGTATGATGATACGGGGCGTTTCGAGAAGCAAGGCGGAAGCAAAATATGTACCTGCTTTGGCTGGAAGTGTTGCTGAGGATGCGGTATTTGAATCAGAGTTAGTGTCAGTAGAGGCAGGCAAGCTGGACGGCGCATCCGAAGAAGAAACTCTTCCCGAAGCTCCCGCCGATTTGCGTACGAACCTTGCGGAAACAGCCTTCTTCTACCCACAACTTCGTACCAATGAACAAGGCGAAGTTTCCTTCTCCTTCACTATGCCCGAAAGTCTGACCCGCTGGAACTTCCGCGGTTACTCTCATACCAAAGGTATGCTGATGGGCACACTGGACGGTGAAGCCACTACAAGCAAAGAATTTATGCTGACTCCTAATCTACCTCGTTTCGTACGTGTCGGAGATAAGACATCTGTTGCCGCCTCCATTTCCAACATGACTGGAAAGCCGCAGGCCGGTACGGTGAGCATGATTCTCTTTGATCCGATGACGGAAAAGGTAATCAGCACACAAAAACAGAAGTTTACTGTAGAGGCCGGAAAGACAATCGGCGTCAGTTTCATGTTTACCGTGAGTGATAAATACGAGATACTGGGATGCCGGATGATAGCCGACAGCGGTACCTTCAGTGATGGTGAACAGCAGCTACTTCCCGTGCTTAGTAATAAAGAGCATCTGGTAGAAACGCTTCCGATGCCTGTCCGTGGAGAAGAAACACGTACTTTCTCTCTCGACAGCCTGTTCAATCATCATAGTAAGACGGCAACCGACCGTAAACTAACCGTTGAATTTACCGGAAATCCTGCCTGGTATGCTATTCAGGCATTGCCTTCATTGAGCCTTCCGGGAAATAATAATGCCATTTCGTGGGCTACCGCTTACTACGCAAATACACTGGCTTCCTACATCATGAACAGCCAGCCACGTATTAAAGCCGTATTCGATAGCTGGAAGCTACAGGGGGGAACCAAAGAAACCTTCCTGAGCAACCTGCAAAAGAACCAGGAAGTGAAGAATATCCTGTTATCCGAATCTCCGTGGGTACTCGAAGCGCAAACGGAAGAACAGCAGAAAGAACGTATCGCCACTCTGTTCGATCTGAACAATATCCGTAGCAACAACATTGCCGCATTGACAAGATTACAGGAGTTGCAGAATTCAAGCGGAGCATGGTCGTGGTATAAAGGTATGACCGGTAGCCGTTACGTCACTACCTACATTGCCGAATTGAATGCCCGCCTGGCTATGATGACAGGTGAGCAACCAAGCGGCACGGCGCTTGCCTTGCAGAAGAATGCCTTTACCTATCTCCATCAGGAAGCTCTGAAGGAATATAGAGAAATTCTCAAAGCACAGAAAGACGGGGTGAAGTTTACAGGGATTTCCGGAAGTATCTTGCAATATCTATATCTGATCGCTCTGTCCGGCGAACAAGTTCCGGCTTCCAATAAAGCCGCCTATACTTATTATCTGTCCAAGATAGGCGAAATGCTTCCGACCGCTTCGATGGATACGAAAGCGATTGCCGCTATCATTCTGGATAAGGCCGGACGGAAGAAAGAAGCTCAGGAATTCATCGCTTCACTGAAAGAACATCTGACGAAGACGGACGAACAGGGAATGTTCTTTGCCTTCAATGAAAATCCCTATTCCTGGGGCGGAATGAAAATGCAGGCTCATGTAGACGTAATGGAAGCACTGGAACTGACAGGCGGAAATAACGATACCGTAGAAGAAATGAAACTCTGGCTGCTCAAACAGAAACAGACCCAACAGTGGAATTCTCCGGTAGCTACTGCCGATGCTGTCTATGCCTTACTGATGAAAGGCGTAAACCTGCTCGACAATCAGGGAGACGTGCGTATTGTCATTGCAAAAGAGGTGCTGGAAACTGTCTCTCCAAGCAAGACTACCGTACCGGGACTGGGCTATATCAAACGCTCGTTTACACAGAAGAATGTAGTGGACGCCCGTAAGATAGAAGTCGAAAAGAGAAATCCGGGCATCGCGTGGGGAGCCGTTTACGCGGAATATGAATCACCCATCAAGGATGTGAGACAACAGGGAGGAGAACTGAATGTGCAAAAGCAACTGTATGTGGAACGTATGGTAAACAATGCTCCTCAACTACAGCCTATTACAGAAAAGACCGCTCTTCAGGTAGGCGATAAAGTAGTTTCCCGTTTGAGCATTCGTGCAGACCGTCCGATGGACTTCGTACAGTTGAAAGACCAGCGGGGCGCCTGCTTCGAACCGATCGGCAGTGTATCCGGTTACAACTGGAGTAATGGAATCGGCTATTACGTAGACATCAAGGATGCTTCTACCAATTTCTTCTTTGACCATTTAGGAAAAGGAGTGTATGTGTTGGAGCATAGCTATCGTATCAGCAGAGCGGGAACCTATGAGACAGGTTTGGCAACCATGCAATGCGCCTATGCGCCGGAATACGCTTCGCATTCGGCTTCGATGACAATTATTATTAAATAACGTGCGGAGAAGATTTCTTCCCCACCGGTGAGCAGGGGACTCGCCACCGATGAGGAAGGTGTTCCCCACCGATGAAGGCTGCCTTCATCGGTGGGGAACTTTTTGTTGATGAATACCGCGTTGCAGGAGTTGTCACAGGGTAAAGTATTTTCTCAAACGGTGTTAATCTATGTAATCTGTGATGAAAAACTCATCTAAAACTCCTACATTTGTGGACCAAAATAAAATATATCACATGAAACGTACTTTACTATTGATATTTACTCTGCTTACTGTCACTTTGGCGGCTGTTGCCCAACCCCGTATTTCCTCTAACAAGGAGACGCACAACTTTGGACAAATAGAATGGAAAAAGCCGGTAACAGTAGAATATACCATCACCAATACCGGAAACGAACCGTTGGTGCTGACCAATGTCACGACTTCCTGCGCCTGTGCCGTAGCCGACTGGACAAAGGAACCCATTGCTCCGGGTGCCAAAGGAACTGTGAAAGCCTCTTTTGACGCGAAAGCGCTGGGACGTTTTGACAAGTCGATAGGCATATACAGCAATGCCACTCCGAATCTGGTTTATCTGAAATTCACCGGTGAGGTAGTGCAGGAAATCAAAGATTATTCAAAACTTCTTCCGTATGCCATCGGCAATATCCGCATTGACCGTGACGAGTTCTCCTTCCCCGATGTCTATCGCGGACAGCAACCGTCCATGACGTTCAGCATTGCCAATCTTTCCGACCGTCCGTACGAACCGGTGTTGATGCACCTGCCTCCTTATCTGAAGATGGAAGCGGAACCTAAAGTACTGCTGAAAGGTAAAAAAGGAACGATCAAGCTGACACTGGATGCCAGCCAGCTACAGGACTTCGGACTGACACAGACCTCTGTCTACCTGTCCCGTTTCTCCGGTGATAAAGTGAGTGAAGACAATGAGATACCCGTTTCGGCCATTCTTCTTCCCGATTTCTCGCGTATGACGGAGAAAGATTCTTTGAATGCTCCTTCCATCCACATCTCGGAGACGAATATTGACCTGAGTATTCCGTTGATCAAGAAGAATAAAGTCAGCCATGATATATTGATTGCTAATGCGGGCAAGACCTCGTTAGTCATCAGTAAGCTACAGGTATTCAACTCTTCTGTAGGAGTAAGACTGAAAAAGACGGTCATTCCGCCGGACGGAATGACTAAGTTGAAAGTGACGATCCACAAGCGGGATGTAGGTAATAAGAAACATCATTTACGTATCTTGATGATTACAAACGACCCGTTGCGTCCGAAAGTTGAAATAAATATCAAACGCTAACTCTTATTATCATGGAACATCCTGAAAATAACGAAGAATATAAAGGACTCGTTGTCAATAAAGGCATCGAACAGCCCTCATCCGTGAATCCTTATTTGAAACGTAAGCCCAAAAAGCGTCAGCTTTCGGTAGCGGAATTTGTAGAAGGTATTGTGAAAGGCGATGTCACTATTCTCAGTCAGGCTGTGACACTGGTAGAGAGCGTGAAGCCCGAACATCAGGCTGTCGCCCAGGAAGTGATCGAGAAGTGTCTGCCTTATTCCGGCAATTCCATCCGTGTAGGTATCAGTGGAGTGCCCGGTGCGGGAAAGAGTACCTCGATTGACGTATTCGGTCTGCATGTGCTCGAAAAAGGCGGTAAGTTGGCGGTGCTGGCTATCGACCCGAGCAGTGAGCGCAGTAAAGGCAGTATCCTGGGAGACAAGACACGTATGGAACAACTTTCCGTACATCCCCAATCGTTTATCCGCCCCAGCCCCTCAGCTGGTTCGTTGGGAGGAGTTGCCCGGAAGACCCGTGAAACGATTGTGCTCTGTGAGGCTGCCGGATTCGATAAAATCTTTGTGGAAACCGTCGGAGTGGGACAGAGCGAAACGGCTGTTCATTCTATGGTGGATTTCTTCCTGCTGATTCAGTTGGCAGGTACGGGAGATGAATTGCAAGGCATCAAACGAGGAATCATGGAGATGGCGGACGGTATTGTCATCAACAAAGCCGACGGAGATAATCTGGAACCTGCCAAGTTGGCTGCCAGTCAGTTCCGTAATGCGCTGCATCTGTTTCCGGCTCCCGAATCGGGATGGATTCCGAAGGTGCTGACTTACTCCGGTTTTTATAATATCGGCGTGAAGGAAATCTGGGATATGGTGTATGAATATATCGACTTCGTGAAGAAGAACGGTTATTTTGACTATCGCCGTAATGAACAGAGCAAGTACTGGATGTACGAAACGATCAATGAACAGCTCCGTGATAGCTTCTATCACAATCCTCGGATTGAAGCGATGCTTCAGGAGAAGGAACAACAAGTGCTGCAGGGAAATCTTACTTCGTTTATCGCTGCTAAGAGCCTGCTGGATACCTATTTTGACGAATTAAAACGATGATAAAGCAGAAACAGTGATGGATTAAAACGACCGAACATTTACCCCCGATAACTATACCCTAATTAATAACCAATTGTTAACTTTACACCTAATGAACAAAACCTTATTAACCGGGCTTTTGTGTTGTAGTTTGTCAATACAGAGCTTTGCAGACCAACCGTTAGAAGGATTCACCTATGGTTCGGTGAATGCTCCTACAGGAAAAGAGTGGGAATCTCCCGAAAACTTGGCGCTCAACAAAGAGCAGCCGCATGCTTATTTCTTTCCGTTCCAGCATTTGGATAATGCCCGCAAGGTATTGCCGGAAAACAGTAAGTATTGGCAGTCACTTGACGGTGACTGGAAGTTTCACTGGGCACCCGACCCCGACTCCCGCCCCAAAGATTTCTATCAGACTGAGTATGATGTCAGCTCATGGGATGCGATTCCCGTGCCTTCAAGCTGGAATATTTATGGCATTCAAAAGGACGGAAGCCAGAAGTACGGAACGCCTATCTACGTCAACCAACCGGTAATCTTCCAGCACAGCGTGAAGGTGGATGACTGGCGCGGAGGCGTGATGCGTACTCCTCCTGCCAACTGGACTACTTACAAGGATCGGAACGAAGTAGGTTCCTTCCGCCGTGATTTCGAAATCCCGCAGGACTGGGACGGACGCGAAGTCTTTATCAGCTTCGATGGTGTCGATTCATTCTTCTATCTGTGGATCAACGGTCAGTACGTAGGTTTTTCCAAGAATTCGCGTAATACCGCTAATTTCAATATCACTCCCTATTTACAGAAAGGCAAGAACACCGTAGCCGCCGAAGTGTATCGTAGTTCGGACGGTTCCTTCCTCGAAGCGCAGGATATGTTCCGTCTGCCGGGCATCTTCCGTACGGTTGCCTTGTACTCGGTTCCCAAAGTTCATTTCCGTGACTTGGTTGCCACACCCGATTTGGATGCGACTTATACGGACGGTTCTCTGACTGTCAATGCCGAAATCCGTAATCTGGATAAGAAAGCCATCAAAGACTACAAGGTATATTACTCTTTATATGCCAACAAACTGTATTCTGATGAGAATACCTTGGTAGATGGATTCTTATCTCCTGTGATCGACAAAATCGCTCCGAATGAAACCGGTAGTGTTCAGACTGTTCTTAAGGTAAAGGCTCCTAATAAGTGGTCGGCTGAATTTCCGTATCGCTACACGTTGGTAGCCGAATTGAAGGATAAGAAGAACAGAACCGTTGAAATGGTTTCCACCATTGTCGGTTTCCGCAAAGTGGAGATTAAGGATACTCCTGCTTCCGAAGATGAATTCGGACTTGCCGGACGTTATTATTATGTGAACGGAAAGACGGTCAAACTGAAAGGGGTGAACCGACATGAATCCAATCCGGGAGTAGGGCACGCCATTACCCGTGAGATGATGGAGAAAGAGATTATGTTGATGAAGCGTGCCAACATCAATCATGTACGTAATTCACATTATCCGGATGATCCGTATTGGTATTTCCTGTGCAATAAATACGGTATTTATCTCGAAGATGAGGCGAATATAGAATCGCACGAATATTATTATGGTGCTGCCTCCCTCTCTCATCCGGTGGAATGGAAAAATGCGCACGTGGCACGTGTGATGGAAATGGTGCGTGCCAATGTCAACAATCCTTCTATCGTTATCTGGTCGTTGGGCAATGAAGCCGGACCGGGCAAGAACTTTGTGGCGGCTTATGATGCTTTGAAGAAGTTTGATACTTCCCGTCCTGTGCAATATGAGCGTAATAATGACATTGTAGATATGGGTTCCAACCAATATCCGTCTATCGGCTGGGTACGTGGGGCCGTGCAGGGGAAATATGATATCAAGTATCCGTTCCATATATCCGAATATGCCCATTCAATGGGGAATGCCTGCGGTAATCTGATAGATTACTGGGAAGCTATGGAGTCGACCAATTTCTTCTGTGGAGGTGCCATTTGGGATTGGGTAGACCAGTCTATGTACAATTATGACCCGAAGACAGGTGTCCGTTATCTGGCTTACGGTGGAGACTTTGGCGATACTCCCAATGATGGTCAGTTTGTAATGAACGGCATCGTGTTTGGTGACCTTGAACCGAAGCCTCAGTACTATGAAGTGAAAAAGGTATATCAGCACATCGGCGTAAAGGCAATAGATACAGAAAAGGGGGTATTTGAGATCTTCAATAAGTACTACTTTAAGAACTTGGCGGAAGATTACCAGTTGGTATATTCGCTTTATGAAGACGGTAAACCGATAATGACCGGTAAACCGATGGATATCAATATAGCTCCACGCCAACGTGCACAGATCACTCTGCCGTATGATCATGCCTCTCTTAAGAAAGATGCTGAGTACTTTATGAAACTACAGTTTATACTGAAAGATCAAAGACCTTGGGCTGCCAAAGGCTTTCCGATGGCAGAAGAACAGATTTTGATAAAGGAGGCTACAGACCGCCCGTCCATCAGTGAAGTAACTGCCGGTGCAGCAAAACAGGATGGATTCGTACTGGACAAGGATACGAAGCGCATCCTTATAAAGGGAGCTGACTTTGAAGCCATATTTGACCCGCAAACCGGAAGTATCTACAGTCTGAAGTATGGCAACGAGACTGTTATCGCCGATGGCAACGGTCCGAAGCTCGATGCTCTCCGTGCTTTTACAAACAATGATAACTGGTTCTATGCCCCCTGGTTCGAACATGGTTTGCACAATCTGATTCATAAAGCAACTGAATATAAAGTACTGAATAAAGGCAATGGCACTTTGGTATTGAGTTTTACGGTAGAATCTCAGGCACCGAATGCCGCACGCATTAAGGGTGGTACAAGCTCCGGTAAGAATAGCATCGAAGAACTGACCGACAGAAAATTCGGTAGCAATGACTTTAAATTTGTCACTAACCAGATATGGACAGTGTATCCGGACGGTTCTATCGAATTGCAGTCCAGCATTACTTCCAATCGTTCAAGTTTGGTTCTGCCACGTTTGGGTTATGTGATGAAAGTTCCACAACAATACAGTAACTTCACTTACTATGGACGCGGACCGATAGATAACTATGCCGACCGTAAGAGCGGACAGTTTATCGAACAGTATACGAATAGCGTAGCAGGTGAGTTCGTAAACTTCCCAAAACCTCAGGATATGGGCAATCACGAAGATGTTCGCTGGTGTGCATTGACCAATCAGGCAGGGAATGGAGTTGTCTTCGTAGCTACCGACCGTCTTTCGGCTTCGGCACTTCAGTACTCGGCTCTCGACTTGATTTTGGCTTCCCATCCTTATCAGTTGCCGAAGGCAGGCGATACCTATCTGCATTTGGATTGTGCAGTGACCGGTCTGGGTGGTAACAGTTGTGGCCAGGGAGGTCCTCTCGTACACGACCGTGTGTTTGCCAATCAGCACAGCATGGGCTTCATCATTCGTCCTGCCGGTAAGGAACTGAGTGTCGTTGCCAATGTTGCCCCTGCGGGAGATCTTCCTCTGTCTATCACACGTACCCCTGCCGGAATGGTCGAATTGACTTCGGCAAAGAAAGATGCTGTCATTTGTTATAGCATTGACGGAAGTAAGAAAGTGCAGGAATACACAGAGCCTGTCCCTATGCGTAACGGAGGTACGATCAAGGCATGGTATAAGGATAGTAAGGATATCAGCAGCACGATGAAGTTTGAGAAAATAGAAAGCATTCAGACGCAAGTCGTATACGCCAGTAGTCAGGAATCGGGTGAAGGCGATGCTTCTCATCTGACTGATGGTGATCCGAATACCATCTGGCATACCATGTATTCGGTGACAGTTGCCAAATACCCGCATTGGGTAGATCTGGATGCCGGTGAAGTCAAGGAAATCAAAGGCTTTACTTACCTGCCACGACAGAATGGAGGAAACGGTAATATCAAGGATTACTCTATTCAGGTCAGCATGGATGGAAAAGAATGGGGAGAGCCTGTTAATAAAGGAACGTTCGCAAGGGACTCCAAAGAAAAGAGAGTCTTGTTTGACAAACCGGTGAAGGCACGTTATATCCGTTTCACGGCTTTAAGCGAACAGAATGGACAGGATTTTGCGTCCGGTGCGGAGATAACGATTCTGGCTAACTAAAGATAGCTGAATCTATAGAAGAAAAGTATCAATGGGAATGTGTCCCCCCTTCTAAATTTATGAGGGTTTCGACACATCCCCATTGATGCTTTTCTTTATTTTAATCGGAATGAGGGAACTCCTACAACTCCTTTCCCGCCTTCTCAAAATCCGCCTTAGACTTACTCTGCGTCACAATATACACACCCAGAAACACAAGTGTAATGGCGATTCCTTTTTCCCAGCCGAAGCTCCCGATTCCCATGAGGATTGCTGCAATCGTAGCCACAATCGGCTGCATATAGTTATACATACTTACCACTGTAGGGCGAAGTAACTTCTGAGCTGTCATGATGCAGAGATAAGCAAGGAAACTTCCTCCCAGTACGACATACAATACCTGCAAAATGGCAACCATTGGAATGCTGGTCCATTGAATGACCGAAATATCTTGATAAGAGAAAGGAATATAACACATCGAAGCATAGATAAACATCCATTTATTGATGGTTACTGCCGAATATCGCTGAGACAGCCCCTTGAACACCGTCAGATAGATGGAGAAACTGATTTGCGCAACCAGACAAAGCAAGTCGCCGATCAGACTTCCGTTACCACTACTCGCTGCCTGACTGCTCATAATAAGGATAAGCGCTCCCATAGCTCCCACGAAAATACCCAGTACTTTCTTGTTCGTAATCGGCTCTTTCAGATAGATGGCTGCCACAATCATGGTAACTATCGGCAGAGTAGTCGTTACGATAGAAGCATCGATAGGCGAAGTCATCGAAAGCCCGAAGATAAATATCCCCTGATTGAAAACCAGAGCAAAGAGGGAAGCAAAGAAAATCTTCAGCATATCGCGGTGGTCCACATGCTCCTGTTTGCAGAAGATGGAAAGTATCCAGAATGCCGCTGCCGCACCTACCATACGAAACGTGGTGACGGAGATAGCTGAAAACTCTTGAAGTGCCGATTTGCCGATAGGAGACATCAGTCCCCACATAACGTTTGCCGTGAGTGCAAACAGATGTCCGTGCAGATTCTTGTTATTGCCCATAAGTCTGTGTATACCTTTTAATTGTTACCTTTATTGAAAACTGCTGCAAAGGTAACCAATTTGTCGCATGATTTGTTTATATTTGCCTTGATTAAAATTGAATATTATGGAACAACAGGCAGACTATATCCGGCGGATCGAGATCAAAGGACTCTGGGCCCGCTTTAATATACAATGGGATTTGCGTCCGGATGTGAATATCCTTTCCGGCATCAACGGAGTGGGAAAGACCACTATTCTGAACCGTTCGGTGGGATACCTCGAACAGCTTTCCGGCGACATACAGCTCTCCGGTGAAATGAAAAGCGACGCAAAGAACGGAGTACACCTCTTCTTTGATAATCCCGCAGCGACTTATATCCCATACGATGTGATCCGCAGCTACGACCGCCCCTTGATTATGGGTGACTTCACGGCACGCATGGCAGACAAGAACGTGAAGTCCGAACTGGACTGGCAACTGTATCTGTTGCAGCGCCGCTATCTCGATTATCAGGTCAATATAGGCAATAAGATGATCGAAATGCTTTCCAGCAATGACGAGGAACAGCGCAGCAAAGCCGCCACCCTCTCCCTTGCCAAACGTCGTTTTCAGGATATGATTGACGAACTTTTCAGCTACACCCGCAAAAAGATAGACCGCCGTCGGAATGACATAGCCTTCTATCAGGACGGAGAATTGCTGTTTCCATACAAACTCTCGTCCGGTGAAAAGCAAATGCTCGTGATTCTGCTGACAGTGCTCGTGCAGGACAACAGCCACTGTGTCCTTTTCATGGACGAACCGGAAGCCTCCCTGCACATCGAATGGCAACAGAAACTGATTTCAATGATCCGAGAACTGAATCCCAATGTGCAAATCATTCTGACCACCCATTCGCCTGCCGTCATCATGGAGGGCTGGCTGGATGCAGTGACAGAGGTGAGCGATATTTCCACCGAAGCGGACGGATTCAGACTCCCCCCGACTATTAATTGTTAATGACAACTTCTACATGGCAACTTCACTACGCGATAATCTGACTTCTTCTTACTTCAATGCTGCCCACAAGCTGTATTCCAAAAAGGCTCGCCGGCGCATCATTGCTTACGTAGAGAGCTATGATGATGTTGCTTTCTGGCGCACATTACTCGAAGAGTTTGAAGATGACGAGCATTATTTTCAAGTGATGCTCCCTTCGGCCACCTCATTGGCAAAGGGGAAGAAGATGGTACTCATGAACACGCTGAATACCGCCGAACTGGGCAGAAGTCTGATTGCCTGTGTCGACAGTGACTATGATTTCCTGTTGCAGGGAGCCACGAACACTTCCCGAAAGATCAACCGGAACAAGTACATATTCCAAACCTACACATACGCTATCGAAAACTATCACTGCTTTGCCGAAAGTCTTCACGAAGTATGTGTGCAGGCCACATTGAACGACCGTTTTATACTGGATTTCAACGCTTATCTGAAACGGTATTCGGAAATCGTATACCCGCTTTTCCTGTGGAACGTGTGGTTTTATCGTCAACGGGATACGTATACTTTCCCGATGTACGACTTCCATACTTATACTGCCTTGAGGGAGATCAGTCTGAAACATCCGGAACACAGTCTGGAAGCACTGCAACACCGAGTTAATCAGAAACTTGCTGAACTGAAAAAACGCTTCCCCGGTTCTGTCAACCAAGTGAACGGATTGCGGTCGGAATTAAAGGAACTGGGACTCGTCCCCGAAACCACCTATTTATATATGCAGGGACATCACGTGATGGATAATGTCGTGATGAAACTTCTGATTCCCGTCTGTACCGCCCTGCGCCGGGAACGGGAACAGGAAATCAAACGACTGGCGGAACATAATGAACAATTCAGGAATGAATTGACTTGTTATCAGAACAGCCAGGTGAATGTCGAAATCATGTTGAAGAAGAACGTCGCCTATAAGCGACTCTTCCACTACGACTGGCTGAGGCAGGACATTCAGGAATATCTGGCCAAAGGAGAATGAATAAAAGGGAACTAACTAATAAGGGAATAAACTAAAAGAGATACTATTTTATGAAAGAAGTGATTGATACAGTGAGTGTGGCATTGGCAAATGGAGATACGGAGAATGTTGGCAATGTCGTGATGCAGGAGGTCAACCGTACGTTGCTCTCGGCAGGTGTGGATGAAGTATGGGCGGACAAAATAGATAATCTGATCGTATTGCTGTTTATTATCGGAATAGCCTTGTTGGCTAACATAATCTGCCGTAAAATCATTTTACGGGTGGTAGCCAAGTTGGTGAAGCAGACCAAAGCTACCTGGGACGACATTGTATTCAACCATAAAGTGATGGTGAATGTCAGCCGGATGGTAGCGCCTATCCTGATTTATATCGCCATTCCTATCGCATTCCCCGAGCATGCGGATTCTGATTTGCTCGATTTTCTGCGGCGTCTCTGTCTGATATATATCATTGCTGTTTTTCTTCGTTTCATCAGCGCTTTGTTTACGGCTGTCTATCAAGTCTACAGTGAGCGGGAGCAGTATCGGGACAAACCGTTGAAAGGACTTTTGCAGACGGCGCAAGTGATTCTTTTCTTTATAGGAGCCATTATTATTATAAGCATTCTGATCAATCAGAGCCCGATGGTCTTGCTGACCGGATTGGGAGCGTCTGCCGCTATTCTGATGTTGGTTTTCAAAGATAGTATCATGGGATTTGTATCCGGTATTCAGCTTTCTGCCAACAATATGCTGAAGGTGGGCGACTGGATCACCATGCCGAAATATGGTGCGGACGGCACAGTGATAGAAGTAACGCTGAATACCGTGAAGGTGCGTAATTTCGATAATACGATTACGACCATTCCTCCTTACCTGCTGATCAGCGATTCTTTTCAGAACTGGCAGGGAATGCAGGAGTCCGGCGGACGCCGGGTGAAGCGTTCCATTAATATCGATATGACAAGCGTGCGCTTTTGTACTCCCGAAATGCTGGAAAAATATCGCAAGATACAGTTGCTGGCAAATTACGTAGATGAAACGGAGAAAGTGGTAGAAGAATATAATAAGGAGCATGATATTGATAATTCCGTGTTGGTGAACGGGCGGAGGCAGACCAATCTGGGAGTTTTTCGTGCCTATCTGACCAATTATTTGCGAAGCCTGCCCACTGTTAATCAGGATATGACCTGTATGGTACGCCAGCTTCAGCCTACAGAAACCGGCATTCCGCTGGAACTTTATTTCTTTTCTGCCAACAAAGTATGGGTTGCTTACGAAGGCATACAGGCAGACGTGTTCGACCATGTACTTGCCATCATTCCGGAGTTCGGCCTGCGCGTCTTTCAGAATCCGTCGGGTGAAGACCTGCGACGGATAGGAGTGAAGATAGAACACTGATTTAAAAGATAGAATACTATATATTTTAAGAACGATACATACTGTTAACCATTATTGATTATGAACACACCTATACCCAATCAGATTATCCGTGAAATTACACCTTTGTCCGACAAAGACTGTTTCTATATTGCAGAACGTTATAAGACGGAGTTTACCTATCCGATTCATAACCATTCTGAATTTGAACTGAACTTTACGGAAAAGGCCGCCGGAGTCAGGCGTGTAGTGGGAGATTCCTCCGAAGTGATAGGAGATTATGATCTGGTTCTGATTACGGGCAAAGACTTGGAACACGTATGGGAACAGAATGAATGCCGCTCCAAAGAGATACGGGAGATCACCATCCAATTCTCTTCCGACCTGTTCTTCAAGAGCTTTATCAATAAGAACCAGTTCGACTCTATCCGCCGGATGCTGGATAAAGCTCAGAAAGGACTTTGTTTCCCGATGTCCGCCATACTTAAGATATATCCGTTGCTGGATACGCTTGCTTCCGAGAAACAAGGGTTCTATGCGGTGATCAAGTTTATGACGATCCTGTATGAACTTTCTCTCTTTGAGGAAGAGGCCCGGACACTGTCCAGTTCTTCTTTTGCCAAGATTGATGTTCATTCCGATAGCCGCCGGGTACAGAAGGTGCAGGAATATATCAATCTCCATTATCAGGAAGAAATCCGATTGGGACAGTTGGCAAGCATGGTCGGGATGACTGATGTGTCATTCAGCCGTTTCTTTAAGTTGCGTACGGGGAAGAACCTTTCCGATTATATTATTGATATCCGACTGGGATTCGCTTCGCGGTTGCTGGTAGATTCTACGATGTCTATCGCAGAAATCTGTTATGAGTGCGGATTCAATAACCTGTCTAATTTTAATCGTATCTTTAAGAAGAAAAAAGATTGTTCTCCGAAGGAGTTTCGCGAGAACTACCGGAAGAAAAAGAAACTGATCTAATTTCTCTGTCTCCTCGCATACTTTACTAGTCTGTTTCTCTATTAGGGCTGACTAATAATTAGCTTAGAATCGTGTTGAATTTAGAGTCTTGTTTCCTAAGATTTATTCTTCGGGGGGGGTGACATCTATTCTCCGTTAGGTACAAAACTAATCGTCTGACAGTTGTTGTTTTTTCGTCTGACAACTGTCAGACGAAAAAACAACAACTGTCAGACGCAAGTTTAACTATAGTCAGACGATTAATTCTGTGCATGACGGGAGATAAATTCTTTTGATATGCGGATTAAATCTTACGTAGAAGAGGACTAAACCTCATTGGTAAGCGGATTGAAACAGTGTGGTAAGTCATTGATAACAAGTTTGTAACACGATGTAACAAACCTGAAACGGCTATTTCAAACCATTGTATCTGATTCGTATTCATATTGTAATCTCTTGGGTCTACCTTTGCCGACGTAATAAAAACGTAGAGCGAAGTTCGATGAAAAAACTATTTCTTTTAAGATTTTCAGTTGCAGCCTTCTTTTGTTTGTTGTGTGTTCTTCCCGCATTGGCTGCCAATATTAAGATTAAAGGTGCTGTGAAAGATAAACTTTCCAAAGAGCCTTTGATTGGAGCAACGATACGGTTGGTAGGAACTCCTGCCGGAGCCGTGACCGATATGGACGGTAATTTTGAATTGAACAGTACCGGTGTTTTGGAAGGTTTGTATGATATAGAGATTAAATATGTAGGATATAAAACGGAAGTACGTCGTAAGGTCCGTGTAGAAAACGGAAAACTGGCGATTCTGAATCTGGAGTTGGAGACAGATGCGCACGAACTTTCGGACGTTGTGGTGGTAGCAAAGAAGAATCGTGAAAATGAGAATATGTTATTGCTCGAACAGCAGAAGGCGGTCATTGCCGTGCAGGCTGTCAGCGTCAAAGAGCTTTCACGCAAAGGTGTTTCCGATGCGGAAGGGGCTGTAACCAAAGTGGCGGGAGTCTCCAAACAGGATGGAGTGAAGAATGTTTTCGTCCGTGGACTGGGCGACCGCTATAATGCGACTACCTTTAACGGATTTGCCGTTCCTTCGGAAGATCCGGAATATAAGAATATCTCTCTCGACTTCTTCGGCACGGATATTATCCAGTCTGTTGGCGTCAATAAGGCATTTAATGCAGGAGGTATCAGTGATGTCGGCGGTGCGACAATCGACATTGTTTCCAAAGAACTGATTGGCAGCGGAAACCTGAATATCGGCCTTTCCGGAGGACTGAACACGCAGACTGTGACAGCCGACTTTCTGAAACAGGACGGAGTAAACCTTCTGGGCTTCGCCACTACAACAGAACCCGCCGATGAGAACAACTGGGGATTCAAGAATAAGCTGGACCCCTCCAAGCAGAGCTTGCAGATAAACCGGAGTTATAGCATTTCCGGCGGAAAGCGGTTTCATATAGGAAAAGACAGGAATCCGCTCTCTTTCTTTCTCACTGCCGGACATACCACTGATTATCAATTTACGGATGAAACTATCCGCAACACAACGACGAGCGGTACGATCTACAAAGATATGACAGGCAAGAAGTACACTGAGAATATCAGCCAACTGGCACTGGCCAATGTGGATTATGATATGCAGAACCGTCACCACATGAGTTATAACTTCATGATGATTCATGCCAATGTGCAATCCGTAGGAGACTATACCGGTAAAAACTCCATCTTCAGTGACGATTATGATAATCAGGGATTTACCCGTCGCCAGCAAGCGAATGACAACTTACTAATCGTTAACCAGCTGATGACTAACTGGGGACTGACCAAAACATTGAGTCTGGATGCCGGTGCTTCTTATAATATCGTGAAAGGCAATGAACCCGACCGCCGAATTAACAACATAACCAAAGCGGAAGAAGGATATACCTTACTCAGAGGCAACTCCCAGCAACGGTATTTCTCCACTTTGGACGAAGATGACATCAACGTAAAGGCAGGACTCATCTACCGTCTGAAAGATAACGTAGAAGAAATCTCTAATATACGCTTGGGCTATACAGGCCGATTTGTAGACGACAATTTCAAGGCGACTGAATACAACCTCACAGTAGGACACGCTTCTTCCATCCCCTCATTGGATAATTTCTCACTCGACGATTATTATAATCAGCAGAATCTCTCTTCCGGACGGTTTGCCGTTCAGAAGAACATTGATAAGTATTCGGTCACCAAGAATATCCATTCCGCTTATGCGGAAGCCACCTACCAGTTTACTCCCCGTTGGATTGTAAATGTAGGAATGAAGTATGACAATGTGGATATTCAGGTAGACTACAATGTGAATAAAGGCGGATCGGAAGGAAGCAACACGATTCAAAAGGATTTCTTTCTCCCGAGTCTGAATCTGAAATACAATCTGAGTGAAAAACACTCCTTGCGTCTCGGAGCGAGCAAAACATATACGCTGCCGCAAGCTAAGGAAATTTCTCCTTATCGCTACGTAGGTGTGAATTTCAACAGTCAGGGAAATGCAAACCTGAAGCCTTCGGACAACTATAACGTCGATTTGAAATGGGACTTTAATCCTACCCCCACTGAACTGATCTCTCTGACAGCTTTTTATAAACTCATCAAGAATCCGATCTCACGCATTGAAGTGGCAAGTGCCGGAGGATACCTTTCGTATGAAAATATAGCCGATAAGGCAACAGTAGCCGGAGTGGAAGTAGAAGTACGTAAGAATCTGTTTGTCCGTCCGCTAAGCAGTGCGGCAAACGGAATGAACAAGCTCTCTTTCGGCTTGAACGGATCGTACATCTATACAAATGCGAAAATGCCTCTGGCAACGGTTACCACCGGATCGCAACTGGAAGGGGCCGCTCCCTGGATCGCCAATTTCGACTTGTCCCACAACTTCACGAAAGGAAATCATAGCTTCATTAATACATTGGTACTCAACTATGTCAGCGATAAGATTTATACCATCGGTACGCAAGGCTACCAAGACATCATGGAGCAGGGAATGATGACGCTTGACTTCGTTTCGCAAGCCAAACTCAACAAGTATGTCTCACTTACGCTGAAAGCCCGCAATCTGCTGAATCCCTCTTATAAGTTGAGCCGCAAAGCCAACGAAAGCGGAGAGAAGGTAGTACTCAGCGATTATAAAAAAGGAATAAATATCAGTCTGGGAGTGTCGTGCACATTTTAAACCGGATAATGAAATAAGATTATTTAACTAATTATTAAAGCAAAATGAAAAGATTGTTTGTAAACTTTATGACATTTGCCGCTATGGCAACTGCACTGACATTCACTGCGTGTAGTAGTGATAGTGACGGAGATGACAATGGAAACGGTAACGGTGGAAATGGCGGAGGAACAGGTAGCTCTATCGTGGTAGGCGAAAATATCCTGTCCGGTACACTGACCGGTGAACAGACACTGGATGCCAAAGAATACATTCTGAACGGAACGGTTATCATCGCCGACGGCGGTCGCCTGAATATCCCTGCCGGAACTACCATCAAGGCGCGTGAAGGTTTCAGCAGTTACCTGCTGGTAGCGCAGGGAGGTAAACTCTATGCCGATGGTACGGCCGATAAACCAATCGTCTTTACGGCAAATACCACCAGCCCGGTATCTGGATATTGGGGTGGCGTGATCATCAATGGTAAAGCACCTATTTCCGGTTCAAAGACCGACAAGAGCGATACGGCACTGACGGAAATCAACAATGACTATAAATACGGCGGCAGCGCAGCTGATGACAACTCCGGTTCATTGACTTACGTGAAAATCTGCTATGCAGGTGCACGTTCCACAGCAGACATCGAACACAACGGACTGACCTTGAACGGTGTCGGCAACGGAACAAAGATTGAAAATATCTACGTACTGGAAAGTGCCGATGATGCAATCGAGTTCTTTGGTGGAACAGTAAATGTGACCAATCTGCTGGCTGTTAATCCGGATGACGATATGTTCGACTTCACACAAGGCTATTGCGGTACGTTGAAGAACTGCTATGGCGTTTGGGAAAGCGACTACACAAGTACGGAAGCCGATCCCCGCGGCATCGAAGCCGACGGTAACATGGACGGTCTGTATCCGGATCACCTGCGTCAGTCTGACTTTAAGGTGGAAAACATGACTATCGTGAATAATGCTGCCAACACTGCCGATAACGTAGACCGTATGCAGGATGTAATCAAGATTCGTCGCGGAGCAAAAGCTACCATCACCAATGCATTGGTTAAGGGTACGGGTGGTGCTATCGACCTGGTTGATATGAAAGACAGCAAAGGTGCAGGAAACATAGAATCCAGCATTAACATCACAAGTACATTAAGTCTCACAGGATTGAAGCAGAACGGCGAACTGAATACATTTGTCGAATCGGCAGACAATACAGGTGCAGACGCTTCTCTGTTCGGCTGGACAGGCTATAATTTATCAGCATTCTGATGAAGTAGCCAACGGTTCTTTTTCACAGTAGGTATTACTTTTCGGGCACGGATTGCACGAATTGCACGGTTATGATTTACTAAAACCGTGTAATCCGCGTAATCCGTGCCAAATCATATAATAATGAGATGCGTTTATTACGCTTTTACCTCCCTGGCTATCCCTGCTACTATCCTCTCTCTTCTATTATGAATTATTTCAGATATTATATGTTTCGCTGATTTTCTTTTTCGTATATTTGCTATTCATTATTATACGATCAATCACTTATGCAAACAAACTACGAGCGATACTGTAAAATGTCTTCTTTGGCTCAGATAGGATGGTGGGAAGCGGACTTTTTGGCTGGGCATTATGTCTGCTCTGATTTTCTTTGTGATCTTTTGGGACTGGAAGGAGATACCATCTCTTTCATGGATTTCCAGAATTTGATACGTGAGGATTACCGCGAACAGATAGTACAGGAATTTCGGGCCAATGCAAATATCCATAAAGACTTTTATGAACAAACCTTTCCCATCTGTTTAAAAAATGGTGAAGTTTGGCTGCATACCCGTCTGGCTCTTCGTGAGAAAGGTACCGGAACCAATGGAGGTGACAAATCTTTTGGCGTCATCCAGCGTGTTGAGGCGCCTAAAGAAGTGGAACAGAAAAATACCCTCCGGCGTGTAAACGACCTGTTACGCCGGCAAAACTATATATCACAGTCTTTGCTTCGCTTCCTCCATGATGACGATGTAGATTCTTGTATTATGGAGATATTGAATGACGTGCTGAGCCTCTATCAAGGCGGTCGTGTGTATATCTTTGAGTATAACGAAGACTATACGCATCATAGTTGCACGTATGAAGTCGTTTCGGAAGGTGTTTCCAAAGAGAAAAACAAGCAGCAGTCCATTCCGGTTAATGAAACCCGATGGTGGTGTGAGCAGATTCTATCTGGCAAACCCATCATACTGACTTCCTTGAAACAGTTGCCCGAAGAAGCGGAGAATGAATATAAATTCCTTGACGCTCAAGGTATTTGTTCGTTGATGGTCGCTCCTTTGATGGCAGGTGACCGTGTATGGGGATTTATGGGTATAGATCTGGTCGAATCGTATCGTGAATGGAGCAATGAGGATTTTCAATGGTTCTCTTCATTGGCGAATATCATCAGTATTTGCATCGAATTGCGCAAGGCCAAAGATCGTGTTGTCCGCGAACAGTCTTTTTTAAGCAATCTGTTCCATTTTATGCCGTTAGGTTATATACGGATGTCTGTCGTCCGTGATGAAAACGGTCAGCTTCTTGATTATAAGATAACGGATGTCAACAAGGCCTGTTCCCGCTTCTTTGCCCGACCTGCCGAAACGTATATAGGAGTCTTGGCCTCTGAAATATATCCGGATTTTTCTTCACAGCTCCTCTTTCTGAAAGAAGTGCTGGATAACAATTCATACAGGGAAAAGGATATCTTTTTCCCGCAGACAGAGCTTTATACCCATTGGATAGTTTATTCTCCGGAAAAAGATGAAGTGGTAGGTCTGTTTACAGATTCCACGGAGGCCGTGAAGACCAATAGGGCACTGGACCGTAGTGAGAAGCTTTTTAAGAGTATCTTTGCCAATATCCCGGCAGGAGTGGAAATCTATGATAAGGATGGATTCCTGATTGACCTGAATAATAAGGATCTGGAAATATTCGGTGTAGAAAATAAACAGGATGTGATAGGAGTCAACTTCTTTGAGAATCCGAACGTACCGCAGCATATCCGTGACCGTGTGCGGGATGAAGATTTGGTAGACTTCCGTCTGAATTACTCTTTTGAACGGGCAGAAGGTTATTATCACCCCGATCGTCGGGATACGATAGATATATATACGAAAGTCAGCAAGCTCTATGATAACGAAGGAAACTTTAACGGCTATATCCTGATTAGCATTGATAATACGGAGCAGATTGATGCGATGAACCGTATTCGTGATTTTGAGAATTTCTTCCTGCTCATATCGGATTATGCAAAGGTGGGATATGCCAAGTTGAATCTGCTGAACCGGAAGGGATATGCCATTAAACAATGGTATAAAAATTTAGGTGAAGAAGAGGATACTCCATTGGCGGACGTGGTGGGAGTCTATCGTAATATGCATCCCGAAGACCGTGAACGTATTTTTGATTTCTATCGGGAGGTCAGAAAAGGAAACCGGAAGCACTTTCAGGGAGAAATGCGAATCTACCGTCCCGGCAAGAAGAATGAATGGAACTGGATACGTATGAATGTAGTCGTTACGACATACAATCCGGAGGAAAACGAAGTGGAAATCATCGGTATCAACTATGATATTACCGAACTGAAGGAGACGGAGAAAGAATTGATCCTGGCACGTGACAAAGCCGAAATGATGGACCGTCTCAAAAGTGCTTTCCTTGCTAACATGAGCCACGAAATACGTACTCCTCTGAATGCCATCGTCGGCTTCTCCGACTTGCTCGTCGATACGGAAAATATAGAGGAACGACGGGAGTATATTCAGATTGTGAAGGAGAACAATGACCTGCTTTTACAACTGATTTCGGATATACTCGACCTGTCTAAGATTGAAGCGGGTACATTTGAGTTTACCAACGGAGATGTAGACGTGAATATGCTCTGTGAAGATATTGTCCGCTCCATGCAAATGAAGGTGAAGGAGAATGTCGAACTGATGTTCGATCCGCATCTTGCGGAATGCCGCATTATTAGTGACCGTAACCGACTGCACCAGGTAATCTCCAATTTTGTGAACAATGCGATTAAGTTTACCTCGGAGGGAAGTATCCGTGTGGGATATAAGCAGAAAGGAGAAGAACTGGAGTTCTATGTACAAGATACGGGAGTTGGTATTGACGCAGAGAGTCAGGCACATATTTTTGAACGTTTTGTGAAGTTGAACTCCTTTGTACACGGCACGGGCCTGGGGCTCTCCATCTGCCAAAGTATTGTGGAACAAATGGGCGGAAAGATAGGGGTGGAATCCGAACCGGGAAAGGGTTCGCGTTTTTGGTTTAGCCTTCCCTGTTTTGTGGTGATGTCGGAAGAATAGACAAGAATGATGGGGCTGACTAAAAAGTCAGCCCCAAAGAGTCGGTTTCTTATATTCCGAATGATAGTTTATCGATAGACTGATATACGATACTTGCAATACCCAGTCCGATGATGCCCAGTGTGCAGAGCGCCAGTCCCCACTTTGTACAGCGGTCGCTGCGGAAAGTCGGAATCGGGTTATCGGAAGGCATGATATACATTGCTTTTACAATCAGCAGATAGTAGTACAATGAAATCACGGTATTAACCAGTGCAATGAATACCAGCAAGTGGAAGCCCGCTTCGAAAGCTGCCATGAAAATAAAGAACTTCGAGAAGAATCCGGCAAACGGAGGAATACCTGCCAGTGAGAACAGCGAAATAGTCATCAGAAAAGCCATTTTCGGGTTCGTTTTGTAGAGTCCCGCATAATCTTCGAGGGTAAACTTCTGACTGCGTAATGCTATGATAGTGATGACGGCAAATACTCCGAGATTGGCAGCGGCATATACAAGTATGTAATATACCATGGCGGTCATTCCCTGTGCCGTTCCTCCGATTACACCCAGCATGATATATCCTGCCTGCGAAATACTGGAGAACGCCATCAGACGCTTCAGATTCTGCTGGCGGATAGCGAATATATTGGCGATGGTGATAGAAGCGATAGTCACCCAGTAAAGTACTTCTTGCCAGTCATGTATCATCGGTGCGAATACTTTGATCAGAATTGCCATCAGCACAAATGCTGCCGAACCTTTGGAGATAACACTCAGATAGGCGGTAACCGTACTCGGTGCACCTTCGTAAACGTCTGCCGTCCATAAATGGAACGGAACCAGAGAGAGCTTGAACGCCATACCGGTAAAGAAGAATACAAAAGCCATGATTTGCAACGGATTTCCATCGATATGAGCAGGAAGATCATCGAAATACAGTGTTCCTGCGGAACCGTAAATCATTGACAGACCAAACAGTAACAGTGCGCTGGAGAAAAGTGCGGTAAGGATATACTTGGCACCGGCTTCAGCGGAGTTATGGCGGTATTTGTCGAAAGCGATCAAGGCTGCCATCGGGATGGAAGCTGTCTCCAGTCCGATGAAGAACATCAGGAAGTGTCCGGCGGAAATCATGAGATACATACCGAACAGGGTGGAGAGTGTAAGTACATAGAACTCACCTTGCTTGAATGAAGTATCGTCGCGTTTCATCCATTCGTGTGCCATCAGGAAAACAATCAGCGTGCCTATGTTCAGGATTGATTTGACAACCGTGTGCATGGGTACATAGTGATACATACCGCCAAAAATGTCGGCAGCTGTGCCTGGAACCAGATTGATCGCTGTATGGATGGCCATCAGGATAACTGGCAGCATGGTGTTCAAAACGGGTCTCGTCCCTTTTTGTTTGTGTGCGTCCGGACTCATGAAGAGATCGGCAAGGAACAGCAATAGTAAAACTGCTACGAGCGACAGTTCTTCCCGCATATGTAGAAATTGTGAATAATCCATCTTTATAAATTAAGAATTAAAGATTAAAAAATAAAGGTTATGGGATGAGTTGTGAGACTACAGGGAGTACACTTTCACCAATCATGTGGCTTACCCAGAAAGGAGCCATACCCAGTCCGGCTACACAAACGATGAGGCAGATAACAGCTACCCGTTCATCCCAGGTTGCGTCTGTCAGCGCAAGATGATGTTTGTTGGTGCAGGTACCGTACAGAATCTTGCCTACCAGACGCAGGATATAGACTGCCGTGATCACGATGGATGAACAAGCGATAATGGTCAGTGTACGGTGGAATACGTCGTTGTTCTGGAAAGAACCTACGAAGATAGTCATTTCGGCAATGAACCCGCTTAATCCCGGCAAACCGAGATTGGCAAGACCGGCAATCACATAACATACGCTGAGGAACGGCATTACTTTCATTAATCCGGTAAGCTCGCGGACATCACGTGTGTGTGTACGTCCATAAATCATACCGATCAGGGCAAAGAACAAGGCTGTCATCAATCCGTGGGAAAGCATCTGAAGAATGGCTCCTGTCGCAGCAGTCTGATTCAGCATCAGAATGGCGAAAAGTACCAGTCCGCAGTGAGAAACGGAAGAGTAAGCGTTGATGTATTTCAAGTCTGTCTGTACGCAAGCGGAGAATGCTCCGTAAACAACGGAGATACCTGTCAGTATCAGGAATATCCATGAAAGTTCGTTAGCGGCTTCCGGCATCAGATACATGGCGATACGGAAACATCCGTAACCTCCCAGTTTCATCAGTACTCCGGCGTGAAGCATGGATACAGCTGTCGGGGCGGAAGCGTGACCATCGGGACTCCATGTGTGGAACGGGAAAAGAGCACCCAGCACACCGAACCCGAGGAAGGTAAGCGGGAACCAGATACATTGCTGTGCAAAAGGAATATTATGTAGCTGTGCTATTTCCAGCAGGTTCATGGTGGTAGCTCCCGAACCGAAATAGATTCCGAGAATACCGATCAGCAGGAAAGCGGAACCGCCCATCAGCATAAGGGTCAGCTTCATGGCTGCATATTCTTTACGTCCCGAACCCCATACACCGATCAGCAGGTACATAGGAATCAGCGCGATTTCGTAGAACATGAACATGGTGAATAAGTCGATGGATATAAAGAATCCGAAGACTCCCATAGACAACAGTGTGAACCAAAGGAAATATTCTTTTGTCAGAGGCTGCAGACGCCAGGAGGCGAAAGTACCTGTGAATACAATAACGGCAGACAATAACAACATGGCTACCGAAATACCGTCAACGCCTACCGAGTAGGAGATGTGAAGCGGTGCATACCAGAGTGTATCCGCACGGAATAGCATTTCTGCCGTGTTGCCGGCACTGCGTTCTCCCAAATACATAAAGGTAAGTACGACGGAGGCAATCAGAAGTGCCGATGCGCCGGTAACCATAACCCCCCGAATCGCTTTGATTCCCCGTGCTGCCCAAAGTCCGGCAAGCATCAGTAAGGGGATGAGTACGAAGATTGATAAAAAATTCATAATTGAATTATTAAGTTTTAAGTATTAATTCGCAGCGACTTGTTGCGCAGCTTAATATCTAATACCTGATAGTTAATACTTGCTATAGAACTAACAGCAGGATAAGCGCCAGCGCTCCGCAAAGGAACACGTATGCGTATTGCTGTACCTGACCGCTTTGAAAACCACGTATCTCGTCGCTTGTCGTATTCGTAGCCCATGCCAGGAAATTAAAGAATCCATCCACTACATGACGGTCGAACCATGCGATAGGAGTCGAAATGCAACGGAAGATGATCTTATGCGTAATAAACTGGTATATATCATCAATATAAAAACGATGATAAGCAGCTGTCCACAATCCATTGAACCGTTTGGCAAGTGCATTGGCAACAGGCTGTTTGGCATTCTTATACATCCATGTGGCAATCCCGATAGAAATAATCGCAATTACAACGCTTGTGACAGCTACCGACAGATCGAGGTGAATAGAGTAAGACTCTCCATTCGAACTGATAAAATGTCCGAAAGGAATGAATCCTGCAAGGCAGGTAACAACCGCCAGAAATATCAACGGAAAAGTCATAGCCAACGGACTCTCATGCGGGCGACAAGGTGCCGCTTCCAAGTTTCCGTGCGGTGTGCTATGATCCGAATGGGAGCTTGCCCGGGGCGGCTCGGCCCCCCAGAAGATGCCGTAGTAGAGGCGGAACATATAGAAGGCGGTCATTGCGGCGATTACTGTCATCACCCAACCCATTGCAGGGCTATATTGGAAGCAGGCAGCCAAAATCTCATCTTTTGAGAAGAAACCGGAGAACGGAGGAATACCGGCAATGGCGAGACAGGCAATCAGGAATGTCCAGTGAGTAATAGGCATGTATTTGCGTAGTCCTCCCATGGCTGACATTTCGTTGGAATGTACTGCATGGATAATGCTGCCGGCACCCAAGAAGAGTAATGCCTTAAACATGGCGTGTGTGAAGAGGTGGAACATGGAAGCCATATATCCCAGTCCTCCGTGGTGCGGGTCCATAGAAGTACAAACGCCCAGTGCTACCATCATAAAACCAATCTGTGAAATGGTCGAGAAGGCCAGCACACGTTTGATATCCGATTGTACGCAAGCCACGCTTGCTGCATAAAAGGCGGTGAAAGCACCTACCCAGGCAATCATATGTAAGGTGTCCGGTGCATAAGCAATGAAAAGCGGGAACATACGCGCTACCAGATAAACGCCGGCAACTACCATCGTAGCCGCATGGATCAAGGCACTGACAGGAGTAGGACCTTCCATGGCATCGGGCAGCCAGATATGCAACGGGAACATGGCACTCTTTCCGGCGCCACCGATAAACATCAGTCCCAAAGCCAATGGAAGCATGGAAGCGCCGCCACTGATCAATGATACCGTATCCGGTGTGAAGCCGAATGTGCCACCGTAGTATCCGTAAATCAGAATACCGATAAGGAAGCCTAAGTCTGCAAAGCGGGTGACAATGAACGCTTTCTTGGAAGCGGCAATGGCAGCAGGCTTTGTATAGTAAAAACCGATCAGCAGATAAGAACTGACACCCACCAGTTCCCAGAAAAGATACATCTGGAAAATGTTTGTGGCAACAACCAGTCCCAGCATAGACATCGTAAACAGGGACAGGAAAGCGTAATAACGTTGAAAGCCCGTCTCACCTTTCATGTAGCCGAAGGAGTAGATATGCACCATCAGTGACACGGTAGAAATGACAATCAGCATCATCACGGATATAGGATCTAGCAGAATGCCCAGATCAAATCGTAAAGTCTCGGTGAAAGGAAGCCACGTAAAATTATAAGGTATCAATGTGGCAAATGTTCCGTCTTCCAAACGAGGGGCGGAGAAATATTGGAAAGCCGTAACGTACGATAGTACTGCTACTGCTCCCAGTATCAGCGTACCGATAGCACCCGCTGTCCGATGAGACATCCATTTTCCTCCGATTCCCAGAATGAGGAAGGAGAGGAAGGGAAGAAGGAGTATTAGAATTGTTAGTTCCATACAGTTTATTTTAATTACTTGTTTTATTATTGTTCATATTTATCACGATATCCATCCGAATGGAAATTGGGTCGTGCCGCTTTGGCACTACCACTTCAGATCGTCCAGATTGCGGACTTGAATGCTTCGGAGGTTGCGGTAAATGTTAATCATGATGGCGATAGCTATAGCCGTTTCCGCAGCCGAAATGGCGATGGAAAAGAGTGCAAAGAAATAGCCTTCCATGCCTCCCGGAAAGAGAAAACGGTTGAACACGGCGAAGTTGATGTCCGTGGCGTTCAGCATTAACTCTACAGAAATCAGGATAGCCAGCGTATTACGGCGGGTAAAGAACCCATAGATTCCTGCAAACATCATGATGGTAGAAACTACCAGATAATATTCCATGTGTATCATATCTGAAATTATTAGGTTTTAAGTAATAAGTATTAATTCCTTGCGGTTCATTGCGCAGCCTAATACCTGATACTTAATAGTTAATACTTACTTATTTATCTTTTTCGGGCGATCATGATACCACCGATGATACAAGCCAGCAATAAAATACTGATTGCTTCGAAAGGCAATATATAACCATATTTGTCACTGCTTAATAAAGCATTACCAATGGTGTGGATGTTTATTTCCAGCGGAACCAGGTTGGTCGTTTGCAGGAAGTTATGCTTCAGGGTGATAAACAAGATAATCGCTAAACCGGCAACCATCGTAAAGAGTCCTGCCAGAAACCTGCTTCGTTTCAGTTTCTCGGCGCGGTCACCTTCTCCACTGGTCAGCAGGATGGAGAATACATAAAGGACGACGATACCACCGGCATAAACCATAATCTGGACAGACCCCAGAAAGGTGTAACCCAGCAGGAAATAGATGCCAGCCGTGCCGAAGAGCACGAAGAGCAGATAGGTGGCTGAGCGGACAATACGTTGGGTAGTCACCGTCATGATGGACATTGCAATAATAAATGCTGCCAAAAAGTAGAATACTACTGTTTCAAGTGTTGATCCCATATCTAAACTTCTTTTTTCTTTTCAATTACTTTACTACCGGTATGATTCAGTTGCAGGACAAGCTTCGTCCGGTCAAAGACGGCATGTTCGAAGTTCTGGTCGAACGTGATGGCATCATGCGGACAAGCGTTGACACACAGTTGGCAGAACATACAAGCTCCGAGGTCATATTCATATTTTGCCAGGATTTTCTTCTTCTTGCCGTCTTCAGTCTCGATCGTTTCGCTGGTTACGGTGATTGTATCGTTCGGACAAGCTATCTGACACAATCCGCAGGCTACACAGCGGTGTTCGTTATTCTCATTGTGGGGCATTGCCAGTGTACCACGGAACCGGTCGAACATTTTCAGCTCTTTCCGGTTTTCAGGATACTGTTCGGTTACTTTTTTGCGGAAGTATACCTTGATACTGGTTTTCATACCCGTTGCCAGAGTGCTGATACCATGTATCAGTCCTCCCAAGTACGTATATTTTTGATCTTTATATTCCATAATTCTTATTTTAGAAGTGGAAGCCAAAGGCAACACAACATGCCATTAATAATAGGTTTACCATAGAAATAGGAACCAGATATTTCCATTCCAGATTCAGAATCTGGTCGATACGCAGGCGTGGGAAAGTCCATTTGATCCACATTAAAAGGAATACAACGAAGAATGCCTTGGCAAAGAACCAGATGAAGCCGGGAATATAGTCCATAACAGCGTTGAATCCGTCCAAGCCGACGATATGCAATGGCATCCAGCCTCCCAAAAAGATGGTAGCGGCCACGCTGGCTACGATAAACAGATTCAGATATTCCGCCAGATAAAAGAAACCGAAGTGCATACCGGAATATTCCGTATGATATCCGGCCGTCAATTCACTTTCCGCTTCGGGAAGGTCGAACGGGCCACGGTTACATTCTGCATTTCCGGCAATGAGATAGATGATGAAAGCGATAACGGCAGGAATATGTCCTTTGAAGATAAACCATCCGTCAGCCTGTCCTTCTACGATTTCGGAGAACTGCATGGTGCCCATCAGTACGACCATCGTCATGATGCTCATACCCACTGACAACTCATAACTGATGATCTGTGCGCCGCTTCGCATGGCACCGATCAGCGAAAACTTGTTGTTACTACCCCAACCGGCAAGCAGAATACCTACCACACCGATGCTGGAAGCTGCCAGCAGGAAGAATACGCCCACATTAAAATTCAGAATTTCCGCTCCTTTATTAAAAGGAATACAAGCGAAAGTGAGGAACGAGGCAATAATTACCATGAATGGAGCCAGATTGTAGAGGAAGCGGTCGGCATCCTTTGGAGTGAAAATCTCCTTGGTCAGCATCTTGAGTACGTCGCATACCACTTGAATAGAACCCCATTTACCGACACGGTTCGGACCGAGGCGGCACTGGAAGAAACCACAGACTTTACGTTCCATGTAAATCAGTACGATAGCCAGAATAGCATATAGCGCAACGATGCACACGCCGACAGCTACGCACTCTATAAAGATGGCCCATCCCTCCGGCATAACGGAGAGCAGCAGCTCATGTATCCAGTTTGTTACTATACTAAAGTCGAACATATATTTTTTAATTATTAGGTTTTAAGTATTAAGTATTAATTCCATGCGGCATATAGCGTATTGTATAGTCGGTTAATACTTAATACCTTATACTTAATACTTGTTTATCTCTTGTTTATCGGTCGATGTCCGGAACTACATAGTCCAGTGTTCCTCCGATGGCAATCAAGTCGGCAATTTTCGCTCCGCGGCAAATCGTGTCGATTGCAGCAACAAGTGGCAATCCCGTAGCACGATAGTGCAGGCGATAAGGCATCTTGTCACCCTGACTTTCGAGAAAGACTCCGAATTCTCCGCGGCTTCCTTCTACGGCGGCATAATAACTGCCTTCGGGAACGCGGATGATCGGTTTCATCTTTTCCTGATACGGGCCTTCGGGAATGTTGTCTATCAACTGCTCTATAATCTTCAGACTCTCCATGATTTCGTCCATACGTACCAGATAACGGGCGAAACAGTCTCCTTCCGTATAAACAATTTCCTGGAAGTCTACCTTGTCATATACACCGTACGGTATCCGCTTACGTACATCGCAAGCCCAGCCCGAAGCACGGCCTGTACCCCCGGTGCAACCGAATGAGATTGCATCTTCACGGCTTAACACTCCGACGCCCTTCATACGGCTCTGAGCGATAATGTTGCCGGTAAATATGTCGTGGTATTCGTGAATGATACCTCTCATATAAGGGATAAATTCTTTTACCCGCTTGACGAAGTTAGGATGAAGGTCGGCCTGTACACCGCCGATGGTATTGTAGTTCATGATCAGACGTCCGCCGCAAGTCTCTTCAAAAATATCGAGAATTTTTTCACGGTCACGGAATCCGTAGAAGAAAGCAGTCAGTGCTCCAAGGTCCATGGCGAGGGCGGAGTAGAACAGTAAGTGAGAGTCGATACGTTGCAGCTCATCCATAATTGTACGAATGTATTTGACACGGTCACTCACTTCGATGCCCATCGCTTTCTCGATGCACATACACAAAGCGTGACGGTTCTGATGTGCGCCCAGATAGTCGAGGCGGTCAGTCAATGCCAATGTCTGCGGATATGTAAGACTCTCGTTCATTTTCTCGATACCCCGATGGATATAACCGCAGTTAGCATCGATCTTACGAATAATTTCACCTTCAAGAGAAACGCGGAAGCGCATTACACCGTGAGTTGCAGGGTGTTGCGGGCCAATGTTGACTACATACTCTTCTTCTCCAAAGAGTTTCATTTCTCTGTTTTTAATCGTTCCGTCCGGATTAAGTTCTATTTCCTGTGTTGTATCGAACGTCTCTTCGTTAGTCATACAAAGCGGATTATCTTTCTCCGGATCATTATCTTTACGCATGGGGTATCCTACCCAGTCATTACGTAAGTAAAGGCGGCGCATATCGGGATGCCCTACGAAAACAATGCCATAGTAGTCGAACACTTCACGTTCGTAGAAGTCGGCTATTTTCCATATATCGCTGACTGACGGAATTTCCGGTCGTTCACGGTCGGTAACGGCTGTTTTCAGTGCTATCCGTTCTCCCGTAACAGTCGATTCCAGATGGTAGACAACGCCTAAACCACGGAGTTTCTCCGGTGCGTCTTTTTCGTCTGCTACTCCCCAGTCCATACCAGTGAGGCTTTCAAGGAAGTCCATCTGTTTTTCATTTCGCAAGCGCAGCATTTCGTCGTGTAACGCTGCAGGGACTATAAATTGTATTTCTTGCATAATTCTTCGTTCCTCATTCTTCATTTCATAAATTCCGGTTTCTTCTCTTTTCTGTTCGTTCCACCAAAGAATTTCTCTATTTTCACTTTGCGTTGTAGTTGCATCATGCCGTAATAGAAAGCTTCCGGGCGGGGCGGACATCCGGGGATATATACATCGACCGGAAGAATCTTATCTACTCCATTCAGCACATGATAAGACTTCTTGAAAGGCCCTCCGCTGACAGCACATCCGCCTACGGCAACTACATATTTCGGATCGGGCATCTGATCGTACAAACGTTTCAGTACCGGTGCCATCTTGTTGGTGATTGTTCCGCAGACCATGATCATATCAGCTTGGCGCGGACTGGCACGTGCTACTTCGAACCCGAAGCGGGCCATATCATAACGCGCGGCACCCAGTGCCATGAATTCGATGCCGCAACAGCTGGTTGCGAAAGTAAGCGGCCACAGTGAATTGCTGCGTCCCCAGTTGACAAGGTCGTCCAGAACCCCAAGAAAAACGTTCGCTCCTCCGGCATTAAGTTCCTTGACCAACTTTTCCAATGACTCATTGTCGATGAACTCATCATACGGAATTGATTTTATTTTCGGTTTTTTGGTTATTTCCATTCCAAAGCTCCTTTCCTCCAGGCATAAGCAAGGCCCAGAACCAAAATAATAAAGAAGAAGAGAATACTAACGAGCCCCTGAGGTCCCATGTCATGCATTACTACTGCCCAAGGGAACAGAAAAGCTGTTTCCACGTCGAACATCAGGAACAGGATGGCAAACAGGTAGTAACCTACACGGAACTGCATCCATGATTTACCACGCGTTGGTATACCACATTCATAAGCTTCAAACTTTTGTACATTGTACGAACGTGGTGAAATAGCTCGTGAAAGGGCTATTACTACACCGACAAAAGCGAGCGCTGTCAGTAAAACAACAACTAAAAATGTAAAATTCATAATTTCAATAGCTGTTTAGATTGAATATTATATAGAAATAAACAATTAGTTTCTCCACACCCGGATGAAACCAACTGTAATGAATTGACGAATAAGATAATGGATTGTACCGTCTAAATGACGATCTTCCTTAAACCATATATATAATATGTAATAGGATCGTAAAAGTACTTGGGAATATGGAGTGAATGAGTCTGAGACGTGTTTTGCTGGCTTTTGTATTCACGGAAATAAGTAATCAGCAATTGCACGCTTTTATCTGTAGGGATGTGTGCAACATCCGCATGACTCATATCACAAGACTGGGTAGAATAGAAATAATGAAGACGTTCAAGAGCATTATGAACAGGATGATCCTGAGATACGTAGCACTTCTCCTGGCGATATGTCGGGGGGGATACTCTGCAGTTATCTTCCATTGCTTCATTGGAAACAACATGGATCAGCAAAGCAAGTACCAGAAATAGTCCGTATTTTAAGCTTTGTTTCATCTTTCTCTTTTAACGGCTGCAAATATAGGATTAATATTCATGTTTTTTGCAAAGTCGGGGTTACAAAAAAGTATTTTTTAACTTGCTTTATTTCAAGTCCGTTTTTATTTCAGTGCTACTCTGGAGAATCTTCTTCTTTTATGGTATATATCCGTTCTTATTTGGTTAAAAGATGTAATAAAAAGAACGATTTACGTTCTTTTTGACGAATTACCCAAAGAAAATTCATTTTTTTGCAAATTGTATATAACACATTGATATGAAACACACACTTTGCTTTATAACAATCCTACTGGGGTCTTTGTTGAATCTTTATGCAAATAACGAGAATGATTCTCTATTGAAAGTTTTAGATAAAGTGATTTCTGAGCGTCTTGTGTATACAGAAAAGAAGGAAGCTACTATCAAAGAGCTGAAAGCAAAAAAGAAGGAACAAAAGACCTTGGACGATATGTATCGTCTGAATTCCGAGATTCTCCATCAATACGAAACGTTTGTCTGCGATTCTGCGGAACAGTACATTAATGAGAATATTGAGATCGCTAAGAAACTGGATAATAAAACCTATTTGCTGGAAGGAAGGCTGCAACTGGCTTTTGTTTATTCCTTATCGGGGTTGTTTATTCAAGCTAATGATATTTTCAAATCAATCAATTGTTCGGATTTACCTAGTCATTTACAGGCTTTGTATTGTTGGAATCGTATTCGGTATTATGAAAATTTGATTAAATATACAGATGATGCTCGGTTTGCCAGTGAATATTTGGTTGAAAAAGAAGCGTATCGAGATACAGTTATGAGTATCTTGTATGATGCATCGGAAGAATATTCGAAAGAAAGAGCTATAAAGCTTCAGGATCAGGGCAATACAAAAGAAGCACTTAAGATACTGACTAAAATTTATCAAAAGGAAAAACCAGGAACTCATGGGTTTGCAATGATGTCTATGGGGCTATCAAGAGCATATCGGCTGGTCGGAGAGCATGAATTGGAAGAAAAGTATCTTATATTAGCTGCTATGACCGATATAAAACTGGCAGTGAAAGAAAATGAGGCTTTGTTGACTTTAGCCGTGAATTTATACCATAAAGGAGATATCGATAGATCTTATAATTATATTAAAGTAGCACTGAGTGATGCTATCTTCTATAATTCCCGTTTTAAGAATACGGTAATAGCTCGTATTCATCCTATTATAGAAAATACTTATTTATATAGGCTGGAAAAGCAAAAGCAGAATCTTCGTTTTTATATTTTGCTCACTAGTTTGTTTGTTGTGGCTCTTGCTATCACTTTGTATTTTACTTATAAACAGACTAAGATTGTTTCCCGTGCAAAGAAGAATCTCAATGTTATGAATGAAGAGTTAGTTGCATTGAACAAGAATTTGGATGAGGCTAATTTAATAAAAGAAAGATATGTAGGCTATTTCATGAACCAGTGTGCCGTTTACATTAATAAACTGGATGAATATAGGAAAAATGTAAATCGAAAAATAAAAACCGGACAAGTTGATGATTTATACAAATCTTCTTCTCGTCCTTTCGAAAAAGAATTGGAAGGATTATATACCAATTTTGATAAGGCGTTCTTAAAATTGTATCCTAATTTTGTCGAAGAGTTTAATTCATTGTTGAAACCGGAAGATTATTATAAACTGGATAAAGACCAGTTGAATACAGAATTGCGTATTTTTGCTTTGATGCGAATGGGGATTACAGATGTTTCGCAAATTGCTGTTTTTTTGCATTACTCGGTACAAACGATCTATAATTATAAGAGTAAAGTGAAGAGAATGTCTTTATTGGATGGAAATATCTTCGAAGAAGAGGTGAAAAAGCTTGGTTCTTTGTCCCAAAAATGATTCTATTTGGTTTACCAAAACCTTAAAATGGTTGTTTGTTAATGCGTTGAATACTAATGTATTATCTAGAAAAGATGTTCAAAAACGTCTACTTTATAGCCTACTTCCAATAAGGAGTAGGCTTTTTTCATCTCTATATTTGCATCACAAGATTTTTGATAACTGAATACTAATCTAAAGAAACACAGCTATGGATTTTTCAGAATTGTATCTTACTTATTATTCAAAACTGGTTCGGTTTGCAAAAGAATTTGTAATACTGGAAGAGGATGCAGAAAACATAACACAAGATGTGTTTACCGACTTATGGGCGAAACGTGATTCTATGGATCGCATTGAAAATATGAACGCGTATCTTTTCAGATTAATAAAGAATAGATGCTTGGATCATTTGAAACATAAAATGTTTGAACAGAAATATATTGAATCAGTCCAAACCTCTTTCGAAATAGAAATGTCCTTGAAATTACAATCTTTAAATAGGTTTGATGTGTCTGATATCTCGGAAGGAAATGAAACGGAAATGCTCGTTCGTAACGCAATCAATAGTCTGCCTCGAAAATGTCGTGACATATTTTTATTAAGTCGTGTCGAAGGGTTAAAATATAGAGAAATCTCAGAACGTTTGGGTATTTCAGTAAATACTGTAGAATGTCAGATGGGGATAGCACTCAAAAAGTTAAGGGTAAAACTAAATATTTGCCTTGCAGCATGAGTTTTAATAATTTTATTGATATTTTTTTAGGGGTATTTACTGGGATAATCGTTCTTTTGTAAAAAGGAACGAATAATGGGAACTAATTTAAATAAATATTTTGCAGGTGAATTGACTTCAGAAGAAAAGGAAGTCTTCCTTCTGAATGTGAAGAATAATGGGGAAATGCGCGAGGAATTTATTGAGTATCAGAGTGTTGTTGCTCTTGTGGATTGGTCGTTCCCTAAAGATGATAAAGAACTTGCTAAGCAAAAACTATCTGAATTTATGAGTCGGATAGAGAATAGCGAAAATAAAAAGGCTTAAAAATACCATGAATAGACTTAATAACATCATATTACTAGTCGTCTTTATATGTACGCATGCTCATTCGCAACAAGCTTATTTTGTTGATGGATATCATGGAGGGATATACGGGCATTATCCGGTGAAGTGGAAAACTCAGTTTATTGTCGACCAGTTATCCAAGCATCCGGATTGGCGAATTTGTCTGGAAATAGAGCCTGAAACATGGGATACGGTGCAAATACAGACTCCCGGAGCCTATCGACAATTAAAAAACGTAGTAGTAACTAAGCAGGTAGAGTTTACAAATCCTACTTATGCTCAGCCTTATTGTTATAATATATCGGGCGAAAGCATTATACGTCAGTTTCAATATGGTATTGCTAAGATAAATAAACATTTTCCGGGAGTGACTTTTACCACTTATTCTGTGGAAGAACCCTGTTTCACAAGTTGTTTGCCTCAGATATTGAAGTTATTTGGTTTTAAGTATGCCGTACTCAAATGCCCGAATACTTGTTGGGGAGGATACACTAACGCTTATGGCGGCGAATTGGTCAATTGGGTAGGCCCGGATGGAACTCCCATTCTTACTGTTCCTCGCTATGCTTGCGAGAAATTGGAAGAGAATTCTACTTGGCAGACAACTGCTTGGTGTAATGAAGAATCTTATCTGAATGCTTGTCGTGATGCAGGGATTGAACATCCTGTGGGAATGTGTTTCCAAGATGCCGGATGGAAAAATGGTCCATGGTTAGGAAGTGGAAAGAATACAAAAAGTAATTCAGTTTATGTGACGTGGAAAGATTATTTTGAAAATATTTCCATTGGTAAAACGAATGATGACTGGCATTTCTCGCAGGAAGATATGCGTGTAAACTTAATGTGGGGAAGCCAAGTGTTGCAGAGAATTGCTCAAGAAGTACGTACTTCTGAGAATAAAATAATAATAGCAGAGAAGATGTCTGTTATTGCTCATCTTGCCAATGGGTACACTTGTGTTCAGGAAGATTTGGATGAAGCATGGCGTACTTTGATGCTTGCGCAACATCATGATTCTTGGATCGTACCTTACAATGGCCTAAATAAATTTGGAACCTGGGCGGATCAAATAAAGCGATGGACAGATGAGACAAATACTGTGGCTGATAAAATTACAGCTGCTTCTATATTCAGTTTTGATAACGATACTATTAATACTGAAAAAGCCCAGGGATTTGTACGTGTTTATAATACATTGGGAACAAAAAGAAAAGAACTGGTAACTGTTGAACTCCCTCAGGAATATGCAGACTTTGATTTGGAAGTCAATGATTATAGAAATAAAAAAGTTGATTATTCAATAGGAAAAGAAGGTGGAAAAATAAGATTGTTGTTTGAAGCAGATGTTCCTCCCTTTGGTTACTCCACATATCGTATTAAACAAGTAAAGACAGGTAAAAGAACGGTTTCAGGAAGCGAAAAGATTATAAATGAAGGAGAATATGTGGTTGAAAATGATATGTATAAAATTGTTTTTGACTTGTCGAAGGGAGGAATTATTAAAAGCCTTGTAGCAAAAAAAGAAGAAAACAAAGAATTTGCCAAACAATCGGGTGAATATTCTATAGGTGAATTGAGAGGCTATTTTTATGACGAAGGCAAGTTTCGCTCTTCTACAGAAGCTCCGGCTAAGCTGACGGTTTTGCGAAGTAATATACAAGAGACAAAGGTAAAACTGGAAGGGAAAATAGCTTCACATCCTTTTGTACAGATTATAAGCATTGCTCAAGGGGAGAAGCGTATCGATTTTGACCTTACTATTAATTGGAAGAAAAATGTAGGTATTGGAGAATATAAAGAAAATAGTTGGCGGGATAATCGCAGAGCTTATTGTGATGACAGATTTAAGTTAAGTGTACTTTTCCCTGTAAATCTTCATTCTCCTCGTATTTATAAAAATGCGCCGTTTGATGTTTGTGAAAGTAAGTTAGATGATACTTTTTTCAATAGTTGGGATCAGATTAAGCATAACATTATTCTTCATTGGGTTGATTTGGCAGAACAGGAAGGAGATTATGCATTGGCTTTATTCGCAGACCATACTACTTCCTATTCACACGGAAAAGATTATCCGTTAGGACTGACTGCCCAATATTCTGGTAATGGGCTTTGGGGACCTGACTATAAGATCACGGGACCGTTGAAAATGAAATATGCTATTGTTCCTCATCGTGGCAAATGGGACAAGGCTGCTATAGCCACGAAGAGCGATTGTTGGAATGAACCATTGTTATGTTCCTATCATTCATTTGCAAAATTGGAGTCAAGGTCACTGGTAGACTTAAAAAATACCGGTTATCAGGTGAGTGCAGCCAATATAAAAGATGGAAAAATAATCTTGCGATTGTTTAATGCGGAAGGTGACAGGAAGCAGCATAATATTACTTTTGATATGCCGCTGTCTAGTATAGAAGAAGTAGATCTGAATGGTAGAGTTATAGATAGAAAGACAATAAAAACACGTACCGGAAAATCTGAAATTAGTATTTCTATGCCTCGTTTCGGTCTAAAGACATTTGCTTTGAACTTGAATTGAACATATTCTAATAATAGTAAACTGTAATATTTTTATGTATAAAGCTAGCGCTAATATTTTAATAGCTTGCTCTTTTTTGTGGCTGACTGCTTGTTCTTCAGCAGGAGTAGTAACAGAAGATTTAATTCCGACTGATTATGTAAATCCTTTTATAGGAGCTAGTACCAGTGTAGGAGCTGCCGGTGTTTATCATGGATTAGGTAAGACATTTCCTGGCGCTACTACTCCTTACGGTATGGTACAAGTAAGTCCCAATACTATAACCGGAGGTGATAATAGTTCCGGTTATAGTGATGAACACAAAACCATTGAAGGCTTTGCCTTTACTCAGATGAGTGGAGTGGGCTGGTTTGGGGATTTAGGAAATTTCCTGGTGATGCCTACAACGGGCGAACTGCAAAAAATAGCGGGTAAAGAAGATGGTAGTATAAAAGGGTATCGTTCTTCTTATGATAAAGCTACCGAAACAGCTAAAGCGGGATATTATTCGGTAGAACTGACTGATTATAAGATTAAAGTAGAGAGCAGTGCGACACCTCATTGTGGAATATTGCAATTTACTTTTCCTTCGAATGAACAATCTCGTATTCAGATAGACCTGGCACGTAGAGTGGGGGGGACTTCTACTTCGCAATATGTGAAAGTATTGGATGATTATACCATTCAAGGCTGGATGAAGTGTACACCTGATGGTGGTGGATGGGGAAATGGTGAGGGAAATTCCGATTACACAGTTTATTATTATGCACAATTTAGTAAACCATTGAGTAATTATGGCTTTTGGAGTGCGGATATTCCCGATGAATGGGTTCGGAAGCGTGATGAAGTGGTAAGTATTCCCTATCTGACACGTATATCACAAGCTCCGGTCATTAAAGATAAGAAAGAACTGGAAGGAAAGCACCTTGGCTTCTTCACAGAATTTCCCACAAAAGAGGGAGAACAGGTTGAGATGAAAGTAGGCATTTCCTTTGTCGATATGGAAGGAGCAGCTAATAACTTTAAACAGGAGATTGCTTCTAAAAACTTTGCTCAAGTAAAACAGGAAGCGAGTGATTTGTGGAATAAAGAACTTAGCCGTATACGGATATCCGGTGGAACTGATGACGAAAAAACTGTTTTTTATACATCATTATATCATACGATGATTGACCCTCGAATCTATACAGATGTTGATGGGCGATATATTGGCGGAGATAAAAAGGTACATGAACAGGACGGTACATTTACCAAGCGTACTATATTTAGTGGTTGGGATGTTTTCCGTAGCCAGTTCCCTTTACAGGCGATGATTAATCCGCGTTTGGTGAGTGATGCGTTGAATTCGCTGATAACGATGGCAGATCAGAGCAGACGGGAATATTATGAACGTTGGGAACTTCTGAATTCTTATTCTGGCTGTATGATAGGTAATCCTGCACTGTCGGTGCTGGCAGATGCTTATATGAAAGGAATTCGCACGTATGATGTAGAAAAAGCATATCAATATGCAGTCAACACGTCAGCTAAGTTTGGGAATGATTCGTTGGGATATACTCCTGAACCGTTGAGTATTTCATATACGCTGGAATATGCCTATGCAGACTGGTGCGTGGCTCAATTGGCAAAGGCGTTGGGGAAAGAAGAAGATGCAAAGCGCTTTTATGAAAAAGGGAAAGCCTATCGTAACATGTTTGATGCGGAAAAAGGCTGGTTCCGTCCCCGAAATGCAGATGGATCATGGAAAGCATGGCCGGAGAATGCACTGACCGAAGAATGGTATGGTTGCATTGAGTCGAATGCGTATCAGCAAGGCTGGTTTGTGCCGCACGATGTTCCGGGAATGGTTGAACTGATGGGAGGCAAGGAAGAGGTTATAGCTAATCTGACTAATTTATTTGACCACACTCCTTCTGATATGTTATGGAATGATTATTATAATCATGCTAATGAACCGGTACATTTTGTTCCTTTCCTTTTTAATCAGTTGGATGTACCTTGGTATACACAGAAGTGGACACGATATATTTGTAAAAATGCTTATGCGAACAAAGTAGAAGGGATTGTGGGCAATGAAGATGTAGGACAGATGTCGGCCTGGTATATATTGGCTGCTTCCGGCATTCATCCTTCCTGTCCCGGTAACACCCGCATGGAAATAACCAGTCCTGTTTTTGACAAGGTAGAATTTAATCTGGACTCAAAATATCATCAAGGGAAAGTATTTACAATTATTGCTCACAACAACAACACAAATAATCTATATATACAAAAAGCTTTGCTGAATGGCAAGGAGTACAATAAATGTTACCTTGACTTTGCTGAAATCGCAGCAGGAGGAACATTGGAATTATTTATGGGCGATAAGCCCAATACAGAATGGGGTGTTTTATCTAACATTTAAATAACTGAATATTATGATGAATAAGTTTAGACTTCTTTTACTAGCATCAAGTTTGTTTGTACTGAATGGAATAGGGCATGCTCAGACTTCTACCATGTCACTGAACAGTTCCAATCCTAAGATAGTATGGGAAGTCAAACCGCAGGCAGATTTGAATAATATAGGGGGAGAACAAATCTCTACCCCCGGTTTTAAAATGCCGGACTATGTAAAAGGCGTAGTTCCCGGAGCTGTTTTTACAGCATATGTTGAAGCTGGAATCGTTCCCGATCCTAATTACGCTGATAATATATATAAAGTAGATGAGACGTTTTATAACCGTCCTTTCTGGTATCGTACGGAGTTTGAACTTCCGGCATCTTATTCAGCAGGTAAGCGTGTTTGGCTTCATTTTGATAATACCAACCGTTTCGCAGATTTCTATTTTAATGGAGAAAAAATATCGGGAACGAAGACATCCACTAAAGATGTGAGCGGACATATGTTGCGTTCTAAATTTGATGTGACACATCTGATTAAGAGATCAGGAAAGAATGCGGTTGCGGTTCTGATTACTGATCCTGATCAGAAAAAGACTCGTAAAGGAAAAGATCCGTATGGTGTTGCTTGTAGTCCCAGCTATCTGGCAGGTGCCGGTTGGGATTGGATGCCGTATGTGCCGGGACGTCTTGCCGGAATTACAGGAAATGCTTATCTGGCTATTACAGGTGATGCTGTGATGGAAGATCCGTGGATTCGCTCGGAATTGCCGACTTTGCAACAAGCAGAACTATCTTTCTCTACAGGAATCAAGAACGTTTCTTCTGCTCCGAAAGAAGTGGAAGTTTCCGGTGTTATTCAGCCGGGAAATATTACTTTCTCCAAGAACATTCGGGTGGAAGGAAAAGAAACAGTACAGTTGTCGGTGGATAAGAGCGATTTTGCTGCATTAGTCATTCGTAACCCGAAACTTTGGTGGCCTAACGGCTATGGAGAACCGAATCTTTATACCTGTAAACTGACTTGTTCGGTAGATGGAAAAATATCGGATGAAAAGGATATTACTTTTGGTATCAAGAAGTATGAGTATAAGATGATCAACAACGTAGTGAATTACCCGGTCCTTACATTCTTTATCAATGGGCAGAAGATTTATCTGAAAGGTGGAAACTGGGGTATGAGCGAGTATTTGCTTCGTTGTCATGGCAAAGAGTACGAAACGAAAATCAAGTTGCATAAAGATATGAACTACAACATGATCCGTTTGTGGACAGGTTGTGTGACTGATGATGAATTCTATGATTATTGCGATAAGTATGGAATCATGGTGTGGAATGATTTTTGGCTGTATGTCGCTTATAATGATGTAGCTGAGCCGGAAGCATTCAAAGCAAATGCTCTTGATAAAGTGAGACGTTTAAGGAATCATCCTTCTATAGCTATCTGGTGTGGTGCTAATGAAACACATCCGGCACCCGATTTGGATAATTATTTGCGTGAAATGATAGCTCAGGAAGATAAAAACGATCGAATGTATAAATCTTGTTCCAATCAAGATGGTTTATCCGGAAGCGGATGGTGGGGAAATCAGCCCCCTAAGCACCATTTTGAGACTTCGGGCAGTAATCTGGCATTCAATAAACCTGCTTATCCGTATGGTATAGATCATGGTTATGGTATGCGTACTGAAATAGGAACGGCTACTTTCCCGACATTTGAAAGTGTGAAATTGTTTATTCCTCAGGAGTCATGGTGGCCTCTGCCTACTGATGAACAATTGAAAGATGATGATGATAACGTTTGGAATAAGCACTTCTTCGGCAAAGAAGCGTACAATGCCAATCCTATCAATTATAAGAAATCAGTGAATACGCAATTCGGAGAATCTTCGAGTCTGGAAGAGTTCTGTGAGAAAGCTCAGTTGCTGAATATTGAAGTAATGAAAGGGATGTATGAAGCATGGAATGATAAGATGTGGAATGATGCGGCAGGGCTTTTGATCTGGATGAGTCACCCGGCATATCCATCATTCGTGTGGCAGACGTACGATTATTATTATGATCCTACCGGAGCTTATTGGGGAGCAAAGAAGGCTTGCGAACATCTTCATCTTCAGTGGAACTCATCTAATAACAGTATAAAAGCTGTAAATACTACTACCAAAGACTTGAAAGGTGCTTATGCCAAAGCGACCATCTACAACCTGAACGGAAAAGAGGTTGCGGCATATGGACGTACAAAACAGATGGATGTACCGGCAAGTAACATTGCAGAAGCGTTCACGTTAAACTTCAATCCGTACAATTTGGCTTTTGGCAAGAATGTGATAGCTTCTTCATCATCACCATCCAGATCGGCTTCTTTAGTAGCTGACGGAGGGGCAGGCAGTCGTTGGGAAAGTGATGCGAGTGACTCTCAATGGATTTATGTTGACTTGGGTAAGAAAGAAAAAATAGAGCATGTTGTGTTGAAATGGGAAACGGCACGTGCCAAAGAGTACGAGATCCAAGTGTCGAATGATGCGAGGAAATGGAAAACAGTCTATACAAACAAAGATGGACAAGGCAGTACAGATGAGATAAAACTTTCTCCGGTTACTGCACGCTATGTGAAAATGGCAGGAGTTAGCCGTGCCACAGACTTTGGATATTCACTGTATGAATTTGAAATATATGGTAAGAAACAAAAGAATGTTGAGGAACTGACTCCGCTCCATTTCATCCGGTTAGAACTGACTGACGCAAATGGTAATTTGATTTCAGATAATTTCTATTGGAGAAACGGCGTGACAGATCTTGACTATACAGCTTTGAATACATTGCCGGAAGCAGAACTGTCGTGCAAATTAGTTGATAAGTCAATGTTATCCGAAGGGAAGATGAAATTGTCGGTAAAGAATCATTCGAAAACTGTTGCTTGTGCTAACCGGATAAGATTGGTGAATACGGCTACACAAGAAAGAATCCTTCCTGTTATCATGTCTGATAATTATATAACTTTGATGCCGGGTGAAGAACGGACTATTTCTGTTGAGGCGGAACCGGAAATGCTGAAAGGAGGAGTCAGTGTTTTGCTAAAACAATATGGTAAGGCTGAACAAAAGAAGTTGGATATATGATATACGTAGAAAACTAAGGGTCACCTTTTTAATTTGAACACCAGAAGACATTACCTGTCCTGTCTTCTGGTGTTTTTTTTAATTTCCCTCTATATTGTGCCTGATATATTCAGGAGGAGTAGAAAGTGAACTTTCTTTCTTGAATAACCTGCTTGATTTAATAGACAATGAACAGTTTATTAATCTATTATGTGTACTTGCTTAATATCTTTTGGAACTAACAACAGTTCGTTTCACATACGTGGTCCTATCGCTTCACATACGTGAGCCCATAAGCTCACGTACGTAGACCGAACGCTTCACGTACGTGAAACAAGGAAATGTTACTGACAAAGTTTATTAGTCTTGCCTTCTTCATATATTAATGTTACCGACATTTGTTTTATTTGTACCATGATAAATAGTCCTGTGTATGAACAGAATGAAGAAAATAAGGATTTAGGGTTGAATAAATAAGTGAGCATACTTGATTTGTAGTGGGATAGGGGTGACAATAGAAACTTATAAAATTCTATTATCACCCTTATTATCACCTGCTATTATCACCATTACTTGCTTGATTGATAGTCGTTTATCTTTAAAAAGTGACAAGTGACAATAAAAAACTGTTTTTTTCTTAGTGGGAGTTACTTGAAAAATTAAACATTTATTTTAGTGGTTAAGCAAACTTGAATCGTCTTTTTTAATAAGATTCTTTTTTATTCAAAGTTGGAAAAGAGAATGTTTTGAAAGATAAATAATTAAATTTGTAATAAAGTGTATAATCAAATGAATAGTAAAATAAACGTAAAGGTCTTTTTCCTGCTATTTCTAATCTGTGTTTATTCTAATAGCTTGTACGCACAATCAATTCCACCCTTTAAAAAAGGAGAACGGGTAGTCTTTGTTGGAAATAGTATAACCCATGGTGGACATTATCATTCGTTTGTGTGGTTATATTATATGACTCGTTTTCCAAATAAACCGATTACAATAATGAATGCCGGAATTGGCGGTGAGAGTGCATGGGATATTAAAGATCGGTTGGACTACGATGTTTTTGACAGGAAACCGACTTATGTAACTCTGACTTTTGGTATGAATGACACAGGGTATGATATTTTCTGGAAAGAGAATGCTAAGGAGTTGTCGGAGCAACGGATTGAAAAATCTTTGGAAAGTTTTCGGGAAATAGAGAAGCGCTTGCTGGCAGAGAATAAAATCACCAAAGTGCTGATAGGTGGATCACCTTATGATGAAACTACGAAATTGAACAGTTTACTTTTTCTTCATAAAAATGATGCTATTTTAAAGATAATTGATGCCCAGCGTAAGGCGGCTAAGAAAAATGGATGGGGATTTGTGGATTTTAATCAGCCGATGGTACAAATAAGTCTGGAAGAGCAAAAGAAAGATTCGACATTCACTTTTTGTAGAGTAGATAGAATCCATCCTGATAATGATGGACAGATGGTGATGGCTTATTTATTTTTAAAGGCGCAGGGACTGGCTGGAGTCGAAGTTTCGGATATTTCAATTGATGCAAATAACAGGAATCTATTAAGTCATAGGAATTGTAAGGTCTCCAAACTAAAGAAAGAAGCTGGTGGTTTAAGTTTTGATTATTTGGCAAATTCACTTCCTTATCCTTTGGATTCTATTCCAAGACATGGTTGGGGAAATAAAAGGTCACAACGTGATGCTATGGATTTAATACCGTTTATGAAGGAATTTAATCAAGAGCGTTTGCAGGTGACTAATTTAGAAAAAGGACATTATCGGCTGACAATAGATGGATTGTTTATCGATAATGTTTCATCTGGACAGTTGGAAGATGGTATCAATCTGGCCGATTATCCCAATACACCCCAATACCAGCAAGCCATGAAAATCATGTATCTGAATGAAGAACGTTTTGAAGTAGAAAAACGTTTCAGAGAATATTTGTGGACAGAATATTCGTTCTTGAAAAAGGAAGGTCTGCTGTTTGCTGATAACGAGAAGGCTATAAATAAACTTAGGGAGTATTTACCTAAAGATGGTTTTCTGAGGATGAGTTATGAGTGGTATACCAAAGCGATGTATCCAGAGATACGCGAAGTATGGAGTAGATATATGAAGACCATCGTTGATACAATTTATAAAATGAATAAGCCGACTACTCATAAAGTCAAGTTGACAAAGATAGGTTGAGTAATGCATTATCCATTGTAAGAGTGTTGGGGTGATGATTCATAGCTGTAATATTCGCAGAAACTTATTTATGAAGAATAAAAAACTGTTACTAGGCATAGGAATAATGTGTTGTCTTTGGTGTTTGCCAAAGATTGTACATGGGAAAGAAAACAAGGTCTCTTTTTCTTTAGTGGAGTTAAAATGTGAGAATATGGTTGATCCTTTAGGGATTGACAACGTTACTCCCCATTTGAGTTGGAAGTTGAAAGGAGATGGGGTGGTGGATGGACAAGCTTTTTACGAAATTCAGGTAGCGTCAGATAGTCTTCTATTAATTGGGGGGAAGGCTGACTTATGGAAATCGGGAAAGTTGAAGTCTGATGTTTCTGTGATGGTGCCTTATCAAGGCTTACCTTTGGCTTCGCGTTCTTTATGCTACTGGAGGGTACGTGCCTGGGATCGGAAAAGGCATGTTTCCCAATGGAGTCCGGTGGCGCGTTTTTCTGTTGGTCTTTTGAATAAGGAACAGATACACGGTGTCTATATCGGTTCATCACCGGAAGGAGGTAAGGTTTGTGCTCCTTTACTTCGTAAAAAAGTGCAAATAGGTGAACTGGCAACGACTTTTCTGTATGTGAATTCGCTGGGATATCATGAAGTATATGTCAATGGAAAGAAGGTTACGGAGAATGTTCTTACCCCTGCAGTCTCTCAACTGAATAAACGTTCGTTAATGGTCACTTATGACGTATCTTCTTATTTGAAAGAAGGAGAGAATGACCTGCTGATATGGCTTGGACAAGGGTGGTATAAGAAAACTACTTTTGGTGCTGCTTATGACGGTCCGTTGGTAAAAGCGGAACTGAATATGCTGAGAAATGGAAAATGGGAAGTATTGACTGCAACTGACACTTCTTGGAGGGGACGAGAAAGTGGCTATTCGGATACAGGTAATTGGTGTGCTTTACAATTTGGTGGTGAAAGGGTGGATGGGAGAATAGTGCCGACAGATTTTTCAACTTATTCTCTAGATAAAATGAAATGGTATCCTGTGGTGGAAGTAAATGTACCAAGACACATTGTTTCACCTCAAATGTGTGAAGCTAACAAGATACATCAAACGTTGCAACCTGTTTCTATCAGGAAACTTAGTGAAGATACCTGGTTGGTAGATATGGGAAGAATACAGACCGGATGGTTTGAAATGAAGATGCCGATGTTATCTGCGGGACATGAGGTCACGATGGAATATAGCGATAACCTGACTAAAGAAGGAGAATTTGACAAACAAGGTGAAAGTGATGTCTATATTGCAGGTGGACGGAGGGGAGAATATTTTAGGAATAAATTCAATCATCATGCTTATCGTTATGTCCGTATCTCCAACCTTCCGGCAAGACCGAAAACTGAATGGATAAAATCTCTCCAGATTTATGGCGATTATCGGCAGACTGCGACTTTCGAATGTTCGGATGCTGACTTGAACGCCATTCATAATATGATTCAATATACTATGAAGTGTCTGACATTTAGCGGATATATGGTCGACTGTCCGCATTTGGAGCGGGCAGGCTATGGTGGCGATGGAAATTCGTCTACAATGAGTTTGCAAACAATGTATGACGTAGCACCGACTTTCACAAACTGGATACAAACATGGGGAGATTCAATGCGCGAAGGGGGAAGTCTGGCCCATGTAGGTCCTAATCCCGGTGCAGGTGGCGGTGGTCCGTATTGGTGTGGATTTATTGTACAGGCGCCATGGCGAACGTATGTGAATTACAATGATCCGAGATTAATAAAGAACTATTATCCGAAAATGAAAGAATGGTTCTCATATGTGGATAAATATACGGTGGATGGATTGCTGAAACGCTGGCCTGATACTCAATATCGGGATTGGTTTCTTGGTGACTGGCTTGCACCGATAGGAGTAGATGCAGGAGCACAATCTTCTGTTGATCTGGTAAATAATTGTTTTATCAGTGAATGTTTGGGGACAATGGAAAAAATAGCTCTGATGCTTGGGGAAAAAGAGGAGGCAGAGAAGTTTGCTATGCGCAGGAAGAATCTAAATGAGTTGATTCATCAAAAGTTTTATCATCCGGGTAAAGGTATCTATTCTACAGGTTCACAGTTGGATATGTGTTATCCAATGCTTGTAGGAGCTGTACCGGATTCTTTGTACGATGATGTGAAAAGAAAGATGATGACTGATACTGAAAAGCAGCACAAAGGTCATATTGCTGTAGGGTTGGTAGGTGTCCCAATTTTGACAGAGTGGGCTATTCGTAACAGGGAAGTTGACTTTTTATATCAAATGTTGAAGAAACGTGATTATCCAAGTTATCTGTATATGATAGATAATGGTGCTACAGCGACTTGGGAGTATTGGAGTGGTGAACGGAGTAGGGTGCATAATTGCTATAACGGAATCGGAACCTGGTTTTATCAAGCAATAGGGGGACTTAGAATAGATGAATCGGTACCCGGTTATCAACATGTATTTATTGATCCTCAAATACCGAAAGGTGTGACTTGGGCTAAGATGACAAAAGATACTCCATATGGTGTGATTGCTGTTGACTGGGAATTGACAGATAATATTATGAATCTTCAAGTGGATATTCCAGTTGGGGTTACTGCTACACTCTGTATTCCCGATGAGGCTGTGTCCTGTATGATGGATGGGAAGAATATTCGCATAGAAAAGAAAATGATTCAATTAAAAGCAGGTAATTTTAAATATTATATTTACATGAAATAATAGATACGTATGAAAAAACATTTATTATCAGCGCTTTTAGCGATATGTCTGGTTGCTACGGCTTTTGCCCAGCAAGGGAAAGTGTATGAGACACGTACCGTAAAAAGTAAGATTCTGGGAATGGAACGTAGTTACTCCATTTATTTGCCAGCAGGCTATGACGAAGGAGATGGTAGTTATCCGGTATTGTATTTGCTTCATGGACTAGGAGATAATTATACGGGATGGGTGCAATTTGGGCAGGTTCAGTATATTGCAGATAAAGCGATTGCTGAGGGTAAATCAGCTCCGATGATTATTGTTATGCCAGATGCTGACACGGTTCATAAAGGTTATTTTAACTTGTTGGATGGAACATATAATTATGAGGACTTCTTTTTTCAAGAATTGATTCCGCATATCGAGAAAACGTATAGAGTGCGTGCTGAAAGTCGTTATCGTGCTATCTCCGGTTTGTCTATGGGAGGTGGTGGAGCGTTGTTTTATGCTCTTCATTATCCGGAGATGTTTGTTGCTGCTGCTCCGTTAAGTGCTGTTGGAGGGGCATGGACATTCGATCAGATGAAGAGTCAATCAGATTTATCGAAGGTGTCAGAAGAAAAAAAAGCGGAAGTTCTCGGGCAAATGGATATACAAACTATCTTGGAGAAATCTCCGAAAGAAAAGCTAGACCGTATCAAATGGATTCGTTGGTATATCAGTTGTGGTGATGATGATTTCTTATCGGTAACGAACTGTCTTTTACATAACACGTTGTTACAGCATCAGGTTGGTCATGAATTTCGTATGAAAGACGGCAGTCATTCGTGGACTTATTGGCGGATGGAATTACCAGAGGTTATGCGATTTGTTTCTAGAATATTTACTCAATATTGAGCGTAAGTAAAGTGATTCTTAACAAAATAGGCTTTGAAGATCAAGTCCTTTTATCGTATGAATTAAAATTTATAGATATTTTTTTATTTCTTTTTAGTGGTATTTGCTTGCTTACTCGTTCTTAATATAAACATTGTTTTTTATGGGTTTAATTTAGGTAAAAGGTTAGGATTGGTGTTTGATTGGTTTTCAAGTTTATCCTCCGGTTAAAATTTGCTCCTCATTGCTCTTACTACAGCCGGAGGGAGCTTGTAAAATACCGTAGGTCAAGATAGGTAGACTGTTTTTTAAAGGTAAAAAGGTTTTGTTTTCAGTTAAAAACAGAAAAATAATGACTAGAATACAAAATCATATGACGAAAATAGTTCGAATATTAGTTTTCGCATTTCTGATGCTTATACCTGTTTGCGGTGTAGCGCAGGATAAAATTAAAATAGCATGCATTGGCAATAGTATAACTGAAGGGGCTGACAATTATCCGACTCCTTTGGCTCGTATGCTTGGAAATCAATATGAAGTTGGCAATTTTGGAAAGTGGGGCCATACTTTATTGCGAAAAGGTGATCATCCTTATATGAGTACCGATGCATTTATCAATGCACAGAAATTTCAACCGAACGTTGTAATTATTAAACTTGGTACAAATGATTCCAAGCCGGAGAACTGGAAATATAAGGATGAATTTGAAACTGATTTAGAGTATATGATCAGCACTTTTCAGAAGTGTGGATCTAAACCAAAAATTATTATATGTCGTTGTATTCCGGCAAGTAATAATTTATATGGGATCCGTAATGAAATAATAAAAGATGAAATTTATCCGATACAAAAGAAAGTAGCTAGGAAGTTTCATCTGAAATTGGTAGATCTGTATAGCCCATTAGAACATAAAGTTGATTCAACTTGCTATGTATGGGATAATGTACATTTGAATAAGAGCGGTTCGCTTATATTGGCGGAGCATATATATAAAGCTATTACAGGTAAAAAAGCTCCTAAATTGGAAAATGCATTTGCTAACTAGAAGAAAAATCATACTATAAAACGACACATGAGGCGATATATTTATTTTGTTTTTTTATTATGTTGTGCTGTTAATCTATTGTTAACTAGTTGTGTACGACAGAAATATGTTGTAATGGATATGGTACACCATAATCCGGGTGAGGCTATGACGGAATCGAAGTTTCTCGATCCTTCTTTTTTGAAAAAAAATGAATATGGAGCAAAAGTTTTTTTCTTGTTTGAGGCTGCACAGTTTGGAATTGATTGGAAGAGTTTTGATCCTTCTTTATTCCCGGATACGACTGAAGCCGGACGTTGGGTGGCAGAAAAAGCAGAAATAATACATAAAAAATATGATGCAGCAAAAAAGGAAGACCTTCAAGTATACTGTATGCTTGATATGTTAGTACTTCCTTCTTTGCTGGTAGAAAAACATAGAACAGAACTTACTAACGAACAAGGAAAACTTGATATATCGAAACCTTACACTCAGCTTTGTATTCGTGAATTGATGAAGGAAATGTTTGAAACGTTTCCACAATTGGATGGATTAGTGATTCGTACTGGAGAAACTTACCTGCACGATGCTCCTTATTATGTAGGCAATCATCCAGTACAAAATGGTATGTATGATCATATTACGTTAATTAATTTGTTACGGGAAGAGGTTTGTGAAAGACGTAATAAGAAGTTGTTTTATCGTACATGGGATATGGGGCAATTGCATTCGATCCCTAAATATTATTTGTCCGTTACAGACAGTATAGAACCACATCCAAATCTTTATTTCTCTATCAAGCATACCATGACGGATTTTTGGAGATCAACAATTACTGATCCTGATATGAATTATAATATAATGGATAAATATTGGTTGGAAGAATCAGGACAATATGGTGTTCCTTTTAATCCTTGTATAGGTATTGGTAAACATCAACAAGTAGTTGAAGTGCAATGTCAACGTGAGTATGAAGGAAAGGGAGCACATCCCAATTATATCGCTAAAGGAGTAATTGATGGTTTTGAAGAATTTAAGAAACCTGGTATAAAGAAGCCGTATTGTTTAAACCAAGTGAAAGATAATCCCTTATTTAAGGGTGTTTGGACTTGGTCACGTGGCGGTGGCTGGGGAGGTCCTTATATCAAGAATGAGTTTTGGATCGAATTAAATGCTTATGTCATCTCACATTGGGCTAGTAATCCTTTGAAAACAGAAAAAGAAATACTATATGATTTTGTAAAAGCAAAAGGGCTTCCCGAGTCAGAATGGGAGATGTTCCGTCGACTTTGCCTATTATCAGAAGATGGAGTGATAAAAGGGCAATATAGTACTATGGGAGATACTTATGTTAATTGGACACGTGATGACACCATAACGGGAGATGTATATCAAAAGAGTTATTTTGATCGTATGATTGAAAGAAATCAAGTAAATGCTTATCTGAAAGAAAAGGAAGAAGCTGTTCGTATTTGGAAGGAAATAGAACTGATATCTCAAAAACTACATTTTCCCTCAGAAGAATTGAATCATTTTATTCGTATTTCCTGTTCGTATGGACGCATTAAATATGAGCTTTTTGCTGTTTCGTGGCAGATTATGCTATGCGGTTATGTGGCAGATACAACAAAAAAGTCTTTTAACCGGATAGAGATGGATAAATATATTACTGCATTTGATGATTTGTGGAAAGAATGGAACGACTTATCTCTAGAAAACGATAATTGCCCTTCAATGTATAAGATTTCTTCTAACTTTTTTGGTTTTCCTGTAGGTATACAAGAGACCATTGATAAATACAGGAAATAGTTTTCGTTTTTTCTTCTTATATGTTATAGAATATAAAAAAATAAATGAATATTACTTAGTGGTTAGTATTATTCTAGTCGTCTTACTATTAATAGTAGCAAAAAGTATGAGAAAGAAACATAAAATAACGAAAGTAAAATTATGATCATTATTATTATATAAATTCTTAAAAACGGTATTTTCTATGAGAAACTTATTACAAAAATGTTTTAAATGGCAGTGGCTTGTCTGCTTGGCTGTAGGCTGCTGCTTTTCGTCTTGTAAAGATGATGAAGAGTCAACTTCGGGCTATGATCCGAATAAGCCGATTGTGTTGACTGATTTTTATCCGCCCGAAGGAAAACTTGCAACTCAAGTTATTCTTAATGGATCGAATTTTGGGGATAGTAAGGAAAATGTGAAGGTCTTTTTCAATGATAAAGAGGCTTCTGTCATTTCTGTGAAGGATGATAGAATGTTGGTATTGGCTCCTAAACGTGCATCTACAATAGAGGACCCAGAATGTGTGGTTAAAGTACAAGTACATGAACAAATAGAGGAGTACAAGCAGACATTTGATTATTATATCCAGACTACTGTGACTACGTTAGTGGGAGGAAGTACATCGGCACAGGTGAATCCAACAGGAACTATACCACTATCTGAAGCACAATTTAGAGCAAATATTGATAGGTGTATTTGTGTAGATCAGGATAAAAATGTTTTCTTTTTAGTAGATAATGATGGAAAGTTTGCTGCATTTATGTTAAATGAGGAGGCTGATAAATTAATATCTCTAAAGTCAGATATTAATGCGTTGTTTAACTCTCCTGTTTTGGGGTATAACAGTAAGGATGATATTGTCTATCAATTCTGGGCTAATAGAGATAGTCATGAAGTTTATTATTTTGACCCTAAGACGGATTATGCACCAACTACAGCTATAAGTTCTATTTCATGGGATGATCCAAATTTTCCAAATATTGAAGGATTTGGAGTATGGGCAGCCAAGTGTAATTTTACAATGGGACCAGATGGAAAAATGTATTCAAGAATGTTAGGTGGAAATCTGGTACGGATTGATGTAGAGAATGCTAGAGGAGAGAATCTAACGAATGGGGATTTGGTTGGAACCAAGGATGGTAGTGCTTATGGACTTGTTTTCGATCCTCAAGATGAGAATGTTTTTTATTTCTCAAATAATGATAAGCATTGTATTTATAAATATGATTTACGTACTAAAGAATGTGCATGTTGGGCTGGTCAAGAAGGTAAAAGTGGATATTTGGATGGACCAATAGGACAAGCTATGTTTAATAAACCTGGACAGATGTGTGTCGATTCAGAAGGTAATATAATTTTGACTGATACCGAAAATCACTGTATTCGTAAGATAACAATGAGTACAGGTTATGTATCTACATTAGCAGGAAAACCCCAAAATTCAGGTTATGTAAATGGTAGTGCAGAAGATGCTCAATTCAAAAAGCCATTGGGAATTTGTATTGATAACGACGATGTAATGTATATCGGCGACTCAGAGAATCGTGCTATTCGTCGATTAGCTGTCGAATAAATAATTAGTGAAACTTTATATTTAATATAATATGAATCGAATATTTGTAATTTTTGCTTTGCTTCTTGCGTTTGTAGCACAAGTACATGCACAGAAAGAGCAAAGCTTTATGTTGACTGGTACAGTCTTCGATGAATTTAATGAACCAGTTCCGGGAGCAAATGTATATGTTAAAGATAAACCAGGTGTGGGAATAACAACTAATATTGATGGTAAATTTCGGTTAAAGGTAAATATATATGATATAGTGGTTGTGTCTTTTTTGGGATATGAAAACTATGAGCAACGTTTGACGAATAAAATTGACAATGTTAAAGTTACCTTAAAACCGGCTACGGAGAATATTGATGAAGTAGTTGTAGTAGGTATGGGTACGCAGCGAAAGGTCAGTGTTGCTGGTGCAATTACAACGATGGATCCAGCGCAACTAGAGGTTCCTGCTACAAATATAGTTAATACACTAGCAGGTCGTGTTGCAGGTGTGATTGGAGTTCAATCTAGTGGTGAACCGGGCAAAAATATTTCCGAGTTTTGGGTGCGCGGAATTGGTACGTTTGGTGCTAATAGTGGTGCATTAGTGTTGATTGATGGTTTGGAAGGTAGTTTGAGTCAGATAGATGCTGCCGATGTTGAAAGTTTTTCTGTTTTGAAAGATGCTGCGGCTACAGCGGTGTATGGTAGTCGAGGTGCAAATGGTGTAGTATTGGTAACGACGAAGCGTGGTTTGGAGTCCAAATTGAAGATCAGTGGTCGTGCTAATATGACAATCTCACATTTAAAACGTTTACCTGAATATGTTAATGCCACTCAATATGCTGAAATGGCAAATGAAGCTTCTGTTGCAACCGGATTATCTCCTATTTATAACAAGACAGAAATGGATATTATAAAATATGGCTTAGATCCGGATCTGTACCCAAACATTGACTGGCAAGATGTTATTTTAAATCCCAATTCTTTCCAGCAAACTTATTATGTAAGTGCTCAAGGTGGTAGCAGTGTTGCCCGTTATTTTGCAAGTTTAGGAATGTCGAAAGAATCTGCGGCTTATAATCCATCCAAAGATAGTAAATACAATAAAGGTGTAGGCTATGATACTTATAATTATCGTTTGAATTTGGATATAGATTTGACTAAAACAACTAAAGTCTATATTGGAACAACTGGCTATATGTCGGTGAATACTCGCCCGAGCATGGGGGAATATTCTAGAGGAGTCAGTTTGACAGATTGGCTATGGAGTTCACAGGCAAAGACTACTCCAATAAGCTATCCATTACGCTATTCAAACGGATATTATCCTGCTGCAGGAACTAAGGATGAAATATCTCCGTATGTTCTATTGAATTATACAGGTAATGCTAGAGAACAGAATACCAGGAATTTAGTTACTTTAGGTATTACACAGGATTTGTCGATGATTACTAAAGGGCTATCAGCTAAAGTACAGGGATCATGGGATACACAAAGTTTATTTGGAGAAGCACGCTATAAAATGCCAGAACTAAATGAAGCTTTGAAGGAGCGTAACCCTAATGGAACCTTGAGTTTTGAGAAAATAGCTGATGAGAAAACCGTTACATATAGCAGTGCTGCTTGGGTTTGGAGGAAGCTATATTTAGAGGCAAATGTTAATTATGACCGTACCTTTGGCGATCATCGTTTAGGTGGTTTACTGTTTTATTATATAGAAGATACATCTGAAACTGGTGCAGATAAAAGTATGAATGCTATACCAAAGCGTTATCAAAGTCTTTCGGGCCGTTTTACATATGGTTTTAAAGATACATATTTTTGGGATTTGAACTTTGGTTTGAATGGATCTGAAAACTTTGAACCAGGTAAACAATATGGATTCTTTCCGGCAGGAGCTTTCGCATGGGTACCATCTTCATATGAATTTATACGTGAAAATGTAAGTTGGTTGAATTTTCTCAAGCTTCGCGTTTCTTATGGTGTTGTTGGTAATGACCGCATCAGTTCTAGACGTTTTCCTTATCTGACCCTAATAAAAGAAGAAAATGCTTCAAATCCTTGGGGAGGGACTGGTAGCTTAACAGAAGAACAAGTTGGTGCCAATAATTTGATGTGGGAAAAAGCAAAGAAATTTGATGTTGGTATGGATCTGCATTTGTTTAAAGATAAATTTACTTTGACTTTAGATTATTTTAAGGATACACGAGATGGTATTTTTCAGGAACGTAAACAAATTCCTGATTATGTAGGTTTGATTCAAATGCCTTATGGTAATATAGGTCGTATGAAAAGCTGGGGTGCTGATGGAAATATGGAATTCTATCAACAGATAGGAAAGGATGCACATGTGATATTACGTAGTAATTTTACTTTGAGTAAGAATAAGATATTAAATTGGGAAGATACAAAGAAGCCTTATACATATTTGGAAAATAATGGTTATGCCAATAATGTACAACGTGGATTTGTTGCTATGGGATTGTTTAAAGATCAACAAGATGTAGAAATGAGTCCTACACAATTTGGTACGGTACGTCCTGGTGATATTAAATATCGAGATATAAATGGTGATGGTAAAATTACTGATGATGATAAAGTTCCTTTATTTGCTTATTCAGGGGTACCACAGTTGATGTATGGTATTGGTGCTGAGTTTCGTTATAAAAGTTGGACACTAAATGTCTTGTTCAAAGGGACAGGACGTAATAAGTTCTTATATGGCGGTTCGGATGGTAGAAACTTCGATGGATACATGCCATTTAATCAGAAGGATAAAGGAAATATAATGACAATTGCTTATAATCCGGAGAATCGTTGGATTTCTGCTGAATATTCAGGAAATCAGGCTACAGAGAATCCAAATGCTCGTTTTCCACGTTTGTATTATGGAAAAAATGAGAATAATACGAAACCTTCTACATTTTGGATGGGTGATGCCCGTTACTTGCGTTTACAGGAATTGAGCTTGGCATATAATCTAAAAGTTCCTGCATTACAACGTATTTTGGGCATTAATTCCATGAATATTCAGTTGATGTGTGAAAATTTGGCAGTATGGGATTCTGTAAATATATTCGATCCAGAACAAGCGACATCTTGTGGACAGGCTTATCCTTTACCTGCACGTTATTCATTGCAGCTATATTTGAATTTCTAATACGATGTATAAACTTAATAGAAATTAGTTCATGAAAAAATATTTTATATTATCGGTTCTGTTATTGGTATCCGGCTTTTTTGCTTCTTGTAATTATTTGAATATAGATGATTATTTTGAGGATACCTTTCAAGAAGATTCTATTTATGCAAATAAGCGTAATATTGAACGTTATTTTAATGGGGCTGCCGCTCTGCTTCCTGTTGTCGATAAAATTTGGGAATATGGGAACACTCCTGGAGTTACAGGTTCAGACGAGGCTGTGAGCTGTGGTGATTGGAATGGTATGGTTGTTATACAATTCTCTGGAACGAAGTTAATGAATAATGAGATTACTTCTAGTTCAATGGGCGGTTGGACATGGGATTTCAATATTTGGCCTAAATGTTATAAGGTGATTCGTAAGGTGAATACTATATTGCCACATATTGATGGTGTTCGTGATATGAATAGTTTTGAAAGAATGGAATTTCGTGCAAAATGCCGTTTCTTAAGAGCTTATGCATATTATTTAATTTTGCAACAGAATGGTCCAATGATTTTGTTAGGTGATGAAATTGTTAGTAATAATGAGGAAGCGGAGTATTATGCAAGAACGCGTAATACGTATGACGAATGTGTGGATTATATTTGTTCAGAATTTGATGAAGCTGCTAAAAACTTACCTGATGCTACCACTTCGATGGATCAATATATTCCTACAGAAGGAGCTGCCTTAGCTTTAGCTGCTCGTGTGAGATTACAAGCTGCTAGCCCATTATATAACGGTGGAGAGGCAGCCCGTAGATTTTTTGGTGATTTTACCCGTTGTACAGATGGAGATCATTATGTTTCTCAATCATATGATGAACGTAAGTGGGCACTTGCTGCTGCGGCTGCGAAGAAGGTTATTGATTTAGGACGATATCAATTATATACTGTTGCTGCTTCTACTGATGCTGAACATCCTGAATCAGGGAATTATGGTACATATGTAGTCACTCTACCGCAAGAGGTTCCTACTGCAGAATTTCCAAATGGTGTAGGGATGGGAGATAAAAAAGTCGTAGATCCGTATCGCTCTTATGCCGAAATGTTTAATGGAGAGCTTGCTATTAATCAAAATCCGGAGTTCATATGGTGTAGTTCTACAGCGCAGGTTGGTAGCCATATGGGTTACGTATTCCCATTGAATTTTGGAGGATCTTCTTGTTTATGTGTACCTCAGCATATAGTAGACCAATTTTATATGGCAGATGGGCGTGATATTAAAAATTCTAGTAGTGCATATCCGTATATATCCCGTCCTTATGATAAGACTTGTGTGACGACAGAAGGCAAAGTTTTATCTGAAGGTTATAAAATCAGCCAAGGAACATATTTGGCATATACTAATCGTGAACCACGTTTCTATGTGAATATTGGTTACTCACATGCTTGGTGGGCGATGGGATCTACTACTGAAAGTGCTAAGAAAAATGTTAATATTGATTATTGGAATGGAGCTAATTCTGGTAAAAATCATTCTAATAATAATGTTTATAATATAACTGGATATACTTCTCGAAAATATATCAATCCACAAGATGCTATGAGTGGTAGTGGGGCGCGTCAAAAAGATAAGTCATTTCCGATTATTCGATATGCAGAAATATTGCTTGCTTATGCAGAAGCCTTGAATAATTTAACTCAAGCATATGAAATTGATGGTCAGACTTATACTCGTGATACAGAAGCTATCAAATATTATTTTAATCAGATACGTTATCGTGCTGGTATTCCGGGATTAACAGCGGATGATTTGATTACAGTGGAAGCTTTTAATAAAGTTGTTCAACGTGAACGTTTGATTGAGTTATTTTGGGAAGGACAACGTTATTATGATATTAGACGCTGGGGAATTGTTGAAGATTTAGAAAGGGAACCTTTAATGGGGTTAAATGTAGAACAGGCTGAATGGGAAGGATTCTATCAGCCCACTGTCATTCAGTATAAATCAATAATTGAACGTGATTTCAAACCTAAGATGGTATGGTTACCTTTACATTTGGATGAGATTAGAAAGGTTTCTGTTCTTGATCAGAATCCTGGTTGGGATAAATAAAATTTTAAATGTATAAACTATGAAATATAGAAATTTTACAAATAAATTGATGCTTATGGTAGGTGTGACAGCTACTGCTGTTCTCACATCCTGCGAGCAAGAGTTTTATCAGGATGAACAGTATCGTAAGGAAATTTATATTGTTAGTGGAGAAGATAATATTTTCCAACGAGAATTTGCTTTCGGCGGGGAGGAAATAGGATACCTTTCTGTTTATGCAAGTGGTACAACTCCAATTGAAAAAGAAGTGATGGTAGAACTGGAAAGGAATGAAACTGTATTATCGGACTATAATCAAAAGAGATATGGGGATAATTACAAAAACTATGTCCTGGAGTTACCAGATACTCATTATAAAGTAGATGATTGGAGTATAAATTTATATCCAAATGCAAATTCATCTTATTCTTTATTTCCAATTAAAGTAAATATTGATGGGCTGGAACCTGAAGATAATTACTTTCTTCCTTTAAGAATAGCTTCTGTTTCTGACTATATGATTTCTTCTGCAAGGAGGAATGTATTGATGCAGATACTTATGAAAAATGATTATGCAACGACTAAGGAGAAAAGCTATTATACTATGAATGGAACAAGATTGAGAGTAGCTAAAGATACTTGGGAACCTTTGGACAAAAAGAATAATGCTCCAGATTATAAACCAATAAATGCCACTAAGTTAGTTGCTCCAGTTACGGAATATGGTATTCGTATTTTAACGGGATCTACACTTACATCGGATAGAAAAGAACTCCGTAAACAAGGGATTGTTGTTACGGTCCATCCTGAGGAGATGATTGATGTTCCTGTTATCGGGAGTAATGGATTGCCAACTGGAGAATATATCCAATGTCAAAAAGTGACATTAGATAAATGGTATAATGTAAATAGTGGAATTACAGTGTTAAATATTGAGGATACCCCATCATATTATAATCCAGAGAAGAAAGAGTTTACGTTGAATTATCGTTATAATTATAACTCGAATGATTGGTATGAAATGAAAGAGGTGATGTCTCCAGTGGCTATTGCTAACGAAAATAATTGAGTGGCTGATAATAAATGATAAATCTTATGAAAACAAGAAATATATATAGTCTTCTATATGTAACTTTCGTTGCAGTGGCGTTAGTTGCATGCAACGATTATGACGCAGCGCAAACTGCATATGAAGAAATAGTGGATAGTGATGTAACGACTACTCCTCCAAATATAGATTCGGCATGGGAATTACAGCTAATTCCTAATGTAGGTCAGCATAGTGGTGAGGTTTTTGTTTATAAAGACAAAAAGTATGATAAGCTATTTACTCGCACATTAGGATGGAATGGTGGAATTGGTGTGCAATCTACATCATTGTCTGATGGAAATGTTCTATGGGCTTTTAATGATAGCTATTTTGGAGTTGTAGATGCTGAAACAAGAGCAAGAGGTAATTGTAATTTCCCACATAATAGTATTATGATCCAAACGACTGTTGGTGGTAGTCTTGGAGAAACGGATGATGATTTAAGATGGTTAGTTGATTATATACAAACTAATGATCCTGATGGAGAAGGTTATTATCAGGCGTATACACACATAGCTCCAGATGAGACTATTATGGAAGAAACAGATGAAGAGCATTTCTATCAGATAGGTGGTGCTACGATATTTGATAATAATGGAGTTAAAGAACTTCAAATGTTGTGGGGGGAAATAGATAATCATGAAGGTAAAATGACTCGAACTGGTACCTGTCTAGCTGTTTACAGTTTGGAAGGACAGCCGGGTAATAGTACTTATCTTAAAAGAATTAGTAAAAACGAAGAATTCAATACAGATGATGTTGGCTATGGTTCTACTATATGGAAAGATGAAGATGGACATATTTATCTTTATGTAACAGAGAATAACAGACCATTAGTTGCTCGCACCACTACTCATGATTTAACTTCTGAGTGGGAGTATTACATACGTGATTTAAGTGGTAACTTTATGTGGCAAAAGATGTATCCGACGAAAGAGGAGAGAACTCGCTCTACTATAATGGAAAATAATTATGTATGTAGTATGCCACAGATCTTTAAAAAAGGAGATTACTACTATATGATAGGACAAGCTGTATCTTATGGTCATTCTGTTTATCTATATCGTGGTGAGACGCCTTATGGACCTTTTACAGATCAAAAAATTTTGTTTAATGTCCCTTATTCTGTGGATAAGATAGGTAATCAGTATTATAAAAATTTGCTTAGAGTAAATTTGCATCTAGAACTTGCACGAGAAGGTGAATTAGTATTTTCTACTAATACTGATGCTGATACTGCTGGAGATAATTTTGATTTTCCGGGTAGTGCTGACTTTTGTCGTCCTTATTTTTATCGTATTTTCAATTGGGAAAGCATATATGATGAAGATGATTGATAGCTACTGACGGATTCATCTTGGTAAATTGATTTAGAAAGTCATTTCTTCATAAAAGGGAGAAATGACTTTCTTTTTTAATATGTTCTGAGCTTTCCTGCATACAAGTAAATTTATTAATAAAAAACATGTAATTGTTTTAGTGGTATATCATTTTTAAATCGTCATTAGATAAATAACAATAAAATAGTACACATATTAAAAAGAACTAATAATAATGAATATTACCGTTTTTAGAGTTTATCAATTAAATTTATTAACCGCTATTTCTATGTATATGAAAAGCTTATTTTATTTATTCCTATCTATTGTAGGTGCGTGGCTTTTTTCGTCTTGCTCAGATGATTTTCTGGGTGAGACAGAAACCACGGACTTAGATCAGGCAACCGTATTCGCTGATAGTACTTATACGGCAGATTTCTTAAACCAGATTTATGTGGATATTGGTTTTGATATCCAACATAATCGGTATAAAGATCAGTATAATGATCATGGAGGATTGCAGACTAGTTGTGATGAAGCTGCGTATAAAGCTAGTACCGGGCTTACGACAGATGTAATGTTCGCTACTGGAACAGTCAATCCTGTTACTATTTCTGAGGACGATGTTTGGAGAATTGCATATCGAAATATTCGTCGAGTAAATGTGTTTTTTAAATATGCAGATGGATCCCGAATGGCTGAAGTGGCAAAGGAAGAGTATAAAGCAGAAGCACGCTTTTTGCGTGCTTGGTATTATGCAATGCTATTAAGACATTATGGTGGTGTGGCTTTAATTGGTGATGATGTTTATGAAACTGTAGAAGAAGCAATCAAGGAGCGTAACTCTTATGCGGATTGCGTTGAGTATATTGTGGATGAAGCTAATAAAGCTGCAGAAACATTGCCAGTTGAAAGAAGTGGAAACAAATTTGGACGTGTAACCCGAGGAGCTTGTAAAGCCTTAATTTCACGTGTACGTTTGTATGCTGCTAGCAAATTATTCAACGGTAGTGATTTTGCGCCTGCTGATTTTCCAAAAGAATTGTTAGGGTATCCTACTTATGATAAGGAGCGTTGGAAAATTGCTGTAGATGCTGCCCTTGATGTGATAAAGATGAAGCAGTATGATTTGTACATTCGTAATGAAGATGAGAATAATGAGGCTTATCCGGGATGGGGATATTATGCACAGTTGTTACCTGCTGATTATTATGGAAAAGTGGGAACGGAGGTTTATTGCGGTACAATCTTTGAAAAGAAGGCAGGAGCTAGTATAGATACAAACCGATGGTTTGCTCCTCCTAGTACAGGAGGAAATGGTATTGGAGGGTATGTTTATCATGATTTGGCTGAACTTTTCCCAATGGCAGATGGCACACCGACTAAGGATAGTCCAGATTATGACCCTACGAATCCTGCTAACAAACGTGACCCTCGTTTCATGTTCACTGTTACTTATGATGGATGCATAATGAAGAGTAATATGCAGGATACTGAAATTAATATATCTGTGGGAACACAACAGGACGCTATCTATCGAGGGACTCCGACAGGGTATTATACACATAAATTCTTGAAATTCGGTTCAATGGCAAATCAAATGCTTTATGGAGGTTCGCAAGCACGACCATTGATGCGTTATACTGAAATTTTGCTGAATTATGCAGAAGCTGCTAATGAATATTATGGACCTGATCATAAAGATGTACTAGGAGATCAAGAAATTAGCCCATATATTGTATTGAGAAAGATACGTGAGTGTGCTGGCATAGAGCCTGGCGAGGATGGAACATATGGAATTAAAAATAATATGAGCCAGGCTGATATGACAGAAGCTATCCGGTTGGAACGTCGGTTGGATTTAGCGTTTGAAGGACATCGTTTCTTTGATGTACGTCGTTGGATGATTGCTGAAGATACAGATAATAGGATGATGCATGGTTTTGAAATCACAAGAAATGGTGAGCGGAAGACAGGAAGAATCATTGATACTCGTCAGCATACCTTCCGTAAAGCGATGTATTTTTATCCAATACCTTATAAAGAGACTGTGAAATCACCGGATTTGTTGCAGAATCCTTATTATGAATAGGAATGATTGTTATATTAAAAATAAGAAATATGAGATTTAAAATACAAACTACGGTTTTACTTTTCGTCTTATTAGGTACTGTGAGTGCTTGCAATACATTTAAAGATGAAATAGCTCCTGATTCTTATATGGAAGTACCAAAGCAGTTAGATGGGAAGTGGCAATTAAAAACTGTTGTACGCAATGGAACGGATATATCTGAAGTGATGGACTTTAGTCAGTTTCGTCTGATTATGAATAAAGATAATACATATAATATTGAAAACTATCTCCCTTTTTTAGTAAAGAAAAATGGTACATGGAGAATTGATAATTTGACATATCCTTTTTTCTTAACTTTTCAGGAGGAAGGTGCTGAAAGAGAAGCTATAACTGAAATCACTTACCCGATTGTACAAGGGAAACGCCATATAACCCTTACAATTAGTCCGGGATGCTCGAGCAACTCTTATGTTTATTCTTTTGAAAAAATAGAAGAATGATTTAAAAAGAAAAGCTTATGAAATATTATTTTAAAAAACATAGAATAAAAATCTTTTTTTTGTTGGTACTTTCCTTAATAGTCTTTGGATGTTCCTTTTTGATTAAGGAGGTAAATGTTAAACAAGAGAACGAGGCCGGAGAGATGGTTGCCTATATTAAGGCTGGTGAAATTGCAACTTTTACGTTTAGTGGAGAAATAAACATCGATGGTGATGCAAGCAATGAAACGTTTATTGTTGGATTCTTGGCTCCAAGAAGTTGGAATGTACGTCAGAATGCAACTGTGACATACAGAGAAGATAGGTATGAAACGGAAGTGGATCACAAAATGACAGTAATTCCAGATACTGAACAGCCTGCAAATTATAAAGGTATGAGTTGGTCAGCGGCATTGAAAAAAAAATATGGTGTACGAGGCAATGTCTTGAACGATATGGAATGGATTGCATTTAAATCGGATAACTATCCTAGTGTAAATGGAACAATACATTATACAGTAACAATTAAGTGTAATTCAGGAAAAAGCAACTTAAAATTCCGACCAAGTTTTTTTATCAATCACTCTAGTGATGGGATTGGAGGAGACGAGGCTCATTATTCTGTTAAGGATGCTGATGATTGCTTTGAAGTGGTAGAAGGATCAGGTACTGTGATTGATTTTTGTTCTACGCACTATTATCAAATTGAACCTTTGTCTGCTTTACAAGATGATTATGTAACATTCACTTTTCAAGGGGATATTAATACCAATGAATTGATAAAAGCTGAGAATGTGTATATAGAAGCTACTGCTTATACGATAGAAGGAAAGATATATACAGTCAATGAAAAGAGTGCGAAAACACTAATGAAAAGAGAAACGAAATTGCCAAGATATAATGTAACTCTTTGGCCTGGTGGATTTTTTAACATTCCGGACGGTGAAACAATTTCTCGTATAGAGTATATTTTCACAAATGAAGATGGAACAGTATCTATTTCCCAGTCAGATGACAGTAGAGATAATGAAGGAGAAGAGGTAGAAGAAGGAATAAAAGAGCCTTTCGTATTCGAATTTCAATGTGAATAGAGTTTAACCTTAAAAAAAGATTATATGCGTAATATTTTGAATAAAAGAAATAGTCGGTACTGTTTCACATGTTTTGTAATGTGGCTACTACTTGGCTTGGGACATTTGAATGCGGTGGCTCAAGAAGCAGGAGGAACGGCTAATATTACAGGTAAGGTAATCGATCAATATGGCAATCCTGTCTCGGGTGTTGTAATCACGATGAAGAATACTGATTTTAAGACTGTGACAGGTGATGATGGTACTTTTGAATTTCAGTATAAGAAGGGCGATATGCTTCGTTTTTCTCATCCAGGTTTTTTACATAAGGAAATTAAGGTGAACAAGCTAAGAAATCAGGAACGTATTTTTAAAGTAACGTTGACAGAAGAGTTCGTGAAATTTCCAGATGTAATAAATGGACCTTATGATACGAAAGATAAAGCAAGCTATTTAGGTTCAGCTGCTACGGTTTATACAGATCAGGTTAGTTCATTGATGGGAACTACTATTCTTCCTTCATTACAAGGGCGTTTACCAGGACTAGATATTGTACGTACTCGTGGTGCACGTAAGAGTCAAATTGAATCCAGTTCTTCTGGAACCATCTTTAACTTTAATAGCCCTACATTGGGTAAAGAGGCATATAGTGATAATACGGAATTTAATGTTCTATCACGCCACAATGCACCGGTGGTGGTAGTGGATGGTGTGCAAAGAGAATTATATTCTATCGATCCTGATGCTATTGAATCGGTATCAATTCAGAAGGATGCTTTGTCATCTATGTTTTTGGGGATGCGCAGTTCCCGTGGTGCATTAGTAATTACTACTAAAGATCCTATCAAACAGGGATTTCAGTTATCATTTACTGGACGGTTTGGTGTGCAGAGTTCAGTGAAAAAACTAAATCCGCTGTCTACTTCTCAATATGCTTATTTATTGAATGAGGCGTTGCTGAATGATGGTAAAAATCCCTTTTATTCTTATGATGACTTTATTAAGTTTCGTGATCATTCCAGTCCGTATACACATCCAAGTGTGAACTGGTGTGATGAACTGATGAACAAAAATTCGACTACTCAGTCTTATAATTTGAATGCTACAGGCGGTAACAAGTACGCACAATATTTTATTAGTGTAGGCTATGTAGGTGAAAATGGATTATTTAAAAATCCAGGTGGAGATGCTCACGATACAAATATGACATTTGATCGTTATATGATTTCTTCTAAAGTGAACATCAATATTACTGATGATTTGACAGCAAAAGTTACTTTGATGGGACGTATAGAAGAAGGTACCCAACCAGGAGGGACTGGAAATGGGTATGATGATATTCTCAGTTCAATTTATTCTACTCCAAGTAATGCATATCCTGTGACAAATCCAGATGGATCATGGGGAGGTAGTCAGTCGTTCAATAATAATTTGTTATCGCAGACTATTAACTCTGGTTATATAACAGATGGGGCTCGGGATGTATTGGGAGCTATTAATTTGCGCTATGATTTTGGTAAGTTAGTTAAAGGCTTGTCTGTTCGTATGGTAGGTAGTGTAACTTCTCAGAATCGTTCGACTACGAAACGAACAAAAACTTCCGAAGTTTTTGATTATACTATTGATAAGGATGGCAATGACGTTTATACTCGGTATGGAGAAAAGAAAACGCAATCAAATTCATTTAGTTCTGTGTCTACCTATCGGCAGATGTATGGTCAGCTTGCTGTTGATTATGAACGTCAATTTGGTAAGCACAAATTTAAGGCCAGTGTTCTAGGAGATACGCGAAATACTCTTACTAACTGGGATCTTCCTGAATATCCATCAAATATTATAGGTGATGTCTCTTATGATTATGCGGAGCGATATTTTGCACAGGTAGCATTAAGTGAAAGTTATTACAATCGTTATGCTCCAGGCAGAAGGTGGGGAACCTTTTACGCTTTCGGTTTAGGATGGGATATCAGCAAAGAGAATTTTATGGAAAACTGTGAGTGGCTGAATCAACTAAAGATACGCGGTGTGTATGGTAAGACAGGTAATGGTATGAATAATGCTGGGTATTATACGTATTATCAGACTTATTCCTCAGGAGGTGATGATTATCGGTTGGGGACTAATTTAGGACAAAGTTCAGGAAGTTTTACAGAAAAAGATAAACTGGCAAATTTATATCAAACGTGGGAAAAAGGCAATAAACTGAATATTGGTGTAGATATAGCTTTGTTTAACAACAAATTACAGGTAACTGCTGATTATTTTAATGATAAATATTATGACTTGTTGCAGGCTCGTGGAAAAAGTATCGAACTAATTGGCCAGAATTATCCAGATGAAAATATTGCTAAAGAACGTTGGTATGGAGGCGAATTCTCAATTACCTATCAAGATCACGTTGGCGATTTTAATTATTATGCATCTGCTAACTGGAGTTGTGAGCAAAGTAAAGTGTTATATAAAGATGAACAAAAAGTGCCTTATGAATATCTGCGTACTACAGGTAAACCCAAAGGGGCAATCTTCGGTTTGGTAGCAGAAGGTTTTTTCACTTCTCAAGACGAAATTACAAAGAGTCCTGTAATTGAAGGATTTAACAATATTCAGCCTGGTGATATCAAGTACAAAGATCAGAATAACGATGGAGTTATCAATGACTTTGATAAGGTAATGATTGGTGGCGATAAACCACTCTCTTATTTTGGTATTGATTTAGGTTTCGAATGGCGTGGATTAGAATTCTCAATGTTTTGGCAAGGAGTGTACAATAAAGATGTTTTAATGAGTGATTGGAATTTATTGGAAGGTTTTCAAACTCAAGGACAAGTTTATGGACAGGCATATGAGAATATGCTGGATCGATGGACTCCAGAAACTGCTGCTACTGCAACTTTCCCGAGGTTGAGTGCTGGTGGTAATAAGTATAATCAAGGCAATGGCTGGGGCTCTTCTTTTTGGTTACGTTCCGGTAATTATATTCGGTTGAAAAATGTTAGTTTAGGATATAACTTACCTGATTCATTCTGTCGTAATTATTTGGGTGGAGCACGTGTGAAAGTTTTCGTAAGTGGACAAAACTTATTCACAAAAGCTGCTAATGAACTCGTTGATCCCGAAGTTAGCTTCGGTAACTATCCGCTACAACGTTGCATCAGCACAGGTATTAATGTTAAATTCTAATATACTATGATATCTATGATACGAAATAAATATTTGACGCTAATCGGAGTTGGATTGTTGTTTACAGCTGTATCCTGTACCGATGGGTATGAACCAGAGCCAGTTGAACTGGTATCAATTGATTTTGTATTTTCAAAAACCGATTCTCTTGGTACGAATGCGGTAAAGTTTATGAATAATATTTATGCCACGTTGCAAAACGGGCACAATCGTGTAGGAAGTGATTATTTAGATGCTGCGTCTGATGATGCTATATCTATAAATGTTTCTGACCCGGATGTTTATAAGTTGGCAATGGGACGGTATACTGCGAGTACACGTGTTGAATCGGATATGCGATGGAAAGAGTATTATTCAGGAATCCGTAAGGCAAACATTCTGATTAATCATATTGATGTTGTCCCTTTTATGCTGACTTATAAGAACGCAAAGGGAGAAACCAAACCATTGAATGTTACAATGAAAGCAGAAGCGCGTTTCTTGAGGGCTTATTTCTATTTCGAATTAGTGAAACGCTATGGTGGTGTTCCTTTGATGGGTGATGATGTACATATATTGGGTGATGATATGGAGATCCCAAGAAATACTTTTGAGCAATGTGTACAGTATATTTGTGATGAATTAGATGATATTAAAGATGATTTGCGTACCAATCCAATGCCTGATTTTGAACAATATGCACATACTCCTACTCGTGAGGCTTGTCTAGCTTTAAAGTCTCGAGTACTATTATATGCAGCGAGTCCTTTATTTAATGAACGTCCTATTGAGATTGGTAATGAATTGATAGGCTATGCTTCTTATGATAGAGAGCGTTGGAATGATGCGGCTAAAGCTGCCAAGACATTTATTGATGAGTACGGTCCGAATGGTAATGGGGCATATGGTTTAACACAGTCTACATCTGATGGCGATAATCGGGATTTTCGTGACGTCTTTTTAGGTTTTTATAATAAAACTAATAATCCTGAAGTCATTTTTTATCGTCCGGGGGGGGAAGATAAGTCTATAGAAAGCAATAATGGGCCTTTAGGATTTTCTGGTGACAATTTAGGTAAAGGACGTACGCTTCCAACTCAAAATTTGGTAGACGCTTTCCCTATGAAGGACGGCATGTTTGCTGGACAAGGTAGTAAATATACTCTTAATCAGAGTAATCCATATGAAAACCGTGATCCACGTTTGGATTATACAATACTGCATCATGGGTCATCTTGGTTGAATAATACGCTTGATATTTCAATCGGAGGAGTTAATAATCCATCTAACTCTGCTGAATATTCTAAGACGGGCTATTATATGTGTAAGTTTATGGGTAAATTTGGTGAAGAGTCTCAATATGGGAATAAAATACATCTTTGGGTTATGTTTCGTTATGCAGAGATGTTGTTGAATTATGCAGAGGCAATGAATGAGTACCTTTCTTCTCCTTCTCAGGATGTGTACGATGCTATCATTGCATTACGGGCACGTGCTGGTATTGAATCAGGTAATGATGAATCTCCTTATGGGCTTAAGAAAAATATGACACAGGCAGAGATGCGTGAAGTGATTCAAAACGAACGGCGTATTGAAATGGCATTTGAAGAACAACGATATTGGGATATTCGCAGATGGAGAATTGCTGAAGAGATATTTAAGAATCCTTTGGAAGGTTTGGAGATTAGGGTAAAAGGAAATACTACGAGTTTCAATGAAGTGGATGTCCTAAGTACGACGTTTGATGTGAAACGCTATTTATATCCGATCCCATATAATGAGGTAGTTAAGAATGATAACATGATTCAAAATCCGAAGTGGTAATATTATGAAAAGACTATTATTAATATTAGTATGTATAAGCCTTTTTATCTCGGCGTTCGGTCAATCGTTCGTTTTGAAGGGAATTGTCTCTTCAGCCGACGGTGAGTTGTTGCCGGGGGTAAATGTAAAAATACAAGGTACAACAGTGGGTACAATTACCGATATTGACGGTAATTTCCAATTAAATGTAAACAAAGGTGCTGTATTGGAGTTTTCTTATATCGGTTTTAAGAAACAAAGCATTAAAGTAAATAGTCAGCAAATGCTGAATGTAGAATTGGCTCCTGATCAAACAAATTTGGATGAAGTCGTTGTCGTTGGTTATGGTAAGGCTAAGCGTATAACGTTGACAGGTGCAGTTAGTGGAATACAGGCACGTGAGATTCGTAATGTTCCAACTAGTAGTGTACAGAATGCTTTGACAGGAAAGCTGCCGGGTTTTTTTAGTCAGCAACAGTCTGGTCAACCAGGTAAAGATGCTTCAGACTTCTTTATCCGCGGTGTCAGTTCATTGAATAATGATGGTAATAAACCGTTGATTATGGTGGATGACATGCAGTATACTTATGAACAGTTGTCTCAAATTAATGTCAACGAAATTGAAAGTATATCAATATTGAAGGATGCTTCTACTACGGCCATCTATGGTATCAAAGGTGCTAATGGTGTATTAGTAGTAAAGACTCGTCGTGGGGAGCAAGGTAAACCGAAAATTAATGTACGTTTGGAAACTGGTATGCAAACCCCAGTTCGTACGCCTAAATTTCTGAACGCTTACGAATCTTTACAATTAGTAAAGGAAGCACATACGAATGATGGTACTTTGTCTGATTTCCCGTATACTGAAGACGATATGATCGCTTTCAGAGATCATACTGATCCTTATGGGCATCCTGATGTCAATTGGTATGATGAGATTTTTAAGAAAATGGCATTTCAGGAGAACATAAATGTTGATGTCTCAGGTGGTTCTAAGAAATTGAGATATTTTGTTTCTGCGGGATATTTTACTCAGAATGGCTTGGTAAAAGACTTTGGGGGTAATTCTGGTGATGGTGTGAATCCTAATTATTCCTATCGTCGTTTCAATTATCGCACTAATCTTGATTTTGATGTGACTGATAACTTCAATATGCGTTTGGACGTTTCTTCACGCTTCATGGATATCAATGAACCGTACAATATGAATGTAACAGGTGAGCTTTATGATTTCTCTAAAATGCACCCTTATTCGGCTCCACTTTTGAATCCGGATGGTTCATTTGCTTATTTATATGATACGCAAGATAGAAAACCGACATTGAACGCACGGTTGGCAAATGAAGGATATAAACGTACTAGACGTAATGATAATAATATTTTGTATGGTGCAACATGGAAGATGGACTTCTTAACGCCAGGGCTTGCAGCTGATTTTCAATTGGCATATTCCAGTAGTGATGAAAATTATCGTGCAGTGATGCGTACACGATATCCGACTTATCATTACGATTCTGCAACAGGTTTGTATAATATCAATCCGAATGGAGTCTATGATTATGAGCAGTATTTTGTATATAACAGTACAGATAAAGCTATCAAAGATTTGAATATCAAAGCATCTTTGAAATATGCTCATGTTTTCAATAATGCACATGATGTAAATGTTATGTTTTTGTACAATCGTCAGAGTACAACAAATGAAAAGGATGCAGCTGTTCCCAATAATTTCGAAGGTTATACGATGCAGCTAGGCTATAAATATAAAAATAAATATTTGGTAGATTTGAACATGGCATATAATGGGACCGATCGTTTTGGTAAAGATAACAATTTCGGATTCTTTCCAGCATTGGCTATAGGTTATGCTATCTCTCAAGAAGACTTTTTCAAGAATGTAGATTGGTTGGGAAGGAATGTGCAGTTATTGAAGTTTAGAACTTCCTATGGTCTTGTAGGGTCAGATGTAGCAAGCGGCGATCGTTATCTGTATCGGCAAGTATATAAAACAGGTGATTCTTATACGTTTGGTGAAGGTAACAACTTTGGTGTTAGTGGCATCAAAGAAGGTGATTTAGGAAATTTAAATGTAACGTGGGAGAAAGCGAGAAAGTTTAATGTTGGTGTAGATATGAATTTGTTTGATAAATTCTCCTTGACTTTCGACTGGTTTATAGATAAACGTTATGATCAGCTAGTTACCAGAAATGATATTCCGGACATATTAGGTATCGGCTTGTCTCCTGAAAATGTAGCAGAAACTACCAATAAAGGTTTTGATGGACAGATTGGTTATCAAGACCGTTTTGGTAACTTCAATTTTAATACCAATTTTGTATTTGGTTATGCTAAAAATCGAGTCGATTATAAAGCTGAGGCTCAACAGAAATATGAATGGTTGAGAGAAACGGGTAGACAGATTGGGCAGCCTTTTGGCTATCATTGGATTGGCTATTATACACCGGAAGATATTGAAAAGATTAATTCTGGTGCTGCGGACGCTCCGGCTAAACCTGATATTGCTGTGCAGGCAGGTGACTTAAAGTATGCAGATTTGAATGGTGATGGTACTATCAATGATTTTGATAAACGTGCTATTGGCAAACCGAACTTGCCTACTACAACATTAGGATGGACGATTGGAGGAAGTTGGAAAGGGTTTAGTATCAGTGTTTTATTCCAAGGATCGTTTGATTATAGTTTTGCTATCAATGGAACAGGGATTGAGTCTGGTAAGAGTCAGTTCCAGCCACTTCACCAAAAGCGTTGGACACAGGAACGTTATGAAAATGGAGAAAGTATTGAGTTCCCACGTTTGACAATGCAAGATGGTACAATAAATAGTGCTTCTGCTTATAATTCGGATTTTTGGCTGATTAATGCATGGTATATTCGTTTGAAGACTGTTGACTTGGGCTATCAACTTCCCAAGACAGCATTACCTAAGTTCTTAGACAATGTCCGTTTTTATGTAAATGCTTATAACTTACTGACTTTTACCGGTTATGATAAATATCAGCAAGACCCTGAAATTAAGACCAATACAGCTGGTGATGCTTATATGAATCAGCGTGTTATAAACTTTGGAGTTCAGTTGGGCTTCTAGTAAATAAGTAGGGTTTAGATAACAAGAGAATAATGTTTGCTATAAAAACATTATTCTCTTTTACTTTTTTAAGAAGTTAGTTTAGTGGTTATTGTATATTTGTTCGTCATAAAGTAAATTGAAAAATTGTATACTATAAAAAAGTAGTTAATATGAATAAGAATTTTGTAATCTCTCTATTCTTTCTATTAGGGAGTGCTACACTCTCTGCACAAGTGAAATTGCTTCCGATATTTTCGGATAATATGGTGTTACAGCAACAAACGCAAGCCCCTATATGGGGCGAGTCTAAGCCTAATAAGAAAGTAGAAATTACGACCTCATGGGATCAGAAAAAATATACTATTCAGGCTGATGCACAAGGGAAGTGGAGTACGAAAGTTGCTACCCCAGTAGCGGGTGGCCCTTATAATATTACAATTTCTGATGGTAAAAAGGTGAAGCTTTCTAATGTAATGATTGGTGAAGTTTGGATATGTTCCGGACAATCCAACATGGAAATGCAGGTAGAAGGTTGGGGTAAGGTGAAGAACTATGAACAGGAGAAAGAAGAGGCAAATAATTATCCTAATATTCGTTTCTTATTGGTAGAAAATGCGATGAGTCCTACACCTGTTGAGAATATTACAGTAAAAGAGAATGGTTGGCAAGTGTGTACATCAAAGAGTGTAGCGGACTTTTCTGCAGCAGGTTACTTCTTTGGACGTGATTTGAATAAATACCGTAATGTGCCAATAGGATTGATTGATACATCTTGGGGAGGAACAATTATAGAAACATGGACCAGTAATGAGGCACTATCCACTATACCGAGTATGAAGAAAAGACTCGAAGCATTGGTCGGTTTGCCTGCATCTCAGGAAGGACGCAAGAAAAAGTTTGAAGAAGATGTTGAGACTTGGAAAGCTGAAGTTGAAAGAATTGACAAGGGGTGTGTTAATGGGGAGGCTATATGGGCAGCTCCTGATTTTAACGATGCGGCATGGAAATCTATGAAAGTTCCAGGTTTGATGCAAGAACAAGATTTACCAGGATTTAGTGGGCTTGTTTGGTTTAGGAAAACAATTGATATTCCTGCTGGTTGGGCAGGAAAAGATTTGATCTTGAATTTAGGTGTTATTGATGATAATGATTTTACTTATTTCAATGGTATACAGATAGGACATACAGAAGGATGGATGGCACCTAGAAGCTATAAGATTCCGAAAGAACTTGTGAAGAAGGGAAAAGCGGTGATTGCTGTACGTGTAATGGATACTGGTGGTACTGGTGGTATCAATGGAAGTCCTGAAAGTATTTCACTTCATCTTTCCGATACAGAAGCTATCCAGTTGGCTGGTAATTGGAAATATCAGGTTTCTTTAGATATGAGAGAGGTTGCACCAATGCCTGTTGATATGTCATGGAATCCGAATTCTCCTACTTTCTTATTTAATGCTATGCTTAATCCACTGATTCCCTATGCTATCAAAGGAGCCATTTGGTATCAGGGAGAATCAAATGCGGGAGAGGCTTTTCAGTATCGTGATTTAATGCCGTTGATGATTACTGATTGGAGAAATCGCTGGGGATATGATTTCCCTTTCTATATGGTGCAGTTAGCTAGTTTTACAGCGAAACAAACAGCTCCTGTTGAATCTACTTGGGCGGAATTGAGAGAAGCTCAAACTCGGACTTTACATTTGCAAAATACAGGTATGGCTGTGGCAATTGATATAGGTGAGGAGTTTGATATTCATCCGAAGAACAAGCAAGAAGTGGGTAGACGCTTGGCATTAGCGGCCCGGGCGCAGACTTATGGCGAGAAGATTCCTTATTCCGGTCCGATATATAAATCTTATAAGATTGAAGGAAATAAAATTCGTATCTTCTTTGATCATATTGATGGTGGTCTGAAGACGGCGAATGGCGAAATGCCGAAAGGATTTACCATTGCTGGTGTAGACCATAAATTTCATTGGGCAGATGCTGTGATCGAAGGAAATACAGTTGTTGTTTCCTCATCTGAAGTTACCCTCCCGGTTGCAGTACGTTATGCATGGGCTGATTATCCGATATGCAATATGTATAACGGTGCGGATCTGCCAATGTCTCCTTTCCGTACTGATGATTGGAAAGGTATTACTTATGTCAATAAATAGTAAGTCTTTATTTAATTAATATATTCAATAATAAACCATGAAGAAACTAGTTTATTTAATTATCTTCTTTTTGTATTCGACTGTGATGAATGCTCAGCTAAAAGATCTGGTACAGTATGTGAATACGCTACAAGGTACCGATTCTAATTTTGGTTTGAGCTACGGTAATACTTATCCTACTACAGGTATGCCTTATGGTATGCATATGTGGTCTGCGCAAACAGGTAAAAATGGGGATGGATTTAAGTATATGTATGCTGTTGATAAGATTCGTGCTTTTAGCCAATCACATCAATGTAGTCCTTGGGTGAGTGATTATGCTGTATATTCTTTCATGCCGATGGTAGGGGAGCTGGTTGTAAATCAAGATGCTCGTGCTACCAAGTTTAGTCACGATAATGAGATAGCTAAACCTCATTATTATAAAGTAACATTCGATAATGGCATTACTACTGAAATGGCTCCGACTACCCGTGGTGTACATTTACGTTTTTCCTATCCTACTACGGGAGATGCTTATTTGGTACTTGACGGATATACGGATATGAGTGAAATCAAAATTGATCCGGCTAAGAGACAAATCTCCGGTTGGGTAAATAATCAACGTTTTGTGAACGATTCAAAATCATTCCGTAATTATTTTGTTGTTCAATTTGATAAACCTTTCGAAGATTACGGCGTATGGGAAAACCAAAAGGATGAAGTGTTTCCACAGAAATTAGATGGAGCAGGTAAAGGATATGGTGCATTTATTAAATTTAAAAAAGGCTCGAAGGTTCAGGCTAAAGCAGCTTCCTCATACATAAGTGCAGAGCAGGCTCTGATAACTTTAAATAAAGAACTCGGTAAAGATAAGAATCTGGAAGTAACGAAAGCACGCGGTCAGAAGACTTGGAATGAAGTATTGAATAGAATTGTAGTTGAAGGATGTACGGACGAACAGATGAAGACTTTCTACTCTTGTCTTTTCCGTGCTAATTTATTCTCTCGCAAATTTTATGAACGCAAAGAAAATGGTGAACCATATTATTATAGCCCATATAATGGTAAAATTTATGATGGTTACATGTATACTGATAATGGATTTTGGGATACATTCCGTTCTCAATTCCCTTTGACAAATATTTTGCATCCAACAATGCAGGGACGTTATATGAATGCTCTTTTGGCAGCCCAGGAACAATGCGGCTGGTTGCCTTCATGGTCTTCCCCGGGTGAAACAGGAGGAATGTTAGGAAATCATTCTATTTCATTGCTGGCAGATGCATGGGCAAAAGGAATTCGTGATTTTGATCCTGAAAAAGCACTGAAGGCTTATGCGCATGAAGCAATGAATAAAGGTCCTTGGGGTGGTGCTAACGGACGTGGATTCTGGAAAGAATATTTCCAGTTAGGATATGTTCCTTATCCTGAATCAATGGGTTCTAGTGCACAAACTATGGAATATGCATATGATGATTTCTGCGGATATCAACTTGCTAAAATGGTTGGAAATAAACATTACCAAGAAGTATTTGCCCGTCAGATGTACAACTATAAAAATGTCTTTGATAAGTCTATCGGATTTATGCGTGGAAAGGGTGTTGATGGTAAATGGCAGGAACCATTCGATCCACTGGAATGGGGGGGGCCTTTCTGTGAAGGAAATGCATGGCATTATACATGGTCAGTGTTCCATGATGTACAAGGCTTGATTGACTTGTTTGGAAGTGATGAAAAGTTTACTACTAAAATAGATTCTGTATTTACTATTCCTAACATAATTAAACCGGGCACTTATGGTGGAGTTATTCATGAAATGAAAGAAATGGAGTTGGCTAATATGGGACAATATGCACACGGAAATCAACCGATTCAACACATGCCTTATTTGTATTGCTATGCAGGTCAGCCGTGGAAAACTCAATATTGGGTACGTCAGATTGTTGAGAGATTATATAATTCAACAGAAAAAGGATATCCGGGTGATGAAGACCAAGGCGGTATGTCTTCATGGTATATTCTGAGCTCATTGGGTATATATGCTGTTTGCCCGGGTACAGATGAATATGTGATTGGCAGCCCATTATTTAAGAAGGCTACCATAACTATGGAAAATGGCAATAAGTTTGTGATTGAAGCACCAGAAAATAGTAAAGAAAATTTATATATACAATCAGCTACTTTGAATGGCAGACTTTTAGATAAAAACTATATCCATTATGATGATATAGCAGAAGGAGGAGTCTTGAAATTTGAAATGGGAAGCCAGCCTAATAAAGAAAGATGTACTTCGAAGTATGCTGCGCCTTTCTCTTTGTCTAAAGAATAAAGAATCAAAGAATAAAGTTCAATAATACGATCGATTTTATCCGAATAGCGAAACAGGGTACTATTAGTGGTATTCCTGTTTCTTATTCGAAATAGACTCTACTAAAAGAACATCCGGAATGAAACATAAATTCTTATTTATTTTATTATTCTCTCTTGTTTTAGAAGGAATGGTTACAACACAAGCTGTGGCTGGTGACTATGTCCATCAAGTCAATACGTTGATTGGAACAAAAGGTACCGGACTGACTTCCGGATATCTTTATCCGGGAGCAACTTATCCTTATGGGATGGTACAATTTACTCCATCTTATTTTTCCAAAAGGTCGGGATTCGTTATCAATCAGTTGAGTGGTGGTGGTTGTGAACATATGGGAAATTTTCCCACTTTCCCTGTGAAGGGAAAACTGAAAATGTCACCTGATAACATCCTCAACTATCGTATAAATGTATCTGAAGAAAAAGGACATGCCGGTTATTATGAGGCTATGGTGCAAGAGGATATCAAGGCAAAACTGACAGTGACCGAGCGAACGGGGATGGCTAGTTATGAATATCCGGCAGATCAACAGTATGGTACAATAATCATTGGTGGAGGTATTTCTGCAACTCCTATTGAACAAGCTGCAATTGTTATTACTGCCCCGAATAAGTGTGAAGGTTATGCAGAAGGAGGAAATTTCTGTGGGCTCCGTACTCCGTATAAAGTCTATTTTGTAGCAGAGTTTGATACTGATGCTTTTGAAACCGGTACATGGAAGAGAGAAGAATTGATGCCAAATACAACTTTTGCAGAAGGTGAGTATTCTGGTGTATACTTTACTTTTGATGTAAACAAAAAGAAGAATATTCAATATAAGATTGGAGTTTCTTATGTTTCAGTAGAAAATGCACGTGAAAATTTGAAAGCCGAAAATGCAGAATGGGATTTCCAAAAGATACAGAATCAGGCGGAGGCAAAATGGAATCATTATTTGGGTATGATTGAAGTGGAGGGCACCAATCCCGATCGTACGACCCAATTCTATACACATTTATATCGTTCTTTCATTCACCCGAATGTTTGTAGCGATGTGAATGGGGAATATATGGGAGCGGATTTCAGAGTGCATAAGTCACGTTCTAAACACTATACTTCTTTTAGTAATTGGGATACGTATCGTACACAAATTCAATTATTATCCATGCTTGATCCGGAGGTAGCTTCCGATATTGTTGTTTCCCATCAATTGTTTGCAGAACAGTCCGGTGGCTCTTTTCCTCGTTGGGTGATGGCTAATATTGAAACAGGGGTAATGCAGGGAGATCCGACTCCTATTCTGATTGCTAATGCCTATGCTTTCGGAGCTCGTAATTATGATCCGAAACCTATCTTTAAGATTATGAGAAAAGGAGCGGAGGAACCGGGTTCTAAGTCGCAAGATGTGGAGACTCGCCCGGGATTGAAGCAATATTTGGATAAGGGTTATTATAATGCATCTATTCAATTGGAGTATACCTCAGCAGATTTTGCTATCGGACAGTTTGCATTGCATGCAGTGGGAGATGAATTTGCCAGTTGGCGTTATTTTCATTTTGCCCGTTCATGGAAGAATTTGTATAATTCGGACACAGGTTGGCTACAATCACGTAATCCGGACGGATCGTGGAAATCTCTTGGTGAAGACTTTCGTGAATCTACTTATAAGAATTATTTTTGGATGGTGCCTTATGATATTGCCGGTCTGGTAGAAATAATAGGTGGTAAGGAAAAAGCCGAGAAACGGTTGGATGAATTCTTTACGCGCTTGGATGCCGGATATAACGATGCATGGTTTGCTTCCGGTAATGAGCCGAGTTTCCACATACCTTGGATATATAATTGGATTGGTCGTCCATACAAAACACAGGAAATCATTAATCGTGTGTTGAATGAGCAATATTCAAGTAAGATAGACGGTCTCCCGGGAAATGACGATTTGGGCACAATGGGTGCTTGGTATGTGTTTGCTTGTATCGGGCTTTATCCGGAAATCCCGGGTGTGGGGGGATTTACGGTAAATACTCCAATCTTTTCATCTGTCAAGGTACATTTGAAAAAAGGTGATATTGTGATAAAGGGAGGTTCAGAAAAGGACATCTATATCAAATCCATGAAACTAAACGGAAAATCATATGAAAGTACATGGATAGACTGGGACCAGCTCAACAGCGGAGCTACTATCGAATACCGTACTTCGGGTAAACCGGACATGAAGTGGGGAGCAAAGGTCGTTCCACCATCTTTTCCTTAATTAATGAATTATTATAAAGAACAATCATGAAAAGAAAATTTCAACATATAGCTTATTTACTGATGGTTGCAGCAGTGATTACTTCCTGTGGAGAGAAGAAGCAAACATCCGAATTCCCCGATTGGGCATGGGCGGATTTTCAACGTCCGGAAGGTATTAACCCAATTGTCTCTCCTGATACCACTACTGTTTTTTATTGCCCAATGAGGCAGGATTCGGTAGCATGGGAATCTAGTGATACTTTTAATCCGGCTGCTACAATTTATGATGGTAAAGTGGTTGTGCTTTACCGGGCAGAAGATAATTCGGCGGTAGGAATTGGTTCACGCACTTCTCGCTTAGGGTATGCTTATTCTGATGATGGTTTGCATTTTAACCGGATGACTGTTCCTGTATTTTATCCGGCAGATGATAACCAGAAAGAATTGGAATGGCCAGGGGGATGTGAAGATCCGCGAGTTGCTGTGACAGATGATGGCCTTTATGTAATGCTTTATACACAATGGAATCGTAAGCAGACCCGTCTTGCCGTAGCTACTTCTCGTGATCTTCAGATATGGGAAAAATATGGTCCGGCTTTTGCAAAAGCATATGGCGGACGTTTTTTTGATGAATTTTCCAAATCTGCTTCTATTGTCACAAAATTGGTAGATGGCAAACAAGTGATTGCTAAAATTGATGGAAAATATTGGATGTATTGGGGAGAAAAGTTTGTGAACGTAGCTACTTCCACGGATTTGATTAATTGGGAACCGATGCTTGATGAAAAAGGAGACTTTCTGAAAGTAATTACTCCTCGTAAAGGTAAATTTGATAGTGACTTGACAGAGTGTGGTCCACCTGCAATCATGACTGATAAAGGTATTTTATTACTTTATAATGGTAAGAATAAGTCAGGTGCAGAGGGTGATACATTGTATACTGCTAATTCTTATTGTGCCGGGCAAGCATTATTCGATGCTAAAGATCCGACTAAATTGATTGACCGATTGGATAAACCATTCTATATTCCGGAATCAGATTTTGAGAAGAGCGGACAATATCCCGCGGGAACAGTATTTATAGAAGGTTTAGTATTCCATAATCAGAAATGGTACTTATATTATGGTTGTGCAGATTCACGTGTAGCAGTTGCTGTGTATGATCCTTTTAAGAAATAAAATGCAATGAAAAAGATAGGACTCTTTTTGTTTGGTATTTGTTTTGCATTGCAAATGGTGGCACAAGAACAAAACTACTTCACAAATCCTGTTATTCGGGGAGATGTACCCGATCCTTCCGTCATTCGGATTGAAGATACATATTATGCTACGGGTACCTCTTCGGAATGGGCGCCTTTTTATCCAATGTTTACCTCGAAGGATCTGGTAAACTGGAAACAGGTAGGGCATGTTTTTACCAAGCAACCGTCCTGGACTTCTAATTCATTTTGGGCACCAGAATTGTTTTATCATAATAATAAAGTTTACTGTTATTATACTGCCCGCCAAAAAAGTACCGGGATATCATATATCGGAGTAGCTACGTCTGATTCTCCTTTACATGAATTTACCGATCATGGTCCGATTGTAGAGTATGGAAAGGAAGCTATCGATGCATTTATTTATGATGATAACGGGCAGTTGTATATCAGTTGGAAAGCTTATGGTTTGGATACGCGTCCGATAGAATTGTTAGGATGTAAACTGTCCGCTGATGGTTTGCATTTGGATGGTGAACCTTTTACTCTTTTAGTAGATGAAAAGGGAATCGGTATGGAAGGACAGTACCATTTTAAAGAAGGCGACTACTATTATATAGTATACGCTGCCCATGGATGTTGTGGTCCTTCTAGTGACTATGATGTGTATGTAGCACGTGCAAGGAATTATGGTGGACCTTATGAAAAATATTTTGGAAACCCCATTCTTCATGGCGGAGAAGGAGATTATAAATCATGTGGTCATGGTACTGTGGTGAGAACATCTGATGGTCGTATGTTTTATATGTGTCACGCTTATTTGAAGGGAGATGGTTTCTTTATCGGGCGTCAACCGATTTTGCAAGAAATGGAAATGACGGATAATCATTGGGTGCGTTTCAAGACTGGGAATTTGGCTATAGCTGAACAGCCTATACCTTTTGTCGGTACAAAGCAAGAGCCTCTTTCGGATTTTGAAGATAATTTTAAGGGGAATCAATTGAAAGTTGATTGGACGTGGAATTATCCTTATTCAGATATACACGCTGTGCTAAAGAAAGGAAAGTTATTTTTATCCGGTACTCCAAAGAATAACAATAAATATGGTACAGCATTATGTTTACGTCCTCAATCTCCACAGTATAGCTGTGAGACGAAAGTAATGAACACAGGCAAAGGACTGAAAGGATTGACCTTGTATGGCGATGATAAAAACCTGATTGCTTGGGGAATTGAAGGAGATAAACTTATTTTGAAAGTGGTGAAAGACGATATTGAGTCAGTACTTTATGATTCAGCTTTTGCAAGTAAAGAGATATATTTGAAATTGGAAGTTGAACAGGGGTGTATATTCCACTTTTATAAAAGTCTGGATGGAAAAACATGGCAATCTGTGCAGAATACCCCTTTCAAGGGTAAATCCTTGATTCGTTGGGATAGAGTGCAGCGTCCGGGATTACTACATTATGGAGATAAGGATGTACCGGCAGAGTTTTCTTATTTTAAAATGAAGAATTTAAAATAAAAAGAAAGTAGATGGTGATAAAATTTTTAGTTTATACTATTAAATTATCCCTCATAGTAGATTAACAGTATTTGTAAAATATAGATTGATAACATGAAAAAGTTTTTAGTATTAGTTGCAGCAGTTTGCATGGCATATACTACTGCGTTTGCTCAGACCGTGAAACCTTTTAAGGAAGGTGACAGAGCTGTGTTTTTAGGAAATAGTATTACGGATGGTGGTCGTTACCATTCATTTATCTGGTTGTATTACATGACCCGCTTCCCGAATATGCCTATTCGTGTATTCAATGGAGGTATTGGTGGTGATACAGCGTATGATATGAATAAACGTTTGGATGGTGACATTTTTAGCAAAAATCCTACTGTATTGATGGTGACTTTCGGTATGAATGATTCCGGTTATTATGAATATAATGGTGATAATGCGAAAGAATTTGGTGAGCAGAAGTATCAGGAAAGCATCAAGAACTTCCAGCAGATGGAAAAACGTTTCAAGGAATTGCCACATACTCGTATCGTAATGACGGGAACTTCTCCTTATGATGAAACTGCGCAAATAAAGGATAATACGGTCTTTAAGAAAAAAAATGAGACTATTAAGAGAATTATAGAATATCAAAGAGAATCTGCTGCAAGAAATGGTTGGGAATTTACAGATTGGAATGCGCCTATGGTAGCTATAAATCAGGAACTTCAACAAAAAGATCCTAGTTTTACTCTTTGTGGTAACGATCGTATCCATCCGGACAATGACGGTCATATGGTGATGGCTTATCTTTTCTTGAAAGCACAAGGTTTTGCTGGTAAAGATGTGGCCAACATGGAAATCAATGCAAATAAGAAGCAAGCAGTGAAGGCAGAAGGTTGTACCATCTCAAATATTAAGAAAATAGGTAAAGATATTAGTTTTGATTATCTGGCAGAGGCGTTACCATATCCTTTGGATACTATTGCACGAGGCTGGGGTTCTAAGAAGAGTCAGGCAGAAGTTATAAAAGAAGTTCCTTTTATGGAAGAGATGAATACTGAATTGCTGAAAGTTACCGGTTTGAAGGGGCAATATAAACTGTTGATTGACGATCAGGAAATAGGAACCTGGGATGCTGCAGATTTGGCAAAGGGTATAAATTTAGCTGCAGAATCTAAAACTCCACAATACCAGCAGGCATTAACTATCATGCACCTCAATGAGTATCGTTGGGAACTTGAAAGAACATTTAGAGAATATGCGTGGTGCCAGTTTGGTTTCTTTCAACAAAAAGGCTTATTGTTTGCTAATGACAGAAAGGCTATTGAAGTGATGGATGAAAATGTAGAGAAGAACATGTGGTTGAAAGGACGTCGGGATCTTTATTCAAAGATGATGTTTAAAGAAATTCGCGACGCACGTGAACAAGAGATGGATGTTCTGATTTCCAAGATCTACGAAATCAACAAGCCAGTAGTAAGAAAGATTGTTCTGAGAAAAATATAATATTTCTTTAGATAAGAAAGGTTTGAATTGGTGTATGGTGGTGCCGGCTAATAGTCGGCACCTTTTTTATGTATGATATTTGATTTAATTTCTTTTCCAGAAATCGGAACTGAACAGCAGCAATACCGTAAACAACTCCAGACGTCCGAGAAGCATCAAAAAGGAGAGCAACCATTTGGCTGTATCAGGCAATTCACTCCACGAGAAGGCAGGGCCACACGTGCCGAGTCCCGGTCCCATGTTTCCTATACTTGATATGACCGTTCCGATAGATTCGAGAAATCCCACTCCGAAGCCCATCATGACAAGAATGCTGATAATGGCGATGATTGCATACAAAAATGTAAATGCCAGTACGGTAGACTGGATAGAGGGGGAGATCACCTGTTTATTCACCCGTACGGGCAATACTGCATTGGGATGCAGAATATGTTTAAATTCATTTTTGGCAACTTTGAAGAGGATAACCATGCGGATACATTTGATACCACCTGTCGTACTGCCTGCGCAAGCACCCATTATCATTACGATAAGAAGACAGCCCCAGAGAATGGAAGGCCAGAGCATATAGTCGGCAGTGGCAAAACCGGTTGAAGTCTGTAAGGAGATTACTTGGAACAGAGATTTCCGGAATGCTTCTTCTGCTCCCATCGAACTGGTCTGATAAAGCCAGACTGCTATGAAAACCGTGAAAAAGGCAACAGACATAAAATAAAACTTCAGCTCGGCATCATGGATAAACTTCTTTATTTTCCCATTGAACATCAGCAATAATAGCGTGAAGTTGACTCCCGAGAGGAACATGAAAACAGATATTACATAGTCTATGTAAGGCGAGTGGTAATATTCGATACTTGTCTGCTTGGTGGAGAACCCACCTGTACTGGTCGTGGTGAAAGCGTGGCAGATACTGTCGAAAAGTCCCATGCCCCCGAATACCAGTAATATAATCAATGTCCCCGTCATACCGGCATAGATGCCCCAGATCCATTTGGCGGTAACACCAATACGGGGATGTACTTTGTCATGAGTCGGCCCGCTGGCTTCGGCGGCAAATACCTGAATACCTCCCATACCGAAAATCGGAAGAACGGCAATCGTAAAGAATACAATTCCCAGACCGCCGATCCACTGAGTCATTGCCCGCCAGAAAAGGATTCCGTGAGGCATCGATTCTATATTATTCATGATGGTGGCACCGGTACTGCTGAAGCCGGACATTGTCTCGAAGAAGGCATCGGTGACACTTGGAATATACCCGCCTATATAATAGGGCAACATTCCAAAAAAGGAGAAAGCAATCCAGGCTACACTGACAATCACATATCCATCGCGGCGGTTGAGTGACTTTTCGGCCCCTCTTCCAATAGCAAGCATAATCACACCTACAAAGGCCGTGATAGCTGATGAAAGCAGAAAACTGTTTAAATCATCTTCCTTGTAAAATAGTGAAACACCACCGCAACACATTAACATAGCCGTTTCTATCAGTAACAGAAACCCCATGATGCGATATATCATCCTCGAATTAATCATTTTTTAAGTAATAGGTATTAAGTAATAGGTATTAAGTAATAAGTAATAGGTATTAAGTATTAAGTATTATGCGCCAAGTATCAGATATAATGTCAAGTACAAGCAGCTACGGTTATTACCTATTACCTAATACTTATTACTTATTACCTAATACCTATTACTTAATTAAAGAACTTCTCAATCTTCTTGATCATCATACTCAGGCAGAATACAACGACATGGTCTCCGGGACGAATCAGCGTATCTCCGGTTACGAGCACTCCTTCGCCATTGCGAATCATACCTCCGATGGTTGTTCCTTTGGGCAATCCCAGATCCTTGATTAAATTTTTAGTAATCTTTGCTCCGGCGGGTACGGTAAATTCAGCCACATCGGCGTTGGCAAACGTCAGGCATTTGACATTGGATACATCGGCATCCAGCATCATCTGATAAATGTGGCTGGCGGCAATCATTTTCTTATTGATGACCGTGCCGATATCAAGACTTTCCGCCATGCCGATATAGTCGATATTCTCTACTTCCGCCACCGTCTTTTCCACTCCCATACGTTTGGCGGCGAGACAGGCGAGGATGTTCGTTTCCGAATTGTCCGTCAAGGCGACAAATGCTTCGGTATTCTTTAAACCTTCTTCGATGAGCAGGTCCATATCACGACCATCGCCGTTGATGATCATGGTTTTGTCGTCCAATAATTCAGTCAGCCGGTTGCAACGGTTGATGTCGTTATCTACAATTTTTACCTGCATATAATCCGGCACGTACTGAGCGGTACGGACGGCGATACGGCTTCCGCCCATGATCATGACGTTGCGTACATCGGCATAATCCTCCTTGCCGGCTATTTTCCGGATATAAGGAATATATTTGCGTGTAGTGGTGAAATAAACAATATCGTGCAGTTTGATAACATCGTCTCCGCGCGGAATGATGGTTTCCGTTCCGCGTTTGATGGCTACCACGTGGTAAGGGATGTCCGGTGCACCCAGTTGATGGAGGGGAATATTCAGTATTTCCGCTTTTTCGCGCATCTTGGTACCGATCAGTATCAAGGCGCCTCCGCAGAATTCCCACCATTGACGTACCCAGCTCATACGCATGGAAGATACGATTTCTTTGGCAGCAAGCATTTCCGGATAGATCAATGAGTCTACACCCAGTTTCCGGAAGAATTCCTTGTTTTTGGGCAGAAGATATTCGTAGTTGTCGATGCGGGCGACAGTCTTTTTGGCACCCAGATTGGTGGCTAGCATACAGGCAGTCATATTCCTGCTTTCGTCGGGGGTGACTGCGATGAACAAGTCCGCTTCTTTCACGCCTACCTCTTTCAGTCCCGAGATGGAAGAAGGAGAAGCCGTGACAGTCAACAAATCGAAGTTGGCGCTGAGGGCACTTAGTTTTTCTTCGTCATCGTCCATCAGGATAATGTCCTGTTTTTCCCGGGACAATAATTTAGCCAGGTGGGTGCCTACGTTTCCGGCACCTGCGATAATTATCTTCATCTTCAGTTAGTTAATTCTTTTATTTTGCTCATGTCGGGCAGAAGTTCACATTGCTTCAGCAATTCTTTTGTCAGGCTGTCTTCATCCATTCCGCAGAGCTGATATAACTCGGCTACCGTGCCGTGTTGCACGAATTTATCCGGAATTCCGATGCGTTTGACTGTCGGGGTATATTCATGGTCGGCCATGAATTCAAGTACGGCACTTCCCATTCCTCCCTGAATCGTTCCGTCTTCTATGGTGACGATGTGGCGGAATGTGCGGCCCACTTCGTGCAGCAGTTCTTCGTCCAGCGGTTTGAGGAATCTCAGATCATAGTGGGCGATGCTTCTTCCCGATTCGGACTCGGCACGGGCGATGGCACTCCTTGCTTTATTTCCGATAGGTCCTATGCTGATGACAGCTATATCTTTTCCGTCCTTCAATTTCCGTCCTTTGCCTACAGGAATTTCTTCAAGCGGGCATTTCCAGTCCACCAATACGCCACGGCCACGCGGATAGCGGAGTACGAACGGACCTTTATCCGGCAGTTGTGCCGTGTACATCAGTCGTCGCAGCTCATGCTCATTCATAGGGGAGGCGATGGTCAGATTAGGTATCGGACGCAGATAAGCCATGTCGAACGCACCGTGATGTGTCGGACCGTCTTCGCCTACCAGTCCGGCACGGTCGAGACAGAGAACTACGGGAAGATTCTGAATAGCCACATCATGGATAATATTGTCATAAGCCCGTTGCATGAACGATGAATAGATGTTGCAGAAAGGCTGCAAGCCATCCTTTGCCATTCCTCCGGAGAAGGTGACGGCGTGGCCTTCGGCAATACCTACGTCGAAAGCCCGCTTGGGCATTTTGGACATGAGGATGTTCATCGAACAGCCGGAAGGCATGGCGGGAGTTACACCTACGATCCTTGGATTGGCTTCCGCCAGTTCCACCAGTGTATTTCCGAAAACGTCTTGGAACAGGGGAGGCATTCCTTCCGTATTGGCTACGAAACGCTCTCCGGTGACGGGATCGAACTTGCCGGGAGCGTGCCATTCGGTGGCGTGTTTCTCGGCAGGGGCGAAGCCTTTTCCTTTGATCGTGTGGAGATGCAGTATTTTGGGACCTTTGAGGTCTTTAATGTCACGCAATACCCTCGAAAGGTTCTTTATGTCATGGCCATCGATAGGACCGAAGTAGCGGATGTTCATTCCTTCGAATATATTCTGTTGCTGGGCGGCCATTGACTTCAGACTGTTGCCGAAGCGGATCAGTGCCTTGCGACGTTCATCGTTCAGGATGCCGAGCTTGAACAACAGGCGGGAAGCCTTGAAACGCAGTTGGTTGTAGCGGTTCGAGGTTGTCAGGTTGAACAGGTATTGTTTCATACCGCCGACACTGCGGTCGATAGCCATGTCGTTATCATTCAGGATAATAAGCAGGTTGTTCGGGGTGGTAGAAGAATTGTTCAATCCTTCAAAAGCCAGTCCTCCGCTCATCGAACCGTCTCCGATGATGGCTATCACATGACGTTGGTCGTCTCCCTTCTTGGCGGCGGCGACAGCCATGCCGAGGGCTGCGGAGATCGAATTGGAAGCGTGTCCGCAGGTAAATGTATCGTATTCGCTCTCTTCGGGAGAAGGGAAGGGGCGAATACCTCCCAGTTTCCGGTTGGTGGAGAATGCTTCACGCCGTCCTGTGAGGATTTTGTGGCCGTACGCCTGATGTCCCACGTCCCATACAATACGGTCATAAGGTGTATTGTAGACGTAGTGCAGGGCTACGGTCAGTTCCACTGTTCCGAGGCTGGCAGCGAAGTGCCCCGGATTGCAGGAGAGTTCTTTAATAATGTCTTGCCTTAATTCATCGCATACTTCCGGCAGTTGGTCTACTTCCAGACGGCGCAGATCATCGGGGCTGTTGATTGAGTTTAGCAAGTTATATATCGGTTCATTCTTCATGATTCGAGAAAATTTGGTGCAAAAATACGAAAAAGAAAGCGGAAGCCCTTTCTTTTTACCTAAATTCTTATTGTTAAAGCGAAGTACGAGGGTGGAATGGCATTCGGTCGTTGGTATATTGAAGTATGTGCCGTCGGGTTCCCGGAAGAACTGTAACTTTCTTTTTATTATGTGAAATGTGGATTAATATTACTAATCAAATGACATCTCTATTAGGGAAATAAAAGTTGCATGAAAAAAGAGAACATGAACTTGCAGAAACGTTCGTATCGTTATTAATAAATTTGATGATCGTTTATTATAGACGTGTCTTCCGTTTATTAGAAACTCTAAAATGAGATTTTGTAGGAAAAAGATTGAATTAATGCAACAAAAAAGGCTGCAAACTTCATAGAGCTTGCAGCCTTTGGGCTATATCAATCGTCTTATTCCTTAGTAAAATGAGAAGGAATAAGCTGTATTTGTTGTAATATGATACTGTATTTTATCCATGTTTTCTATTCTTTTATATCCGTTATTCATTGATTTTCTGTTTTCGGTCTACAAATATACAACATAAAAAGCCATTTGTCAAGCCTTGAATAGATTTGCGATTAAAATAAAGCGGAATATCGTATCTTTGTCGTACTTTTGCAAGAGAGAAACAATCGAAAGAAGGAGAATATATGGATTTTCAAACAAAGGTAGAACTACCGGCGGGCTTGCCGCCTGTCAGTCATGCGGAATGGATTCTCTTGATGGGGTCTTGTTTTGCAGAGAACATGGGCAGGTTGCTGGCAGAAAATAAATTTCGCGTTGACATGAATCCTTTCGGGATTCTCTATAATCCGCTGTCGGTCTCTACGGCTTTGGTGGAGATATTGAAGGGGAAGGTGTATCAGGAGAAAGACTTATTCCTATATAAGGAGTGCTGGCATAGTCCGATGCATCATGGTTTGTTCTCTGCGTCATCGCCGGAGGAAGTACTTGAAAAGATAAACACTCGCTTGTCGCAGGCCCACCGTTCGGTCCACGAACTTGACTGGCTGATGCTGACTTTCGGCACTGCCTATGTATATGAACAGAAAGAAACAAGGCAGGTAGTCTCCAATTGTCATAAACTGCCGGAGAGCTGCTTCAACCGCCGGATTCTTTCGGTAGATGAGATTGTGAACGAATATACTTCGTTGATAACCAGTATGGTGGCGCGCAATTCTCACTTGAAGGTCTTGTTCACGGTCAGCCCTATCCGGCATATACGTGACGGGATGCATGCCAACCAGTTGAGTAAATCGACCTTATTGCTTGCCATCGACCGCCTGCAACAGCTCTTCCCGGATCATGTGTTCTACTTTCCTTCTTATGAGATCGTTTTGGATGAACTGCGTGATTATCGTTATTATGCCGATGACATGCTCCATCCGTCTCCGTTGGCTGTCCGTTATTTGTGGGAACGCTTTTCGGAGGCCTTCTTTTCTGCCGAAACGAAGCAGGTGATCACTGCCATAGAAGATATTACTAAAGACTTGTCACACAAGCCTTTTCATCCGGAGTCGGAAGCGTATCAACGCTTTTTAGGACAAATAGTGTTAAAAATCGAACGACTTAACGGAAAATACCCGTACTTAGACTTTCAAAAAGAAACAGAACTATGTCATATACGATTGAATCCATAGCCGAATATATCGGTGCACGCCGTGTCGGAGAGCATGAAGCGACGATTGATTGGCTACTTACAGATAGCCGCTCTTTGAGCTTTCCGGAAGAAACCCTTTTCTTTGCTTTGCCCACCAAACGTAATAATGGTGCACGCTATATCTCCGAATTATATGATCGGGGAGTGCGCAACTTCGTGGTTACGGAAGAAGACTTTAAGAGAATGGAGAATGGAGAATGGAAAATGGAGAATGCTATGCAGCAGGATGGTGCGCAGCCTACTCCCAACTCTCGACTCTCCATTCTCGATTTCTCCAATTTCTTGATCGTGGCGAATCCTTTGAAGGCTTTGCAGAAGCTGGCCGAGGCTCATCGGGAGAATTTCAAGATTCCGGTAATCGGTATCACGGGCAGTAATGGAAAGACCATTGTGAAAGAGTGGTTGCATCAATTATTGAGTCCGGACCGCTGCATTGTCCGTTCGCCCCGCAGTTATAATTCTCAGATCGGCGTTCCCTTGTCCGTCTGGCAACTGAATGAAGAAGCCGAATTGGGCATTTTCGAAGCCGGTATCTCCGAAATGGGGGAGATGGGGGCCTTGAAGCGCATGATTAAACCGACTATCGGTATTCTGACTAATATAGGCGGTGCCCATCAGGAGAATTTCTTCTCATTGCAGGAGAAATGTATGGAGAAGCTGACACTCTTTAAAGATTGCGATGTGGTGATCTATAATGGAGATAACGAGCTGATCAGTAATTGTGTGGCAAAGTCGATGCTGACAGCCCGTGAGATTGCATGGAGCTGCAAGGATATCGAGCGCCCTCTTTATATCAGCAAGGTGACAAAGAAAGAAGACCATACTGTGATTGCTTACCGCTATCTGGATATGGATAATATCTTCTGTATTCCTTTTATAGACGATGCTTCCATCGAAAATGCGTTGAACTGCCTGGCAGCCTGTCTTTATCTGATGACTCCTGCCGATCAGATTACCGAACGGATGGCACGGCTCGAACCGATCGCCATGCGCCTGGAAGTAAAAGAAGGCAAGAATAATTGTATACTCATCAACGATAGCTACAATTCGGACTTGGCTTCTCTGGATATAGCACTGGATTTCCTGGTACGCCGTTCGGAAAAGAAAGGACTGAAACGGACACTTATCTTATCGGATATTTTGGAGACAGGGCAGAGTACGGCTACGCTTTACCGTCGGGTAGCACAACTGATAAAGAGCCGGGGCATCAACAAGCTGATCGGTGTAGGAGCGGAGATTTCTTCGTGTGCCGCTCGCTTCGAAGGTACGCCGGAACGATACTTCTTCCCCGATACAGACGCCTTGCTAAGATCGGGCATTTTTAAAACCCTTCATTCGGAAGTCATTCTGATAAAAGGTTCCCGCGTATTCAACTTTGATCTGGTATCGGAAGAGCTGGAACTGAAAGTGCATGAAACGATTCTGGAAGTGAACTTGGGTGCGATGGTTGCCAATCTGAATCACTATCGCTCCATGCTCCGCCATCCGGAGACGAAAATGATCTGTATGGTGAAGGCTGCTGCCTACGGAGCCGGATCATACGAGATTGCCAAAACATTGCAGGAGCATCATGTAGATTACCTTGCTGTAGCCGTTGCCGACGAAGGCTCCGAACTGCGTAAAGCAGGCATCACCTCCTCCATTATCATCATGGACCCCGAACTGACATCGTTCAAAACGATGTTCGATTATAAACTCGAACCGGAAGTGTACAACTTCCATTTGCTCGACGCACTGATTAAGGCGGCCGAGAAAGAAGGAATCACCAACTTCCCGATTCATGTCAAACTGGATACGGGTATGCACCGTCTTGGTTTTTCCGTCGATGAAATTCCGTTGTTGATCCGTCGTCTGAAAAGTCAGAATGCGGTTATTCCCCGATCGGTATTTTCTCATTTTGTGGGAAGTGATTCGGCGCAATTCGACTTCTTCACCCGTCAGCAGATTGAACTGTTCGAGAAAGGTTCGCAGGAATTGCAGGAAGCTTTCTCACACAAGATTCTGCGTCATATCTGCAATACAGCCGGTATCGAACGTTTTCCCGGTGCGCAGTTTGATATGGTGCGTCTGGGGATAGGACTCTATGGGGTAAGCCCAATCGACAATTCGATTATCAATAATGTAAGTACGCTTAAGACTACGATTCTTCAGATTCGGGACGTGCCCGGAGAAGATACGGTAGGCTATAGCCGGATGGGACATCTGACGCGTCCTTCCCGCATTGCGGCAATTCCTATCGGGTATGCCGATGGCTTGAACCGCCATCTGGGACGTGGCAATGCTTACTGTCTGGTGAATGGCAAGAAAGCTCCCTATGTAGGAAATATCTGTATGGATGTCTGTATGATTGACGTGACGGATATCGATTGCAGGGAAGGGGACAAAGCTGTCATCTTCGGTGACGACCTGCCGATAACCACACTTTCGGATAAGTTGGGGACGATCCCTTACGAAGTGCTGACCAGCATCTCGAACCGTGTGAAGCGAGTCTACTATCAGGACTAAAGCGCAGGCGGTAAAAACAGAATTATATGTAGTAGAATAGTGAATGGAAGACTATAAAGGTTAACGATGGATAAATGGGCGGTAAATGATAACGGGTATACTTAAATTATTTCCCGTTTCCCGTTTATAGTTTCCTGTTTTTCTTTTATAGTCTGCCGTTTTTCTTTATATTTGCACCAACTAATAAACCTCTATAATTAATAAACATATGACAAACTTATTATTATTAGGCTTTTTGCCTAGTGGCTCTGAATGGATCATTATTGCTCTTGTTATTCTTCTCCTTTTCGGTGGTAAGAAGATACCCGAACTGATGCGTGGCTTAGGTAAAGGAGTAAAGAGCTTTAAAGATGGTGTGAACGAGGCAAAAGAAGAAATCAATAAGGCAAAAGACGAAATCGACGCACCGGCAGATTCAGCTAAGAAATAATAAGCAATGGCAGAAATGACCTTCTGGGATCATTTGGATGAGTTGCGTCGGGTACTTTTTCGTGTTATCGGAGTCTGGTTTGTATTGGCAATCGGCTATTTCGTAGCGATGCCTTATTTGTTCGACCATGTAATACTGGCGCCTTGCCATAATGATTTTGTATTTTACGACTTACTACGCTTTATCGGTCAGAAATTCGATTTGACTGATGAATTTTTTACGCAGGAGTTTAAGGTGAAGCTTGTCAATATCAATTTGGCAGCTCCTTTCTTTATACATATGTCGACAGCTTTCTGGATGTCGGTAGTGACGGCTATGCCCTATATTTTCTTTGAGGTCTGGCGTTTTATCAATCCGGCCCTTTATCCGAATGAGCGGAAAGGAGTCAGGAAAGCCTTGACCATAGGAACCGGTATGTTCTTTATCGGGGTGCTTATGGGATACTTTATGGTATATCCGCTGACACTCCGTTTCCTCTCTACCTATCAGCTGAGTTCGGAAGTCGAGAACATTCTGTCGCTCAATTCGTATATCGATAACTTTATGATGCTGATTCTCTGTATGGGACTGGCTTTTGAACTTCCGCTGGTGACTTGGTTGTTGTCTTTGCTGGGAGTCGTCAATAAGTCTTTCCTGCGCAAATATCGCCGTCATGCAGTTGTCATTATCGTAATAGCTGCCGCTATCATCACTCCGACGGGCGACCCGTTCACACTGAGTGTTGTGGCTATTCCGCTTTATCTGCTCTATGAAATGAGTATTCTGATGATAAAGGATAAGAAGGAAGTTCCTGAGTTGGAAGAAGAAGAGGAAGAAGAAGGCGTGGCAAAAGTCTGATAAGCCAATTATTTATCATTCGTTTCCCCAAGTGTGTGTCAAAAGTCGATAGTAACTCAATTGAGGCTGACTTTTGACACACACACGTAATTTTTATCATATCCCTTTTGTCGTATGGAAAATGAAGGAAGAGAATCTTATGAAATCCTTTTAGCCGTTTGTAAGGCGGATCATTTGCAGCTGACTATTGGCTACAAACAGATGCGCGACTTGCTGGAAAGGCTTTGCCGCCTACATATGCACAACGGTAGTCTGCAGATGACCGATCTTTCCGCACGAATTAGTTTTGTAGCGGCCAAAGTGGGGCTTTCTGTAGCGGAGCAAAACAGACTGCATACCTTCCGACTGACCTCCAATGCCATTCTGAACCGACAACAGGAACCTACCCGCGAACACCTTCTGCGGGATGCGAAAACGCTGGCTTTCTTCATCCGTAAACTTTTTGAGGAAGATATTCCACAGGAACTGTATCGTTTGCTTCCCCGGACGGATGCAACTTATATCGTAGCTCCTCCAGCACACAAGCAGGTGCAGCGGATGCGCGTCTGTTTCCAGTATTCCGACGAGCAGTATCTGTATGTGACTCCTTTGGATGAAATAGCTGACGAACCGTTGCGTGTCCGTTACAATATTCCTCAGATCAATGAAGAATTTGCGGAAACCTGTCAGTTGCTTTGGCGCCATGCACAACTCAACTTGCTGGATGTCGCTGTTGACGAAGCAGGAATTCTGACCCCTTCGTTCATTGTCCTTGAACCGGATTATCTGCTTGATATCAGTTCATTGGCAGAATGTTACCGTGATTATGGACATCATCCGGCAAACTATTTCCTTTCCCGTCTTCAGCCGATAGAGAATGCACGCCCGTTGCTTTTAGGAAATATAGCCAACCTTTTCCTCGATGAGTGGATACATGCGGAAGGGGAGGTGGATTATCTGAAATGTATGCAGAAAGCTTTCCGGCGTTATCCGATTGAACTGGCTGCTTGTGCCGACCTGCGTGATCGGGAGAAGGAACGTCAGTTCTTTGATGACTGCAAACTCCATTTTGATCATATCCGTGAGACGGTGAATGATACTTTTCATGCCGCCGGCTACGAACTGGACAAGACGGATGCCGTGCTCGAACCTTCTTATATATGTGAAGCGCTCGGCCTGCAAGGGCGGCTCGACTATATGCAGCGCGATATGTCTTCTTTCATCGAAATGAAATCGGGAAAGGCTGACGAATATGCGATTCGCGGAAAAGTGGAACCGAAAGAGAATAATAAGGTGCAGATGCTGCTTTATCAGGCAGTTCTGCAATATTCGATGGGGATGGATCACCGGAAGGTAAAGGCTTATCTGCTCTATACACGCTATCCGTTGCTTTATCCTTCCCGTCCTTCATGGGCAATGGTCCGCCGTGTGATCGATCTGCGCAACCGGATTGTAGCGGATGAATATGGCATCCAGTTGCGGAACAGCCTGGAATATACGGCACAAAAACTGGAAGAAATAAAAGCCTCGGTACTAAACGAGCGGGGATTGTCGGGACGTTTTTGGGAGACGTATCTGCGCCCTTCTATCGATAATTTCCATGAGAAGTTGAAATCTCTCTCCACTTTAGAGAAAAGCTACTTCTATGCACTCTATAATTTTATAACGAAGGAACTTTATACGTCCAAGTCCGGTGATGTGGATTATGAGGGACGTACGGGAGCCGCTTCTTTATGGCTTTCCACTTTGGCGGAGAAATGCGAATCGGGGGAGATCATCTATGATTTAAGAATTAAAGAGAATCACGCAGCCGACGAACATAAATCCCACCTGTTGCTGGTACCGTCCGGAGAACTTCAGAGAACGGTGGCGGATGATGCGCAGCACACCCTTCCTAACTTCCGTCAGGGCGATGCCATCGTGCTTTACGAACGGAATGCGGATACGGATAACGTCACCAACAAGATGGTATTCAAAGGCAATATCGACTATCTGAACGAGAATGAAATCTGCATCCGTCTGCGTGCTACCCAGCAGAATTCCTCCGTACTTCCGTCTGATAGCCTCTATGCTATTGAGCACGATGCGATGGATACTACTTTCCGTAGCATGTACCAGGGACTTTATGCTTTTATGTCTGCTACAAAAGAGCGTCGTGATTTGCTGCTCTTTCAACGGGAGCCGCAATTTGATGTGGCATTGGATAAGCAGATAGCCGAAGCTGCCGATGACTTTACTCGTATTGCTTTGAAAGCGAAAGCAGCAAAGGACTATTTTCTGCTGGTAGGGCCTCCGGGAACCGGTAAAACGTCTTGTGCACTGAAGAAGATGGTCGAAACCTTTTATAAAGAGGAAGGAGCCCAAATTTTATTGCTCTCGTACACTAACCGTGCCGTAGATGAAATCTGTAAAGCACTTTCTTCCATTCGTCCGGAAGTAGATTTTATTCGTGTGGGAAGCGAGCTTTCATGTGACGAGAACTATCGGGATCATTTGATAGAGAATGAACTTGCTACCTGTATGCGTCGTACAGAGGTTTGCGAACGTATTAACCGCTGTCGTATATTAGTCGGTACAGTAGCGTCTATCTCCGGCAAACCGGAACTTTTCCGATTGAAGCATTTCGATGTGGCTATTGTAGATGAGGCTACTCAGATACTGGAACCTCAGTTGTTGGGTATACTTTGTGCCAAAGGAGAAAACGGAAAAGAGGGCGTTGGCAAATTTATCCTGATAGGCGATCATAAGCAACTTCCGGCTGTCGTCTTGCAGAATACGGAACAATCGGAAGTATACGATGAAGCCCTGTCTGCTGTCGGACTGAAGAATTTGAAAGATTCTCTGTTTGAAAGACTGTATCGCACAGCCCGTCAGCATACCGATGCCCATCGTACTTACGATATGCTCTGCCGTCAGGGACGTATGCACCCCGAAGTGGCTCTGTTCGCTAATCAAGCTTTCTATGAAGGTCGGCTGCTGCCTGTCGGACTGCCGCATCAACTGGAAGATTCCGGAAATATCAACCGGCTGTCTTTCTATCCTTCGCAGCCCGAACCGATGGGTTCTTCTGCTAAAACAAACCATTCGGAAGCAAAGATTGCTGCCCGTCTGGCCGCAACTGTCTATAAAGAACACTCGGAAGCATTTGATGCCTCCCGCACATTGGGGATCATTACTCCATATCGTAGTCAGATAGCTTTGGTCAAGAAGGAAATAGAAGCTCTCGGCATTCCCGAACTGAATCAGATATTAATTGACACTGTAGAACGTTTTCAGGGAAGTGAACGCGATGTGATTATTTATTCATTCTGTGTGAACTATCCGTATCAGTTGAAATTCCTTTCCAATCTGACAGAAGAAGACGGAATTCTGATTGACCGGAAACTGAACGTTGCCTTGACACGTGCAAGAAAACAGATGCTGCTGACAGGTGTGCCGACGCTGTTGGAGCGTAATCCACTCTATAAAAGTTTATTAAAATTAATAGAGAGCCTCCGGAATATTGCATAATTTTTGCAGACGTTAGTTTTTATTCTCTCTTTATGCAATTCATTAACACCTATTTGTTGAACAAACCCCTATCTTTGCAATACGTTTTTTTCATAGAGATTTAGATTTAAGGTTAGAAGAATTGTGGAAGTCGTGAGACTTCCCTTTTTTTCATCTTAACGTTTACTATCCTTCATTGTTTGAATGTGCAAGATATTTTGTAAAATAGTACAGGATGGCTATGAAGAATAAGTAAACCTAAAAAGCCTTCTTCGTGAGAAGAGGCTTTTTTGTTTTTGGAACTTTTTGAATAAATAATTGGTTAAAAAAACAGGAGGACAAACTCATGCTGAGTGCCCTCCTGTTTTTTATTCTATATAATTATATCGGATTAATCCAATACGATAGGCTTATATTTAGGAACCAGTGCTTTCATAATAACCCAACCGATCAGGTAAGCCACTGCGCATACACAGAAGATTACAAAGTAACCGGCCGGTTTTCCTTCGAATCCCATGAATGTCATCGCAGGGTGTACAAACTGTGCTCCTTGTTCCAGCAGTTCTTTTGTCATTTCCACTTCTTTGCCGTCAACCATTGTCGTTCCGGAAGCATATACAAATAAGTTACCTGCCACTTTCTGAAGAATCATTGAACCGATACCACCGGCCATACCACCGATACCGGTGATACTTGCAATTGCTGTTCGGGGGAACATATCACCTACTGTAGAGAAGATATTGGCCGACCACGACTGGTGGGCAGCTCCGCCGATACCGATCAGGATCACGGGGAACCACGGAGAGAATGTTCCCAATGGCTGTGCCAGCAATACCACTAACGGGAAGAATGCGAAAATCAACATTGCTTTCATACGTGCCGCATAAGGGTTCATGCCGGTCTTGTTGATGAAGATAGTAGGAAGCTTGCCACCGTAGATGGATAACATCGTGATTGCGTAAAGCGTGAAGATAAGTCCCATTCCCAGAGGATCGGAAGTTTTGATACCGAATTGGGAGTTCAGGTAAGACGGGGTCCAGAACAGGAAGAACCACCATACACCGTCAGTGGTAAATTTACCGAAGACAAATGCCCAAGTTTGTTTGTAGCTGAAACATTGCCAGAATCTCATCTTTTTCTCGTCTTTCTCCTCTGTTTTCGGACCTGCACCGGCCTCATTCTGGTCTTGTTCGATATATTCAAGTTCGGCTTTGTTTACGTGCTTGCTCTTTGAAGGAGCATCATACATAAATACCCAGAAGCCCATCCAGATAAAACCAAGTCCACCAATAACGATAAACGCCATTTCCCAACCGAAAGCTTTGGCAAGGATAGGAATGGTGAGCGGAGCGATCAAGGCACCGATAGAAGCACCGGCGTTGAAGATGGAAGTAGCATAAGCACGGTCTTTCTTCGGGAAGTACTCGGCAGTTACTTTAATAGCGGCGGGGAAGTTACCGGCTTCTCCGAGAGCAAGTATACAGCGTGCAGCCAGGAAGCAGTACATACTGACAGTAGCGATGGTTACCACCACGTCTCCGGTGGCTCCGGCAAGTTCGGCAGCACTGTGCAGTCCTACCTGCGCTTCTGTTACAATACCACAGACTGCGTGCAGACAGGCACCGGCAGACCATACGCCGATAGCCCAGAGGAATCCTTTCTTCGTTCCCATCCAGTCCACAAAGCGACCGGCAAAGAGCATACATATTGCGTAAACAATAGAGAATACGGAAGTGATAGTACCGTAGTGTGATTCATCCCAGTGAAATTCCGGTTTGATAAATTCATCCCAGGTGAGCGATAGTACCTGGCGGTCGAGATAGTTAACTGTAGTAGCAAAAAATAGCATCGCACAGATCGTCCATCTGTAGTTTGTCATTTTTTCGCCTGTTTTTTGAAATGCATTCATGATAATGGATTTAAATAGATTTTGATTTGCTGACAAAGGTCGGTATTTCAGCTGGATTTTTTTTGTAATAATTGGTCAAAATCATGTATAATTCGTTGCATTATACATATTATTTGTACATAGTAATGTATTATCGTAACAATTTGGTCTCTTTGGGGGAAGAATATGACAAATCCGGAAAACTTCATTCTCTCCCCGTTTCGAGGAAAGAATGAAGTTTTTCGGATCACTTGATATGTGCTAAAGAGCTGCGCAAAGATTAGCGCATTTCTGTATATTTAATCTTATCCATGTCGCCATAGTCAAGATTTTCACCAGCCATACCCCAGATGAACATATAGTTGCTGGTTCCGGCAGCTGCGTGGATAGACCATTCCGGTGACATGATAGCTTGTTCGTTCTGCATCCATACGATGCGTTCTTCCTGAGGTTCGCCCATGAAGTGGCAGATGGAGTTGCCTTCCGGCACGTTGAAGTAGAAATATGCTTCCACACGGCGACTGTGAGTATGTGCCGGCATGGTGTTCCATACACTACCCGGTTTCAGTTCTGTCAATCCCATTTGCAGTTGGCAAGGACCTTCTTCAAGTACGTTGTTAACAATCAGCTGGTTGATAACGCGGTCGTTGCTTTCTTCCATCTTTCCTGCCGCGAAAGAATTTGCTTTCAGAGAACCTTTGCGTCCGTCGATGGTGATCAACTGAGTTTTGTACTCCTTGTGGGCAGTAGCGGAGTTGATATAGAATTTTGCAGGTTTGCTGGCATCTTTGCTCTTGAAAGTAACTTTCTGCTTGCCTCTGCCTACATACAATGCATCTTTGAAGTTCAGCGTATATTCCTTGCCGTCAACAGTTACGATACCTTCGCCGCCAATGTTGATAACACCCAGTTCGCGACGTTCGAGGAAATACTTAGCTTTCAACGGATCGATAGTTTCAAGTACCAGCTCTTTTGTTGCAGGTACGGCACCACCGAAGATGAGGCGGTCGTACATGGAATAAGTTACGTTGATTTGATCAGGAACCATTACTTTTTCCATCAGGAAGCTACTACGCAGGCGGTTTGTATTATACGTTTTCACGTCTTGCGGATTGCAAGCCACCTGCATCTTGTAATTTACCTGGGCAGAAGCAGACATAGCTGCGATACCCATCATCATTGCAATTGCTAATTTTTTCATCTTTCGAATCTTTATTTGGATTATACTTATATTTAATCGTTAGCTGCGTTTTTCGCATCATTTCTTTTCATGCGGATACGGTTGTAGACTGCCATTCCCAGTGCAAGGGCTACGAGGATGGCAGGACCGATAATCTTCAGACTGTAAGTCAGGTGGAAGATACCCCAGCAGAAGAGGCTGGATGCAAAGTCGAGCGCTCCGCCTTCGAAGCCGGCGGGGATATTTACTGTCGGGTCACCCGTAGCGGCATATACGTCTTTGGCAGCCATCGTGAAGAATCCTGCCAGTTCTGTTACGAAGTACAGACCTACGATCAATGCTACCAGTCCGATGATGAATGATTTCACCACATTACCTTTGGTGATGGGCAGAATCATCGGGAATAGGTAGAACATACCGGCCAGAGAAGCCAGCGGTAAGAAACGGTTACCCGGAAGGATCACTGCAAGGAAGATAGTAACCGGGATCAAAAGCAGGGATACAACCAGCGTTGTCGGGTGGCCGATGACAAGTGCAGGGCTCATACCGATGCTCAGGCCTGTATTACTCTTATATTTTTTAGCGATCAATTCGCGGGTTGCATCAGAGATAGGTTTCAAACCTTCAATGAAAAGGCTGGTGATACGTGGAATCAACTCCATAACCGCTCCCATTTTGATACCCAATCCAAGGATACCCGGAATGCCGTCCAGTACTTCTTTCCAGCTGGCACAGCCCAAAGCTCCGATACCGCAACCAATCACGATACCCAGGAATAACGGTTCACCCATCAGACCGAATTTCTTCTTCATTCCTTCAGAGTCGATATTCAGTTTGTCGAATCCCGGAATTTTATCTAAAAGCTTGTTGATTACAATCGCGAACGGAACGAAGCTCTGGCAGAAAGGCTGCGGGATAGAGATACCGTCCATCTTATCATAGAACTTCTGAAAAGCAGGAGCAGTCATGTCTGCCATTACCAATGTTATAATGTAGCAAATGATAGCGGCGAAAAATCCCCAGAAAATACTATCGGAGGCGAAGTATACGATAGCCCCGATAAATGCGAAGTGCCAGTAGTTCCAAAGGTCAATATTAACAGTACGGGTTGTTTTGGTCAGCAGCATTAACAGGTTTACTCCCAGACAAACAGGGATAATGAAAGCGCCGACCGAGGTATTATAGGCAACTGCTGCTGCCGAAGGCCATCCCATGTCGAAAATACCGAGTTCCAATCCGTAGATTTCTACCATTTTACTTAATGCCGGACCAAGACTACTGGTCAACAAGGCTGTGACTACAGATAAGCCGACGAAACCGACTCCCACCAACAAACCGCTTTTGAGCGCTTTGGGGAGTTTAATACCGATACATACTCCTAAAATTGTGAAAATGATCGGCATCATTACTGCCGCTCCCAGACCGATAATGTACTTGAATACTTCTTCCATTCTGTTCTATTTTTTCTCTGTTTTTAATGATAAATTACTGTGTTTCCCCAGAGGGTATTAGTTGTAAACCGTGCCAAAAGTACGACCTTTTCCGCTTTATTCCAAAACGAAACTCTTAATTTATCAGTTAATGCATCAAAAATGGACATTTTTGACGTTTACGTGCACAAAATTAGTCGTTTCCGTGCACGAAAAACAAAAAATACACCTTCTTAACTAAAAAATCCCACTCTGTTTGGAGGAAATACACTACTTTCGTAGCATGAAAAAATAGCATGTATAATCCTTAAAACAATAAACCATGAGACGAAGCTCTTTTTATAAATTTTTGATATTAGTAATAATAATGTCAAGCACCATTTCACTGTCGGCGCAGCAGGTGGATGAAAAACTGCCTTGGTCGGTGCGGATGACTGAATCGGAGATGATCCGTTGCCCGGAATCCTGGCAGCTTGATTTTCAGCCCAGACTGAAATGGGACTATTGCCACGGACTGGAATTGGGGGCGATGCTTGATGTATACGATACTTATGGCGACAAGAAAATACGAGATTATGCAATTGCTTATGCAGATACGATGGTGCATGAGGATGGAAGTATTACTGCATACAAATTGACCGATTACAGTCTGGACCGTATCAATTCCGGAAAAATCCTGTTTCGTATCTATGAGCAGACCAAGGATGAAAAGTATAAGAAGGCATTAGACTTGCTCTATAGCCAGTTTGCCGGACAACCTCGTAATGAAGACGGAGGATTCTGGCATAAAAAGATATATCCGCATCAGATGTGGCTGGACGGACTTTATATGGGAGCTCCTTTTTATGCAGAATATGCTTTCCGTAATAATCGCCCGCAGGATTATGCAGACGTCATAAATCAGTTTATTACCTGTGCCCGTCATACGTATGATCCGAAGAATGGTCTTTATCGTCATGCGTGTGATGTAAGTCGCACGGAGCGCTGGGCCGATCCGGTGACAGGACAGTCAAAACATTGTTGGGGACGTGCATTAGGCTGGTATGCGATGGCGTTGGTAGATGTGCTTGATTTTATTCCGAAGCATGAGGCCGGAAGAGATTCGTTGCTTGCAATCTTGGATAATGTAGCAGTTCAGGTAAAGAAACTGCAAGACCCGGAGACCGGTGGATGGTATCAGGTGATGGACAGAAGCGGTGACAAGGGTAATTATCTGGAATCATCCTGTTCGGCAATGTTCATATACAGCCTGTTTAAGGCAGTACGTATGGGATATATCGATCCGTCTTATCTGGATGTAGCAAAGGCTGGTTATGAAGGTTTTCTGAAAAATTTCATTGAAGTGGATAAAGATGGAGTGGTGACTATAACGAAAGCCTGTGCGGTAGCAGGGCTGGGAGGGAAGGTTTATCGTTCCGGCGATTATGACTATTATATAAATGAAACAATCCGTAATAACGACCCGAAAGCAGTAGGACCATTTATTATGGCAAGTCTGGAATACGAACGTTTGCAAAAGTAAATTCTATCGATGAAAAGGAGTATTTTGAAAGGAATGGCGTTGTTTCTTCTGCTTTGTTCAGGAGGAACTTTGGCCTGTGCACAACAGCAAAAGCAAGACACAATAGTCGTGTCACGAGACGGAACGGGAAAATATCGGGATATTCAGGAAGCCGTGGAAGCGGTACGTGCTTTTATGGATTATACGGTGACTATATTTATAAAGAATGGTATATACAAAGAAAAACTGGTGATTCCTTCATGGGTGAAGAACGTGCAGCTGGTAGGTGAAGATGCCGAAAAGACGATCATCACGTATGATGATCATGCCAATATCAATAAAATGGGCACTTTCCGCACTTATACTGTAAAGGTAGAAGGAAGTGACATTACTTTTAAGAATCTGACCATTGAGAACAATGCCGCTCCTTTGGGGCAGGCAGTTGCGCTCCATACCGAAGGAGACAGGCTGATGTTTGTCGGCTGTCGTTTTCTGGGAAATCAGGATACTATTTATACAGGATCGGAGGGTAGCCGCCTGTTATTTACTAACTGCTATATTGAAGGAACTACAGACTTCATCTTCGGCCCTTCTACAGCTTTGTTTGAATATTGCGAATTGCATAGCAAACGCGATTCATATATTACCGCGGCTTCTACTCCGAAGGAGGTGGAGTTTGGTTATGTTTTCAAGAACTGTAAGCTGACAGCCGCTCCCGGTATCAAGAAAGTCTATCTGGGACGTCCTTGGAGACCTTATGCTGCTACGGCTTTTATTAATTGCGAGTTTGGCGGACATATCCGTTCGGAAGGCTGGCACAACTGGAAGAATCCGGAAAACGAAAAGACTGCCCGTTACGCTGAATTTAAAAACACGGGTGAAGGTGCGGATGCTTCCGGACGTGTGAAATGGGCTAAACAACTGACTGATAAAGAAGCGGTGCAATATACTCCGCAGAATATATTTAAGGAATGCAGTAATTGGTATCCTTATAAATAACATCAGTTCGATATAAGAGTAATCCGCATGGTTTCCCCTCCTTTTGGAAGGAGGAGAATTGAGTTACTCAAATTTATATCGAATTCACGTTAAATAGAAGTCATAAGGGAACTTTAATTTTGAACCAACAAAATAAGATTATGAAAAACAGACTGCTATTGCTGTTTATAGTATTTATCCTTTTCTCCGCCTTTCGTGCGGATAAGCCCGTATTGACCATCTTCACGATAGGTGACTCTACGATGGCTAACAAAAATCTGTACGGTGGAAATCCCGAACGCGGCTGGTGTATGGTGCTCCCCGGATTTTTTTCAGAAGATATACGTGTTGATAATCATGCCGCCAATGGCCGCAGTTCCAAAAGTTTCATATCTGAAGGCCGATGGGCAAAAGTGATTTCCCAGGTAAAGAAGGGAGATTATGTCTTTATCCAGTTCGGACACAATGATGAAAAGGCTGATTCTACACGCCATACTGATCCGGGAACGACCTTTGATGACAATCTCCGTCGTTTCGTCAATGAAACTCGTGCTAAAGGAGGGATTCCTGTGTTGTTCAACTCCATTGTTCGTCGTAATTTTGTACAGCCGGAAGATGCCTCGATTGCCACAGATGCCCGTCGTGCTCCGGGTGAACAGGAACTGCCGAAAGAAGGAAACGTCTTGTACGATACGCACGGTGCCTACCTTGATTCTCCGCGTAATGTGGCAAAAGAGATGGGAGTGGCGTTTATCGATATGAACAAAATTACCCATGATCTGGTGCAGGGACTGGGCCCCGCAGAATCGAAGAAGTTGTTTATGTTTGTCGAACCTGAGAAAGTTCCGGCTTTTCCGAAAGGCCGGGAGGATAATACTCATTTGAATGTGTACGGAGCACGGACTATCGCTGGGCTGACTGTAGATGCTATCGCAAAGGAAATACCGGAACTGGCAAAATATGTCCGTTATTATGATTACGTAGTGGCACAAGACGGAACAGGTGATTTCTTCACAGTGCAGGAAGCGATAAATGCAGTACCCGATTTTCGCAAGAATGTGCGTACTACTATCTTGGTCCGTAAAGGCACTTATAAAGAGAAGATTATTATTCCGGAATCCAAAATAAATATCTCTCTGATAGGAGAGGATGGTGTGGTACTGACAAATGATGACTTTGCCAATAAGAAAAATGTGTTTGGTGAGAATATGGGAACTTCGGGATCGTCGAGTTGCTACATTTATGCTCCCGATTTCTATGCGGAGAACATCACTTTTGAAAACTCGGCAGGACCGGTAGGACAGGCTGTTGCCTGTTTTGTATCTGCCGACCGTGCGTTCTTTAAGAATTGTCGTTTTCTCGGTTATCAGGATACCCTTTATACGTATGGCAAGCACAGCCGTCAATATTACGAGGATTGCTATATCGAAGGAACGGTTGACTTTATCTTCGGATGGTCTGTAGCTGTATTCAATCGTTGTCATATTCATAGCAAACGTGATGGTTATGTGACGGCACCCTCTACAGATCAAGGCAAAAAGTATGGATATGTCTTTTATGATTGCCGGTTGACTGCTGATCCGGATGTTGCCAAAGTATATCTGTCTCGTCCGTGGCGTCCGTATGCACAGGCTGTATTTATCCGTTGTGAACTGGGGAAACATATCCTTCCGGAAGGCTGGCACAACTGGGGAAAGAAAGAAGCGGAGAAAACCGTATTTTATGCCGAATACGATAGTCATGGCGAGGGAGCCAATCCGAAAGCCCGCGCAGCTTTCTCTCGTCAACTGAAGAATCTGAAAGGCTACGAGATGGAAACGGTTTTGGCTGGTGAAGACGGCTGGAATCCGCTAAAGAACGATTCTGTTAAATAAACACCGAATATAGATGTAAGTTCAGCTAAATCATTATCTTTACACCATTCAATATGTGTGTAATAATGATAAAAAGAATCTTATATCTAATTCTTTTGTGCCTGACCGCACCTGTAGTGCAGGCACAACAACACAGTTTTTTCACCCATTATTCTACCGAGGATGGGTTGTCTCAAAACACGGTGATGAGCATGTTGCAGGATCACAAAGACAACCTCTGGTTTGCCACATGGGATGGAATCAATCGTTTTGATGGCTATAACTTTAAAACTTATAAAGCACGTCAGGGCAATTACATCAGTCTGACCAATAACCGTGCCGACCGGATGTATGAAGACCGGTACGGCTTTCTGTGGTTATTGACTTATGACAACCGTGTCCACCGTTTTGACCCGAAAACGGAGACGTTCGAACAGGTTCCGGCAGCAGGTGAAGAAGGTAGTACATATAACATTCACGCTATTCAGGTATTGCCCGATGGTACGGTCTGGCTGCTAACAGAGCATGATGGAGCTATCCGTGTAGTCACGCTTCCTCAGAAGAATTATACAACGAAATCAGATATTTATTCAACGAAGTCCGGTCTGTTTCCTGCCGATCACTTTTATCAGGTCTATCAGGACAAAGCCGGCAATCACTGGCTGCTGACTGATAACGGTTTGGGAATGATACGCCCCGGTGAGCAGCAACCCGTGAACTTCTTTGTGGAGACGAAAGGGAAACAAGACGGCATGAATCAGGCATTTTATGCGGTCCGGGAATGTGAAGACGATATCTGCTTTGCTTCTGACAGGGGGAGAATCTGGTGTTATCAGAAACAGGGCGGAGAGTTTCGTCTGCTCGAACTTCCGACGAAAGCCCGCATTACTTCCATACACACCGTGGCCAATGACAACACTGTAGTGACAACAGATTCGGACGGGTTCTTTCTTTGCAACCTGAAGACAAACAAACATACGCATTATTCTCCCGTGACCTGCAAGGAATTGTCCGCTCAACCGATTCTTTCGGCTTATGTAGACCGCACGTCAGAGGTCTGGTTCGAACAGGAAGAGCCGGGAGTCGTCGTTCATTTTAATCCTGCCACCGGTGTGGTAAAGCGTGAACAGATGCGGGTGGAATACAGTAACGCCGATCGTTCACGTCCCGCTTTCCATATCCATGAAGATATCCACGGGCATATATGGGTACATCCTTATGGCGGCGGATTCTCCTATTTTGATCGTGACCGGAACTGTCTCGTTCCTTTTTATGATGATTTGGGCAGTAACAACTGGCGCTTTTCTAACAAGATACATGCCGCTTTTTCTGATAAACAGGGGAATTTGTGGCTTTGTACCCACTCCAAAGGACTGGAGAAAGTAACATTCCGCAACGTACCGTTTTCAATGCTGACTCCCGTTCCGCATGAATATGAATCTTTGAGCAACGAAGTGCGGTCGGTATGCGAAGATAAACAGGGGAATTTGTGGGTCGGACTGAAGGACGGAATGATCCGCCTGTACGACTCGAACCGGAAATTCATAGGGCATCTGACAGGTAATGGAACCATTTCGATGACAGGTACACCTATGGAGGGTACAGCCTATTTCATTATGCAGGATTCAAAAGGGATTATCTGGATTGCTACCAAAGGAAACGGTCTGGTGCGTGCCGAACAGATTTCTCCCACAAGTATGTCTTATAAACTGACCCGTTATCAGCACGACTCCAACGATATGTACAGTCTGAGTGACAACAATGTATATTGTGTTTATGAAGATCATCATGGTCGTATCTGGGCGGCTACTTTTGCAGGCGGTATCAACTATATTTCCCAGGGAGAACATGGAGAGACCGTCTTTATCAACCACCGGAATAATCTGAAAGGATATCCGATTGATGTCTGTTACAAAGCACGTTTTATCACTTCGGATAATAACGGACGCCTTTGGGTAGGTACTACCACAGGCGCCGTTGCCTTTGATGAGAATTTCAAAAAGCCGGAAGATATACAGTTCCACCACTTCTCGCGTGTCCCGAACGATACGAAGAGTCTAAGTAATAATGACGTGCATTGGATTATCGCTACCCAGCAGAAGGAACTCTATCTGGCTACTTTCGGAGGGGGACTGAACAAACTGATTTCCATCAGCGAAGACGGTCACGGTGAATTTAAATCCTACTCGGTGCTCGACGGACTTTCTTCGGACGTCCTGCTTTCCATCCGTGAAGACCATAAACAGAATCTCTGGATCAGTACGGAAAATGGAATCTGTAAGTTTGTTCCTTCCGGCGAGCGTTTTGAGAATTACGATGAACGTAGTATCAGTTTCCGTGTCCGTTTCAGTGAAGCGGCTTCTACGCTCACATCCGGCGGAGATATGTTGTTTGGAACCAGCAACGGATTATTCATGTTCACTCCGGATTCTATCCGGAAGAGTAGCTATGTGCCTCCTGTAGTTTTTTCTAAGTTGATGGTAGCGAATGAAGATGTAATTCCGGGAGAGAAGTCCATATTGAAAGTCGATTTGGATGATACACAGGAACTAGTGCTTTCTCATGATGAGAATATTTTTTCCGTTCAGTACGCTGCACTCGATTATACGAATCCGCAGAATATACAGTACGCATACATTCTCGATGGTTTCGAGAAGCAGTGGACTTTTGCTGACCGGCAAAGAAGCGTGACCTATACTAACCTGCCGAAGGGAGATTATATATTCCGTGTCCGTTCTACCAATAGTGACGGGGTGTGGGTGGACAATGAGCGCATTTTGAACATCACGATTCTCCCTTCTTTCTGGGAGACGCCTTTGGCGTATGTGCTGTATGTCTGCTTTGTGCTGCTGATTATTTTTGTTGCGGTTTATATCCTGTTTACCATTTATCGGTTGAAGCATGAGGTGTCTGTAGAACAACAGATTTCTGATATCAAGCTGCGCTTCTTTACGAATATATCCCATGAACTCCGTACTCCTCTGACATTGATTGCAGGTCCGGTGGAACAAGTTCTGAAGAACGATAAACTGCCGGCTGATGCACGGGAACAGTTGGTAGTGGTCGAACGGAATACCAACCGTATGCTTCGTCTGGTCAATCAGATTCTGGACTTTCGTAAGATTCAGAACAAGAAGATGAAGATGCAGGTACAACAGTTGAATGTCGTTGCCTTTGTCCGCAAGATTATGGATAATTTTGAGTCGGTGGCGGAAGAACACAACATCGATTTCCTTTTCCAGACAGAGAAAGAGGCTTTGAATCTTTGGGTGGATGCCGATAAGTTTGAAAAGATTGTGTTTAACCTTCTGTCCAATGCGTTTAAATATACTCCTAATGGGAAAATGATCACCGTCTTTATCCGTGAAGATGAGGGCACGGTGTCTGTCGGCGTACAGGATCAGGGGATTGGTATTGCCGAAAATAAACGGAAGTCTCTCTTTGTGCGCTTTGAGAACTTGGTGGACAAGAATATTTTCAATCAGGCAAGCTCCGGCATCGGTCTTTCTTTGGTGAAGGAACTGGTAGAGATGCACAAGGCTACGATTTCCGTTGACAGCCGGCTCGGTGAGGGAAGTTGTTTTAAAGTGGACTTTCTGAAGGGCAAAGAGCATTATAATAGTTCAGTGGAATTTATTCTCGAAGATTCGGTTGCTCCGCTGAGTATGGAACGTATTGTGGATATCGCTAATTCTTCGCTTCAGACAGAAGCTGCCATCGCAGATGCGCCGGACCTGGAAGTATCTGCTGTCAAAGAAGAGGCTGAGGAAAGCAGTTCGAAAGAGCTTATGTTGCTGGTAGAGGATAATCAGGAATTGCGTTCCTTCCTGCGCAGTATTTTCGCTTCAACTTATCGGGTGGTAGAGGCTTCCGACGGTATGGAGGGATGGAGCAAGGCTTTGAAGTATCTGCCGGATATTATTATCAGCGACGTCATGATGCCGGAGAAAGACGGTATCGAAATGACGCGTGAACTTCGTGCGGATATGACGACCAGTCATATTCCTATTATCCTGCTTACTGCCAAGACGACGATAGAAAGTAAATTGGAAGGACTGGAATATGGGGCGGATGATTATATTACCAAGCCTTTTAGTGCGACTTATCTTCAGGCCCGTGTGGAGAACCTGCTGATGCAGCGTAAGAAACTGCAAAATTTCTATCGTGATAGTCTGACGCATGTGACGGTGTCTGAAATTCCGGTTGCTCAAGGGGAGACTTTAGCAGGTCATGCATCTGCTGAACCCGTAAGTAGTGCAGCGGAAGAGCCTGCGATGCCGGAAATGTCTCCTAACGATCGTAAATTTATGGATAAACTGGTTGATTTGATGGAGCAGAATATGGATAACGGGGAATTGGTAGTGGATGATTTGGTTCGTGAACTGGCTGTCAGTCGTTCGGTGTTCTTCAAGAAACTAAAAACGCTTACGGGACTGGCCCCTATCGAGTTCATAAAGGAAATGCGTATCAAGCGTGCCGCACAATTGATTGAAACGGGAGAGTTTAATATGACTCAGATTTCTTATATGGTCGGTATCAATGACCCGCGTTATTTCAGTAAATGTTTTAAGGCGCAGGTCGGTATGACTCCGACAGAGTATCGGGAGAAAGTCGGTCGGTAATTGGAGCTTCTTGCTGTTTTATCTCCTTAGAAGTTTCATTGAATAAATAGCGTTCAGCCGTTTCAGCTTTCTTCGGAAAAGCCTTGATAGAAGGTGATAGCGGCTGAAGGCACCATTTCGTACCCTTGCGTAGACGTGCTCTGAGCGGGGGGGCGTGGTTTCAGTTCTTTCAGGTTTATAGTTTGAGTTTCTGCTTTTATAGTCGATAAGCTATGTATATCTTAAATTCTGAACAAAGGCTGGTTGATATGTAGGCAAAGGCTGACTGACGTACGGGCAAAGGCTTGCTGACCCGTCGACTCAGGCTTGCTGACGTGTAGGCTTAGGCTTGCTGACCTCCGAGCTAAAGTTTGCTGACAAATAAGGTGGGAATGATAGAGACAGTGTTGGCAATATGATGAATGAATAGAGCCTCTGTTTAAGTAAAACAGACCTTTGACTTTTAGTAAATAGAACTTCTGATTGGAACAAATGCAGGCTCTGTTTTTGAAACTGAAAGAGCTGAATGCTGAAATCTCTTTTCGGGGACTACTGCTTTCAGCTGTATCTCCTTCTGACAGGGATTTTGCAGAGATAACTGAAAGAACTGAATACCTGGATTTCAACTTTATTTAGTAGGTGGCTGATTCTTTCATTGTTAGCCTGACAGGCAGGCTTTTTTATAAATTTGTATTAGAGTAAATAGAAAGAAGTACAAGAGTTGTTATGATGATGTACTAGAGTCACTCCAAGGATGTAGAAGATTTAAGGAAAAGATGTATAAGAATTGGATGAATGATGTACAAGACGGGAGTGAATCATGCACTTCTTTGGAAGAATATAAAAAGATAGCGATATTCGAATCCGGACATCGCTATTTTTTTATATACAGTGTCTGAAACAGACACTTAGGGTTTATTAATTATCAGATTTATTCTTTAATCCATCTAGGGTCGCCAGCTTTGGAATCTTTGATATCTTCAGCTCCAACAGTGAAATCTCCACTTTCAGGATTTGTGAATTTAGGGTCTATTTCTGTAGCATTACATGCTGACGGGTCTGTATAAAGTCCATTGGTTGCATCCCATAGGTTTGCACTGTTATGGTAGTAATTCTTAGAATAGCTAGCCTGAGCTTTCATCTTTCCCTTCTTTGCCCAGTATCCTAATGTTCCGACACCGATTTGGGAGAATACACATTTCTCAACAGTTAATTTGCCTGTAGAAGTAGAAACCTTATCCATTAAGAACAATCCATTATTATTGCTGCCTCCATCATAAGAGCATACTTTGTAGAAAGTGCAATTGGTTACACTTACAGTAGCTGATGTCATATTACAACGTAGGAAGGTACGTATACCATTACTAAAGGTTGAGTTTTGGATAGTTAATGTTCCTAATGTCGTATTGGCTCGAAGGTCGAAGCCGTCACCACCGGAACCTGTAATATTATCTGCCCAGCAGTTCTCAAACAAGGCTGTTCCTAAAGTTGCCGTTACATTACAGTAAAGAATCTGATTCTTATAGTTTCTGATTTCGCAACCGCTGACTGTTAAAGTTGAAATATTAGCTCCACCTTGCAACTCTATGAAGTTTGAAACCAACTCTTCTGCTCCCGGAGTGTCACCACGGAAAATTACATTGTTGATTTCTATGGAAGAAGCGCCGGCTTCAGGTTGTAAGCGGCCATAGATGGTAGGCATGTTTGCCTTGTCATAACCGCTGATGATAACAGATTTGTTTAGTGCATAATCTCCCAAAACAAACGAACCGGATACAAGAACGATGTTTGCACCATCTGCTGCTCCTTCGAGTACGGTAGCAAGATCATCACCTTCATATACAGGAGTCTTTCCCTGAAAGTCAATGGCTGTTTTAAATGTAACGGTACCACGGAGCTTATCTACATTGTATAACTTGGCTGTATACGATGTGCTTTCTTCCAGTCCGTCTATATAAGCCTTTTTGTTGGCTATATCTGTACTTTTCAGAGTATATGTTATGTCTGCTTTTCCATCTGCACTCAGCACGATTTTGGTTGCCGTTGCATCAATAGCATCCCATGTAAGCGTTACTGCATGTGCTTCTATATTTTCGTCTTTCACAGAATTGAAGATATTCTCTGCTTCTGTCATGAAGGAAACAGCCGACCATTTTGATTCATTGATCTCTTCACTCAAGGCTCTGATTCTTGCTGTATATTGAGTTTCACCCAATAGTCCTTCTACAGTATATGTGTTGTCCGTAATCCCTTCATATGTTTTCGGAGTACCTTCGAAAGTCATATCTTGATTTTCATAAAGCTCGATCGTATATGATGTGGCATTTGTCACTGCTGTCCATTTAAACTTTACATTTGTCTTTTTCTGGATAACAGCTTCTACATTTGTCGGTGAGAATAATCGGTCAAATATTCCCGTCGTGACTTCGTCATCCGGTTCTGAACAGCTTACTGTAAAGGCAGACAGAACCAGGCTAAATAATACTGTATATATATAATTCTTTTTCATAATTCATTCATCATTAATAGTCATAATCGTTTGTTAGCACACCGTTACTTCCGTCTATAAATACTTTCCAGATAGGCCAGAATTGCTTGGTATCGGGATTGTTATCATACAATTGGTCAATAAGCAGCAAAGCAGCAGCCTGGTCTGCAGATTCTTTCGGTACAATCCATTCCTTACTTTTAGAGTAGCCTAATGTTTGTCCTATTTCATCTGTATCTCCATGGTTTAATCCATACATTTTGTAGGAAGTTGCATCTGTTCCATCCAAGCCCTCATTATAATAGATTTTCAAAGGAAGATCAGCGTATTCACCTTCACGGTTATATAATCGTGTCATTTTCTCTTTGGCTTCATTCATTTTACTTCCTAGAAGATTCCAACGGATCAGGTCGACTTTGCGTATTGCTTCTCCTGCAAATTCAAATTTACGCTCGTCTACAATTACGTTAAAGAATGCATTCTGACTGGCTTTTGCCTTCGTTAATATAGCACTTGCTTTTTCGGCCGGGTATGAACGGTCGAGAATTGCTTTCAAATATTTTCCTGCATCAGACGATCCTTTAGGACCTTCCAGTTCATTGATAGCTTCTGCTGCCATTAAATAAATATCAGCCATACGCATTACTTGCCAGTTCATGCCATCATCATTTGAAGAGTCAACTACACGGTTCATCCACTCGAAACGAACTTTACCAAAACTCCATCCACCCCAGCATTTATTGGGTGCTTTCCAGGCAATGTCTCCATCGTTGTCACTTGTCCATTTAAAAGGTACACAAGTGATATCACGACGAACATCTTCTACATCATAATCATAAAACAAAGTCGGAATAGGGCCGTTTATGCCTCCTTTGGCTAGTTTTGTCCATTGGTCTTTCTTTTCGTGTTTCACTCCCCAAGTGTAGATGACACGTCCACGGGATGCCGAAAATGGAATCTCGAAAATAGATTCTGCTCCTGCAATTGTTCCTTCAGCACATAGTGCTTTAAAGTTAGCTTCAAATGTGCCTAATGTGTTATAGCCTTTGCTGATGATGTCCAGACATTCATTTTTTGCAATTGTATATAGTTCCTGTCTTTCTGTTGCATCTTCTGTATTGTAACGGATCCCATCCGGATGTTGTGAGTAACCTGCCGCAAATAATGCAATTCTCGCACGTAATCCTTTGGTGAAGGTTTGGCTTACTCGTTCTGTTGATTTAGTAAAGCTGTTTTCGTTAGGCCAGCCTACGTAGTCTTGTGCTATAAGTAAGTCGTTCAACAGTCTTCTCATGATAACCATACGGTCGGTCTTAGGCAAGTCGATTGTTTCTGTGGTGTTGGGCTCAAAACGGGCAGGGACATCACCGAACGCTTTAATCAGATCGAAATAGATAAAAGCTCTTAAGGTCAATAGTTCACCGTAAAACTGGCGCATATTGGCGTTACTCATATCGCTGTACTCGTCCATACCGGTTATAGCGCTGTTTGCACGTTCTATGGCTTCATAAAGTTTGGCCCAAACGTTGTTGTCCGTATTCATGTATTGATTATCGGTAGTGGCATTGTATGTTACCAAGGCTCCTTCTTTATCAGTGAAAGCTCCTTTCTTCCCCGTATTATTCCAGATTTCACAGTCGCTGTTGACTCCGAAGTAGGCAATATAACGTCCACGATAAGAGTTTGTTTCACCGAATGACTGGTGCAGTCCCATCACTACATCATTGACCAAAGCCTCGTTAGAAAAAACTTCTGTCTTTTCCATAGATGACTTTTTGGAAGTATCTAATATGTCATCACAAGAAGAAAAAGCAAATAGTGATGCTGCTAATGCTGTATATAATATTTTTTTCATTACTTACTAGTTTTACTGATTAAAAATTAAGGTTCAAACCGATTACAAACTGACGGCTCTTAGGATATGCTGAATAGTCTACACCCGGAGTCAGTTGGCTGCCATTTCTGCGGCAAGTAGAAACTTCCGGATCGTAACCGCTATATCCCGTGATACAGAACAGATTGTATCCCGTTACATAGAAACGAAGGTTATTGATTCCAACTTTCTTGGTTAGATGAGCAGGCAGAGTATATCCCAATGTCAAAGTGCTCAGACGAAGGTATGAACCGTCTTCAACAGCCCAATCCGAGAATACGAATTTGCTCATATAAGGTGACCACATCGTGGTGTTCTCGTTCATTTGCGCCAATTGGTTCATGTCTGTTACCAAATTGCCGTTTCCGTCAATATTAGTCCAACGTTTTGCAGCGGACATTTCAGAAGTCATGTTTCTGTATAAGTACTTGGAAGTAGAAGTTGTTTCGATCTTATTAGCGTTATAGATGTCGTTACCATAGCTCCATGTAAAGTTGGCTGCCAGGTCGAAACCATATAGGCGGGCATTGATGTTGAATCCACCTGTATGCAGGGGATTGGCATCGCCAATGATCGTTTTATCCTTTTCACCATTCGCATCTCCACTGTTATCCAAATCTTTTAGTTTCATCATACCTGGGCGCGCAGTTCCTACGGCAGAAGATTTGTTGACGTCTTTCTTCAGAGTCCAGGTATCGGTTGTTGCATCATAACTCTCAAAATCGGAAACTTCATAACGTCCGGCACTTACATAACCATACATTTTTCCAACAGAACCACCTACTTCCGGCAAGAAATCCTGACCTATTTCTGTAGAAGCCCAATAAGATTGTGCTTGTTCGTTAGTAAGCTTCTGTAAAGAACCGAGAGATTTGATCTTATTTTTATTAAAACTGATATTGGCTCCAATGCTCAGACCAAAATTCTTTTTATCAACGGCTACCCAGTTGACGCTGGCTTCAAGACCTTTGTTTTCAGTCTCGCCCATGTTACGGTATTGGTAGTTATAACCAGTTCCGGATGTCGGGAACATAATTAACAGGTCTTTTGTATTATTCCAGTAGCCTTCAATTGTTCCGCTTAATCTGCCTCCTAAAGTAGTGAAATCCAAACCGACATTTCTTGTAATGGTTGTTTCCCAGGTGAGATCGCTGTTTGCCATATATTTGCTTGGAGCAATGTAGGAATTGACACCATTGATCCATGGAGTTTTATTTAACTCATATAATTGAGAGATCTGTCCCGAAGGAATATTATTGTTTCCGGCTGTACCATAGCTAAAGCGGAGCTTCAGGTCATCCAACCAATTTTTGGTATTCTCCATGAATGATTCAGAAGATATACGCCATGCGACAGCGGCAGAAGGGAAGAATCCCCATTGGTTACCTTTGGCAAACTTCGAAGAACCATCGGCACGGAAAGTGGCGCTAAACAAGTATTTGCTGTCAAAGTCATAGTTTGCACGTCCGAAGAATGAGAACAACACATCATCCGGATAACCATAATTGGTCACTTCATATGGGTTTCCTTTTGTGGAATAGTTGATGCAGTCGTCTGCCGTATATTCAGTCGGGAAGCCATGTACAACGTTTCTTAATTCTCTCTCTCTGGTAACAATATATTCTTGACCAGCCAATAGGTTTAAATGGTTTTTGTTATTCTTAAAGAACTTCTTGAAGTCATAACTTAAGGTGTTTGTACTGCGGAAGGCAGTTCTTGTACCACGAGTAAAAGAAATAGCAGGTTTACTCTTATCTTCATCGTCTACGTTATTTCTTACATAGTAAGTAGTCACACCATAATAGCGGTCTGCATTATTTCGATAATCGTCATAACCAACTTCTGCTTTTAGTTTTAAATCTTTGATTATTTCCCAAGTGATAGAGCCGGCAAGGTTATAGTTGATACGTTCTTTGCGGGTGTCATTATCTCTTAGGGAGATTAACGGATTAATCAATAGAGAATTGGCATCTTCTTCGTCTGCATTGAGTGCATCAGAGATACCAGGTACAGGATATGGAGTATACAACAAAGAATATTTCAGGCGTTTGTCCGTGTTCAATGAACTGTTGGCATCATTGGAACCTCCACCATTGATTTTGGTTTTGGAAAAGCGTGCTGAAAAATCTAAAGAAACGTTCTTCAGAGGCTTGTGATTCAATTTTAAATTGAGGTTATCACGTGCATAGTCAGACATTTGCATGATAGCTTTATCATCAATATGAGAGTAGCTGAACGAATATTTGAACTTATCGCTACCACCATTGATGCTTAGATTGTGATTAAATGAATGTCCGGTACGTCCGAAAGTTAAATCCTGCCAGTCATTGGTAGCTACGTTGTCATACATGTCAAGGTCTTGATAATTACCAAAATACTTGATATAATCATCATTCTTATTTGTAAGTTGAGCCAGTTCATACTGCCATTTGGTATAATCGCTTGCGGAAAGTACATCTAATGTTTTTGCCACTTTTTTCCACGCATAATAAGCATTGTAGCTAACACTAACTTTGCCTTCTTTACCACTCTTGGTAGTAACAATAATTACACCATTAGCACCACGTGCACCGTAGATAGCAGTTGAAGAAGCGTCTTTCAATACATCGATTGATTCAATATCTGTAGGTGGAATATCTGAGATACTTTCCACTGGAAATCCGTCTACAATAAAGAGAGGTTCGTTACTTTGTGTGATTGAACCACCTCCACGTACGCGAATACTCATTTGTGCGTCAGGAGAGCCCTCTGTAGTTGTAATTTGTACACCTGCCATTTTTCCTTGCAATGCTTCAGTCGCAGACGCTACAGGAATGGCTGCTAAAGTTTCTGAATTAACGGATGCTACTGATCCTGTTATGTCTTTACGCTTGGCAGTACCATAACCGATAACTACAACTTCATCCAACGCTTTTGCATCATCTGATAGTGTAACATCAATCTTGCTTTTTCCTTTGATTGCGATTTCCTGCGTTTTCATACCAATATATGAAATAACTACAGTGGCGTTGGCAGGAACTTTTAGAGAGAAATTTCCATCCAGGTCAGTAATTGTACCATTGGTAGTATTCCCTTTTTCTACAATGGAAGCACCGATAATCGGTTCTCCGGTTGTGTCTTTCACATTACCATTTAAGGTAATAGTCTGCGCTGATACGCTGAGCGATAATGCTGCGAAAATCATTAGCAGCAAAGTGCGCATGTTTTTCATTCCTTTAGGCATCTTTTGTTCTTTTATATTAGATTATTAATATTCGAGTGTGTCCACTCTTAGAGTTCTCACTGGTGCAAAATTATGTTTTTGGGGCTTGTGGGATGTGTAATATTTGTTTTTACGATAGTATTTTTTGTTTTTCCGGCATAAAATGGATAAAGACGAGGATTTATGGGGAAATGTACTCTCGTCTTAATCTTTTATAACTGTTTATTCGGGCTTTTAGTTTTATTTTTTAGAATCCGCAGGATACAGATGATTCACTAGCTCGTTCAGATATACCTCCAGATTGGTGTATTCTTTACTCAAACCATATTGTGCGCCGTCGCTTGGATCATTCGGATTCAGATTGTACTTTTTCTCCCATTCGTCCGGTATGCCATCTCCGTCGGAGTCGGTTGGGGTCGGTTCGGATTTATATTCGGGCCAGCCTCCTACATCTATCGGTTGGTCAACCATTCCGTTGGTGCTTCCATGAGACCCTTCATAAGTGTAATTCCCTTTGCGGGTTTCTTCTACGATTCGTTGGTCTACGGCATCGCGGCGGTGAGAAGCTCCGGCAAATTGCAGTACATCTTTATAGGCTTTCTTTGCCGGTTGCAATGAAGTATGCTCTGCTATATCAAATGCTTTTTTGGATAATAAATTCTTTTCCGGTGCGAAGTCGTTCTTGACGATCAGACCAAATGTATTATCCATATTGACTTTATAAAGAGCTTCTTTCTGCTTGTCAGTCAGGCTGGGACAGGTGGCGTCCATAAAGTTTCCTTTGAAGTGGAAGATTCCATGTACCCCTGCCTCATTTTGATTTTTGCCGTCGTCTGCATAAGCGGTGAACAGGCGTCGGTATGAACCTTTGGTAGCACTATAGGGCCCCGGCTTATAGTAATTATTGAGAAAGTTGTACGAACCGCCTTCACCGGCATAAGCCCCGTCACTACCATAATTGTAGATTACATTATTGAATAATTCCACCTTTTCTTCTTCCGGTTTGCCGGTATAACGGCTGCCGCAGAGTCGTGGAGTACGATTGGTGTGATGTGCCAGCAGATTATGATGGAAGGATGCTTTTTGTCCACCCCAGATGCCACCATAGCCATGTGCTCCTTTCTCATGAATAGAGTTGGCGAGGCTTTCGCTGATGATACACCACTGAAGGGTGAATTGACTGTTATCATAGAAAGTGGCACATTCATCCGTACACCAGCTCAGAGAGCAATGGTCTATGATTATGTTACTGTTTCCTTTGGTACCGTTCATTGCATCGTCACCTTTTTGCTTGATGTCCGCTCCCATACGTGAACGGATAAAGCGGACAATCACATTGTCTGCTTGAATGGAAAAGGTGTAGTTCTTCAGACAGATGCCATCTCCGGGAGCTGTTTGACCTGCGATTGTCACATCTCCATTGCTGAGTTTTAAAGGCTTCTGCAATTCAATGATGCCGCTGACTGCGAAAACGATTGTACGGGGGCCTTTTTTGTTGATAGCCCAGCGGAAAGTTCCTTCCGAACCGTCATCTGCCAGTGAAGTTACAGTGTATACTGTTCCACCGGCACCTCCTGTTGTATATTTCCCTGCACCGTCGGCACCCGGGAAGGCTGGAACTTTTGAACGGTCGGGAGTAATATTCTCTTTGTACGAATTGTCAGTATTTGTATTCCCTTGGATAGAAGGGAGCATAAATAAGGCACATAGCCCTATCAGGATTTTTTTGTTCATAGCTACTTAGTTATTGGTTGGGTATAAGGAATTTACCAAACTATTCAGATAGACTTCAAGGTTGGTATATTCCTTGCTTAAGTTATATTTGTTTCCGTCACTACTGTCGTTGGGATTCAGTCCGTTGGCTGTTTCCCATTCGTCCGGTATCCCGTCTTTGTCACTATCCTGCTGTGCGGTGGTAGTGGATGCGTATTCACTCCATCCTTCCACATCAGCTTGTGTATCGATCAGTCCGTTCGTTCCTCCGTTTGAGCCTGTGTATGTGAAAGTGCCTTCCTGGGTTTCTTTTACAATACGTTTATCAATCTTGTCACGCAGATTGGAAGCACCAGCGTATAGTAATACAGACTGATAGGCATCTTGTGCAGACTGAACGAACGAATAATCATCTAAGATAGGAAAACGTAAAGATACAAGCAAATCTTTTGTTGAAACTTCGTTGTTTTTTACGCAAAAAGCGGTTGAGGAGGTATTATCTGCATTTGCATTGGCCAATTCTGTCTTTTGTGAATTAGATAACTTCTCATGTGTTTCGAAATAATTCCCGTTTATATAAAATTTTCCATATACTCCTTTTGCCTGTTGATTCTTGCCATCATCTAGATAAGCGGTGAAAATACGGCAATGTACTTTCGCTATGGCATTAACAGGGCCCGGCTTATAGTAGTTATTCATGATATTATAAGAACCTCCCTCTCCTGCATAGGCTCCTTCACCAGTCCAATTATAGATTACATTATTGCATAAATCGGCTTTCTCCATATCTTCTCTGTTAGAGTAGCGACTTCCGCAGAGGCGGGGCGTGCGGTTGCTATGGTGTGCCAGCAGATTATGGTGGAAGGTTGCAGGGCTTCCTCCCCATATTCCGCCATATCCATGTCCTCCTTTGTTATGAAGAGAATTTGTCAGACTCTCGCTGATGATACACCATTGCATGGTAAAGTCGGTATTTCCATAAAATGAAGCACATTCGTCCGTACTCCAGCTCATTGAGCAATGGTCGATAATAATATTCCTTTTGCCGGGATAAGAATCTTGATACCCATTCATCGAATCATCTTCCGTCTTACATTCATCCCCCATGCGTGAACGGATAAATCGGATAATGACATTGTTTGCGTTGACACGTAAAGTGTAATTTTTCAGGCAAATACCGGGGTGGGGAGCTGTTTGACCTGCGATGGTTATATCATCATTCTTTATTTGCAGCTGTTTGCTTAAAGGGATGACTCCACCAACAGCGAACACAATCGTCCTTTTGCCCGACTTCTCTATCGCCCAACGGAGAGTACCTTCTGAACCGTCATCTTTGAGAGAAGTTACTGTATATACTGTTCCTCCGGCTCCACCGCTAGTTAGTTTTCCGGCTCCTTCGGCACCGGGAAAAGCTGCGACTGTCGAACGGTCGGGAGTCGGATACTCCGGCAGCTGATCCTCTCCCGAATCATCCGGATCAGTAGAATCTCCCGGCTGTTCTGTTGGAGGATTTGTGTCCTGTTCGAGATTTTCTTCCGAACAGGCTGTGAATGATATGAAGACAGATGCAAGAAAAGCTCCTAAAAAAGTTTTATTCATGGCATTAGTTCTTTAAAATATTGGTTGTACTCACGTATTGTGTTAATTATATGGTTGCAAATGTATAGGGAAGAAAAGACGTCGGTGTGCAATATTTGTTTTTCACATTGTATTTTTTGTTATTAGATTCAATTAGAGCATAATTTATTGCGCTTTACTCTGTTCCATTCACCGATTTTTATCCGGTATTCATCGGTTTACTGACCGGAAATCATCTGAAAAGCCTGTAAGGGCACAAAGAAATGATGTATCTTTGAACCATCAATCATTAATCATAGAAACGATGGAACAGAAATCTAAATTCTCATCTCTTACAGGTTTTTCAGGAAAACTTTTGGTAGCTTCATTATTTATCCTTTCAGGGATTTTGTTGTTCGCCCGCAATATGGGTTGGATTACTGCTGAATTATTTAGTATAATAGTATCATGGTATTCTCTTTTTATTATAATGGGAATTTATTCGATGATACGCCGTCATTTTGTTGGTGGAATTATCCTTGTATTGGTAGGTGTTTATTTTTTGCTAGGAGGTCTTTCATGGCTGCCTGAGAATTCTCAGGCAATGGTCTGGCCCTTAGCTTTGATCATAGCCGGAGTTTTATTTCTTTTTAAATCCGGACACAGAGGACCATGGAATGATAAACAGCGTATGTTTCGTGACCATAGAGAATGGATGAAACATGGACATTATGGTCATGCGGGCATGAACTTTGCCAACAATCAGCAGCAAAGTGAATCGGAAGATGGCTTTCTGCGTTCTGATAACACTTTTGGAGCTGCACGTCATGTTGTGCTTGATGAACTTTTTAAAGGAGCAGTCGTCCGTACCTCTTGTGGAGGAACAACGATTGACCTGCGCCATACTCATATCGCACCGGGAGAAACATACATCGATTTGGATTGCAGTTGGGGAGGCATCGAAATATATGTCCCTTCTGACTGGAAAGTAGTATTTAAGTGCAATGCTTTCTTTGGCGGTTGTGATGACAAACGCTGGCAAAACGGGAATATTAACAAGGAAAGTGTATTAGTCATTCGGGGAAGGCTTTCTTTTGGCGGACTGGAAGTTAAAGACTAACGTATGAAAACACATCCGATTATAGATTATCCTTATCGTTGGGTGCCGGTACTGGTGGTAGCGTTGGTTCTGGTGGTAGCTCAGGTAATGATAATGAGTGTATACACAGGTGCGGACTATGTGCCTGCTGTCATAGACGGAATAGCGACAATCGGTTGGTTGATGGCATTAGGTTATTTGGTCTGGTTTGTTGTCGGAGTAGTCTCTATCTTTCAGACGGAAGTCATTACTCTGGTGGCAGGAATACTGATCTGGATAGCCGGCAGCTTTATGGTTTACGATATTGTAACAAGGATAGCCGGTATACCCTATATCACTTTTGCATCTACCATCCCTTTTCGTTTGTTGTTTGGCATTCCGACCTGGGTTGCCATTCTTCTTTGGTATCGTTTGATTGTCGCTAAAGAAGATGCACTGAATCAGGAACTGGAAAAAGAATTGATAATGCATCAACCGGTTAGCCTGCCGGAAGAACCGCAGATAGAGCAGATCGACCGTATCACAGTGAAAGACGGTTCGAAAATTCATTTGATTAAAACGGATGAATTAATCTACATACAAGCATGCGGAGACTACGTTATGCTGATTACTCCTTCGGGGGAATATCTGAAGGAACAGACGATGAAGTATTTTGAGACTCATTTGCCTTCCGATACCTTTGTTCGTGTCCATCGCTCAACGATTGTCAATGTCACTCAAATCTCCCGTGTAGAATTGTTTGGGAAGGAAACGTACCAGCTATTATTGAAAAATGGGGTTAAACTTCGGGTAAGCCTTTCGGGTTACAGGTTATTAAAAGAACGTTTAGGACTATAAGAAATAGCTATTTGATCAACGGATGATTCATTTTCGTTCGTTATCAGCTAAAATTTGAGTGTCCATCAGGCGGCTAGCATTTAGAGTAATGAATGCTAGTCGCCTGATGGACACTTTTATTCTAATCCAAGCAAATACTGAAAATGACTAGTCGAAATTACTATGTAAAGTAAAATATGGAATTTTTGGTATTTTAATCCCAAAATCTCGTATCTGATATTTTAGTGATAAAATAGTGCACCTAAACGCTCAAAAAGTCCCCTCGCTTTATGTTTTATATAACTTCTTTTGCACATATGAAACAAAAAATAAGAACTATAAATCAGGAATATTAATGAATAAACACAAGATAATTCCTGTTTCAATTTTCCCCATGTTTTCAACGATTGATTTGCATGTAATATAAGTATTGATTAGATAGTAATATGTATTAACTTTAAATTGAAATGAATGAAAAATTGTGCATTTATTAAGAAATGGAAATCCTGGTATCAACGCTTTCCTGTGCTTATTAGAATGACGTTTGTGGTAACTCCAGTCTTTTTCAGACGTTACCTGGTACAATATCCTTTTTGTGCTTGTCTTTTATTTTTAGGGGCGTGTACCGATGTCAAAGGGTTTACTAATATGGAGTTAGGTCCCTATGCGAAAGGACCGGAGGTATTAAAGGCTTTCCCTACAGCTGAAGGCTTCGGTAAAAATGCTACGGGAGGTCGTGGAGGAAAAGTCGTTATAGTGACCAATACCAACGATGACGGAGAGGGCTCTTTTAGATGGGCATTGCAGCAATGCTCACAAAACGAAGCAACTACTGTTGTTTTTGCAGTTTCGGGCAAAATAGAATTAAAGTCGGAAATCCGTTGCAAAGCTAAGAACTTCACGCTGGCTGGACAAACAGCTCCCGGTGATGGTGTTTGTATCATAAAGAATGAAATAAATTTTGGTGGTTCGGAGAACTTTATTATTCGGCATATGCGTTTTCGTGTCGGTGAAAAAGATGCGAGTGGAAAGGAACATAATGCTGCTTGTCTGCGGGTGGAAAATGCGAATAACTTTATAATTGACCACTGTTCCTTCAGCTGGGCTAGTGAAGAGAATACCGATTTTATTGATACTCATTTTTCTACAGTGCAATGGTGCATTTCCAGCGAGGGGCTTTATTATTCGGTCAATAAAAAAGGTGCACGTGCTTATGGTGGTGCGTGGGGAGGAACTTCATCTACTTATCACCATAATCTGTTTGCTCATTGTAATAGCCGGACACCATTGATGAATGGCGCACGGGGGAAGGATCCTGGACAGGATATCGTTGTTTATATGGAATATATTAATAATGTGAATTATAATTGGGGTAGCCAAATGGCTACTTATGGAGGTATGGACGAGTCTCAGGATCCGGAACATCATGGATGGTCATGTAACTTTGTGAATAATTATTATAAACCGGGGCCCGCTACGACAGCCCGGGTAAAAGAACTGAAATTCTTCCGGCAATCAAGCGCCCGTGAACCCAATAAGGCACCTTTGCGTGCCGTTTCAAAGTGGTACTTTCATGGTAATGTAATGGAGGGTAATTCTCAACTGACTTCCGACAATTGGGAAGGTGTATATACGGATGGTAATTATCCTTATTCTATCGATGAGATGAAAGCTTCTTCTTTCATTATTCCTTCAGGGAAAGAGAATTATGAACAATATTGGTTCGACTGGGAATCATACACTTTATCTGACCAATATGAATCTGCGGAGAAAGCTTATCAATCTGTGTTGGCTGATAAAAGTGGTGCCGGCGCATTTCCCCGTGATAAAGTAGATGCGCGTATTGTAAAAGAAGTGAAGAGCGGACTTTGTACTTATACAGGAGCCGGAGACGCCAATAGTGGTGCTATCCCGGGCATAATAAATAGCCCGGATGAGGCTGAAGGTCTGGATGGACTGACGTATAAAACCAGCGGAACCATTACGGATGCGGATCAGGATGGCATGGATGATGCCTGGGAGAAAAAGGTTGGTTTGGACCCTGCTAATCCGGAAGACCGTAACAGGACAACAGAGGTTGGTTATACAGCTTTGGAAGTATATCTTAATAGTCTGGTAGGTGAAAGTATTTCCTACAACTTTAAGAAGTGAAATCAGTGTTAATATTAAAATAGAATGCTATGAATTTATTGAAATTAATGACAGTAGGGTGCCTGTTAAGTTGTTTTTCAGGACTAATGACAAGCTGTTCGGACGATGATGATGCCGGCTCAAAAGTATTGTTACGACCGGTTACTGCTATGGAGATAGTGCAAAACAAGGCATATCTTAGTTGGAAAAGCGTAGAAGGAGCGACCGAATATATCGTCGAGGTGTATAAGGTGGTGGATAAAGGGGAAGAACTTTATAAGACGGAGACCGTGCCGGGTGACCGTTCTTCCTGTGTGATAGATTTAGACTGGGAAGAAAACTACAAGTTTAAGGTGAAATGTGAAGGTAACGGAAGGCTGTCCGGTTATTGGGAAACAGAGGTGACGGGTGTTCTTTACCGCCCTTTGTCGATAGAGTTAGGAGAAGCTCGTACTATAGATACACAGGCTCTTATTTCGTGGACGCCTAATGATACTGTTGTGATTACAGCTCTGACTGCTGTTCCGATGGGGCTGGAGACTGTTAATTCTCAAGATATAAAGGTTTATAACGTTTCTTCCGAAGAATATCTGGCCGGCTCCAAAATTATAGATGATTTAACTCCGGAGACTTCTTATCGTGTTAGTTTTTATTCGGGTGATGAACAGAGTTCGGATACTTATCAGGCACGCATAGAAGTAAAGACAACTGTAACCGAAAATCTGGATGAAGATTATGGGACGGCAAACCGGATAGATTTGCGTAACGAAGCATTTGATCCTGATTATTTTAATAAACTTGACTGGAACTCTCTGGCAGAAGGTACAACCTTTGTGCTTCCGGCAGGTAAGACGTACGTGTTGAATAGTGGAGAAACTGTTATTGAGTTTGCACATTCAGTTCATTTTGTTACTCCGCAAACGTTGGAAGATTATCCGACATTTAGTTTTGATAACGCTTTCCGTATAGTAGAAGGCGGAGTTGTAGACAAGGTTACTTTTAAACGCATCAATCTTAGGGCTTCCAAATCATTAAGTGAGGTTGCTGATAACAGTTTGAGTGGTAAACAAGTGATTTGTCCGGAGTCCGATGTTTTTCTGATTAACACGATTGATTTCACTAATTGCTATATTGAGAATTTCCGTTCTATTGTCCGTTCAAAAAAGGCTACAGGAAATGTAGGAGCTATTGCTTTCAAAGAATGTACCATTAACGCAATCGGTAATCAGGGTATAGTTTCGACTGATGGCAAAAATGGAAATTACATCAATGATGTCTCTTTTGATGAGTGTACTATCACTAATATTTGCGGTATTGCAGATTTGCGGAATAGTAGCAGCGGAAAGAGTATTTCGATTACAAATACTACATTCTGTTATGCGCCGATGGAAAACTCCTTCTTATTCCGGGTAGATCCGAGTATTGCTGTCAAGATTGAAAATTGTGTATTTGGCGGTTCCATGAAAATAGACGGAAAACTTCCGAAATTTAATGAACTGGGGTCCGGAGGACAGGATGATTATACCGGCGTATATCCTTTCAGTTCGGTTAATAGTTTTCAGGCTAATGATCGTACCTCAAGCAAAGGAAGCCTCGGACTGAGTGATTCTAAAATGTCAACTGCCACTCTGTTCACTGCTCCGGGGACTAACAATTTTAAATTGAACGAGTTATTCACAGGTTGTTCCAGCGTAGGTGCTTCAAAATGGAGACGATGAACCGCGCATTAAATAATATATATAATATGAATAAACACATTGTATTTATGAAGTTCAAGAGATCTTCATTCATTAAAAAGGTAGGCGTGCTATTGTGTTTCGTAGCATTTGCGCTGTCAGCCAATGCACAGACCCGAAAGGTTACAGGACAGATAGTGGACGAAAGTGGCCAGCCGATTATCGGAGCTACTATACGGTTACAGGATGCTACGACAGGTACTATTACTGATATTGACGGTCACTTTTCGCTGAATGTGCCGGATGGGAAAAAGGTGGTAATATCTTATATCGGATATCTGAAACAAGTAATCCTGCCGAAAGGCGATACTTTGAAAGTCATTCTTCAGGAAGATAACCAGAAACTTGATGAAGTAGTCGTAGTAGGTTACGGTAGTATGAAACAGAAAAACATTACCGGTTCCGTATCGACTATTTCTGCTGAAGAACTGGAAGATCTTCCGGTATCCAATCTTTCGGAAGCCTTGCAGGGAATGGTGAATGGCTTGAATGTACAGTTAGGCTCCAGCCGTCCGGGTACGAATGCCAATGAGGTTTATATCCGTCAGAACCGGACTTTCACCGGAATATCCAAGGATGGCGGTAATTCCACCCCTTTGATTATTATTGATGATGTCATTCAGTTAGGAACGAATGGACAGCCGAGTATGGAGCAGTTTAATATGCTGGACCCTTCAGAAGTAGAAAGTATAACTGTGTTACGTGATGCCAGCGCAGCGATTTACGGTTCTCGTGCTGCCAATGGTGCAATTCTTGTAAAGACCAAAAGAGGGAAAAAAGGAGTACCTGTTATTTCCTATTCAGGTAAATTTGCCGTGAATGATGCCGTTAGTCATTCCAAGGTGCTGAAAGGTTCTGCTTATGGACGTTTCTATAATGCTTTGGCGATAGGTTCCAATAAAGCGAGTGGTTATGATGACCTCGACGTGTTGTATAGTGATATGGAATTGGCTGAGATGGATAACCTGAATTATGATTGGCTGGATAAAGCCGGTTGGAAATCGGCTTTCCAACAGACACATACACTGAATGTTACCGGTGGAAGTGAACGTGCTACATATTATGCCGGAGCTACTTATTTTGACCAGGGAGCTAATTTGGGTGATCAAAGCTATAAGCGTTATACTTACCGTGCCGGTGTTGATGTGCGTTTGACGAATGATATTAAATTATCAGCCACGGTTGCCGGTAATGAGGGTAAATCCGATCAGATCTATACAAAAGGGGCTCGCTTTAAACTGTACGGGATGAGTGGAAGTACGGAAAAATCAGACTATAGTGCTTTGCATCATATGCCCAACCATATGCCTTGGAGTGTGACTTTACCGGATGAGAACGGGCAAGATCAGGAATATTGGTTGGGACCTATAGAGAATACATATAGTAGTCCGAGTTTTAATAGAGATTATGTCACTTCCTGGAATTATTTTGCGTTGAATAATAGTGGTTCGTTCAGTAAGAACAGAAGCAACAGCTGGAATGCTGATATCTCATTGACCTACGAAGTTCCTTTTGTGAAAGGTTTGTCGCTCCGTGCCACTTATTCGTCTTCGCACTCAAGTGAAGCAACCGAGCAGGCTAGTTTCCCTTATGAACTGGCGTATGTAGGCGGCAGAATGCCTGCCGATCAGCATTTGGTTTATACCATCCCGAGCAGTTCCTTTAAAACGGCTATCTTTGATAAAAACAGTACATTATCATTTAAAGATAAACAGGCGGAAAGACGTCAGATGAACTTTTACGTAAACTATGACCGTACGTTTGGCCAACATAGCATTTCGGCTATGGCTTCCATCGAGCGTTATGAATCATTCTATGATTCTCGTGATATTGAATATGCCGATCTGGCTCATGACATTTCTGATACTTATCTGGGAGTCGGTGGTCCCTCCATCGTCGGGCCGGACGGCAAGTCAGCTCTGGCTTCCGACAATACAGTGACGCTTAAAGGTGAATCGGGCTCGCTTTCTTACTTGGGACGTGTGGCATATTCTTATGCTGACCGCTATATGCTGCAGTTTATTTTCCGTTCGGACGCTTCGACTAAGTTTGCTCCGGAGAATTACTGGGGATTCTTTCCCGGTATCTCTGCAGGATGGATCACGTCTGAAGAATCATGGTTCAAACGCTCGCTTCCTTGGTTTGAATTTTTGAAGGTACGTGCATCCTGGGGACGTACGGGACGTGACAACATCAAAATGTGGAAATGGAAAGAACAGTACAAGATGGACTTGAAAGGAATGCAGTTCGGTGCCGAAAGCGGAAAACCAGGTACCAGTCTGATCCCGCAGTCATCTCCGAACCGTAATGTGAAATGGGATGTTTCCGACAAGTTTAATCTTGGTTTTGATACTCGTTTTTTTGATGGTCGTTTAAGTGCGGTATTCGATTTCTACTATGATATCAATGATAACATCTTGAATCAGTTTATGGCTAGCCAACCGGGAATTCCCGTGTATGCCGGTGGTTCGTATGCTGAAGAAAATTTTGGCCGTGTTGATACATATGGCGGCGAGTTGTCTTTGACATGGCGTGACAAGGTAGGACAGGTGAACTATAATATCGGTATGGATTTCGGTCTGAACGGTAGTAGAGTGAAAGAGTGGGTGCCGGGTTTGCGCTATAACAAATATCCGTCCAGCTCAAGCTGGGAGGAAGGAATGTCTACTTATCTGCCGGTATGGGGATTCAAGGTATGGAAAGGAACCTCGAATGGTGACGGAATTTTGCGTACGCAGGATGATATTAACAGGTATTGGTCTTATCTGGAATCATATACTCCCGAAGGCGGACAAACTAAATATCTGGATAAGACAAGTAAAGACGATTTGCGTCCGGGTATGCTGGCTTACCAGGATTTAGGGGGCGAAATGGTCAATGGAGTTCAACAAGGTCCCAACGGACAGATTGTATTGGAACAGGATTATGGAAAGTTATGTGAAAAGAATAAGACTTATAATGTATCGACAAGACTGGGTGCCAGCTGGAAAGGACTTGCTATCAGTGCCAATATCGCTACTTCATGGGGTGGAGTACGCTTTATAGACCGTGCTTCTATGGGTGGTAATAAGAGTACAATGATATGGGCGCCGGATTCTTTCTGGGGAGATATGTTTGACGAAATGTACAATCCGAATGGTAAATACCCTAACTTGGGAACAGAATCTCTGATTTCCAGTTCGGCTATCGCCAACTCTGATTTCTGGATGATTAGTACCTTCCGTTGTTACATACGTAATCTGTCTGTCAGCTATACACTTCCTAAAAAGTGGATTGCTCCGTTGAAAATGTCGGCTGTCCGTCTGAATCTGACCGGTAATAATTTGTGGGATTTGTACAATCCGTACCCTAACCATTACCGTAATATGTATGATGCTTCTTCTACAGATTATCCTACTTTAAGAACTTGGTCATTAGGTGTTAATGTTACATTTTAATAATTGTGTCAACGATGAAAAAGAAAAACTTTTTATATACAGGAACTTTAGCCCTCGGTATGTTTATGTCCGGTTGCAGTGATTCATTTTTGGATATGAATAATTACGGAGCTTATGATGATTTTAATTCTGAAACGAAAATCACCTGGTATCTGGCCGGATTATATCAGACTAGTTTTGAAAACTATACATCTCCGACGTCTCAGTATTTGGGATTGTATACTTCTTATGCGCAGGATTTTAACGAATTCACGGATGAGATGTGGGGAATCACGTCTACCAGCCGGATTGACCCGAGTACGCAATATTCGACCATTGATGATATAAAAACACAGACAGATGCATCCAGCGGTAAAAGTTACGACCCCTTGTTTGCCGGTTATTTCGGCAAGGCACTAGGTTCAAGTGTTACAAACAATGCTTATACGCGTATACGTAACTGCAATATCCTGCTTCGTGACATTGATGCTTCCTCGGTTTCGCAGGATACCAAAGATAAGGCAAAAGGGCAGGCCCTCTTTCTACGTGCCATGCAGTTGTTTGATTTGGTTCGTATGTATGGTTGCGTACCTATTGTGACAACAGTGCTGAATGCTGAGGTGACCGATGCAGGACTGCCAAGATCCTCTGTGACCCAATGTGTGGAACAGATTGTGAAAGACTTGACCGATGCGGCCGCTTTGCTGCCGGATGAATGGGGAACAAACGATTACGGACGTCTCACACGTGGCGGAGCATTGGCATACAAGAGCCGTGTGTTATTATTCTATGCCAGCCCCATCTTTAATAAGAATTGGAATGATCCGGGCAACCTTCGTTGGCAAAAAGCCCTGGAAGCTACTCAGAACGCTATTTCCGGTATTACTGCCAGTGGATTGGACGGTGTGACGGATGCTGCAAGCTGGAGTAAAATATTGGCGGATGACGATAATGAACATTCTAACAGAGAAACATTAGTTGTCCGACTATTGGCTAAGGAAAGCAACTCGTCATTAGGTTACAAGAATAATCGCTGGGAGAAGAATATCCGTTTGAGTTCTCAAGGAGGAAGCGGTGGAAAAGGTGCTCCTATTGAGTTGATCGATGTATTCCCTATGGCTGACGGTACACTTCCCGATGCCGCTCATCAGGTTACCGAAGGTAGTTTGCGCTTTATGGAAAACCGTGATCCGCGTTTCTACCAGACATTTGCCTTTAATGGTTTGAAGTGGGGACATAAAGATGTCACCAATGATACGGTCTGGGCTTATCGTTGGCGAACTTCGGAGTCAACTACCAGCGGCTTTGCCTATAGTGAAGGAGTAAATATAACCAGTCCGGTATTCGTACGTAAGATGAGTGGACTCAATACTGCTTCTGCCAACAACTACGAAGCTTCGGGAGTGCATATCTATGATTTCCGTTATGCGGAATTGCAATTGAATCTTGCCGAGTGTTATGCGGCAACCAATCAGATTGATTTATGTAAACAGGCAATCGGGAAATTGCGTGCGCGGGTTGGGATTCCTTCCACTAATAATTACGGTTTGGATACTTATGTGTTTGACCGGGCATCGGCGTTGGCTGCCTGTTTGCGTGAACGTCAGGTCGAACTGGCATATGAAGGCAAAAGATATTGGGATATTTGGCGTTGGATGCTTTATGATGGAGGACGGGGAGAAGCTATGCAGTTGAGTACCACTAATACCTGTTCATTCCTGGGAGTAACTCCGTTGACCGAAAGATATCGTACAGCTAAATATGTGGATGTAAAAGATGGATATACTCCAGGCAGTAAAGATGTGTTGTCGGAACTGCGTAAGAATATATTTGCAGACCCTGAATCTGCCGATTTCCAGAAGCAACTTAAAGAAGTGGCTGATTTTTGGGAGTCTAATTTCCAGTACGGGGAGCCCAATGTGCAACCTGATAAGAACAACAGCAATGAATGGATTAAGATCGGATGGCGATCTAATTATTATATAATGGGTCTGTCAAAAGATATTTTGGACAATAACTCCTGGCTCGGACAGACCAAAGGCTGGACAGACCAAAATGGTGCTGCCGGAACTATAGATTGGCAAGATGATGAAACTCTGACCATAGATTAAAACTGTTTTCAGGATTAGATTAAGGGCCATAGTAAGGAAGAATTTTATAATACTTTTCTACTATGGCTTTTTTATGAATTATTTTCCGGAGATATACTTTGTTTGAGTACAATTTTAATAGACGAACAGGTAAATGACTATTTTTTACTCCTAATCTGTCAATAATTGAACTTAGGGGGAGTAGACTTCCATTACTTTTGCTTGTGAAATGGGAAAAACATATCAATGAAGATATGGATATTTCTGTAAGTAGTTATCAATAGGAACCCGATAAAATAAATTAAAAAGAGATGAATGGAATTTTGAAAAAGGATTTGAGAGTTGTGCTGACAGGTGTTATGATATTTATATCATATCAGGTTTATTCAAATCCGGAAAGTGGAACAAAAGAACAGGGAGACGTATACAGGAATCTTCCGTTTTCAATGCCTGAAGTGAGCCAACCTTCCTTTCCCGATTATGAGGTTAATATCCGTGATTTCGGCGCACTCAGCGATGGTGTGACCTTGAACACAGAGGCGATAAACAATGCAATCAAGGCGGTAAGTTCCAAAGGAGGGGGGAAAGTTATCATACCCGAAGGATTATGGTTGACGGGGCCCGTCGTACTTTTGAGTAACGTTAATCTATATGTCGAGAAGAATGCTCTCATTGTATTTAGCAGCGATACATCTCTATATCCCATTATCGACACTTCTTTCGAAGGGCTGGAAACTAAGCGCTGCCAATCGCCGATTTCGGCAATGAATGCTGAAAATATAGCCATCACCGGCAATGGTGTTTTCGATGGGGCAGGAGATAGATGGCGTCCGGTCAAGAAAGACAAGATGACGGAACGGCAATGGAAAAATCTGGTGAGTTCGGGTGGTAAAGTGGATGAGAACGGAAAAGTATGGTATCCTGATGCGGGTGCTTTGAAAGCTTCTGTACTTATGACCGGACAAAATAACGGGCAGAAAGAAATAACCGATGAAGAGTGGACTTACATGAAAAGCTGGTTGCGCCCTGTCATGCTGAGTATAGTAAAGAGCAAACGGATTCTGCTGGAAGGGGTGACTTTCAAGAACTCACCGGGCTGGTGTATCCATCCTTTGTCCTGCGAATCTTTGACTTTGAACGATGTGAAGGTGTTCAATCCCTGGTATTCGCAAAATGGCGATGCGCTGGATGTGGAGTCGTGTAAAAACGTACTGGTCACTAATTGTTTTTTTGATGCGGGGGATGATGCTATCTGTCTGAAATCGGGTAAAGATGAGGATGGACGCAGGCGGGGAGAACCTTGTGAGAATGTGATTATTAAGAATAATACGGTTTTGCATGGGCATGGCGGATTTGTAATCGGCAGTGAAATGTCCGGTGGTGTCCGGAATGTATACGTATCGGGCTGTTCTTTCGTGGGCACAGATGTCGGTTTGCGGTTTAAGAGTACCCGCGGACGTGGTGGCGTAGTGGAGAACATTTTCATAGATAATATTAACATGATTGATATTTCCAATGATGCTCTGACGATGGATTTGTATTATGCTGTCAATGACTTTCCGGAAACTCCGATACCGGATGTGAATGAGGAAACTCCTGTTTTCAGGAACATTTATATTTCAAATGTTCTTTGCAGAGGTGCGGAACGGGCAGTATATTTCAACGGGCTGCCGGAAATGCCTCTTAAGAATATCTTTATCAAAAACATGACTGTAACTAATGCCAAGAAAGGTATTGTAATCAATCAGGCTTCTCAGGTGAATATGGAGAATATCAAAGTGGAGGATCCTGAGGCTCCGGGCATACAGATAAAAAATGCTACAGGCATTATTATTAACGGGAAAGAATATAAAAAGGATTCCGGAAAAATGCTGCTTTCCGGAAATCAGCGGAATTAACAGATACGGAACTGTTGCTAACTTATTGGAACATAGGGATAAATAAGTATCCTGCTAGCCAAAATCTTTTATGTCTTTAGTCGTTTTTCTTTCGTAGCACCTAGGTGAGACGAATGTATTACCTAGGTGCTTCAGTTATCTGACCTGGGTGCTACAATTGTCTGACCTAGGTGCTACGAAAGAAAATAGCCGGTTATGGTGATTAATGAATGCGTACGGTCGGCTTCTTTTTTTATTTATTCTTCTCTTTATATTCGGAAGGCGTGATACCTACTACCTTCTTGAAGCATTTACTGAAATACTTCGGGTCATTGAAACCGGTCATATAGGCTACCTGTGAGAAATTATATTCCCCGCTGTCTATTAGCTGTGCTGCACGTTTGATGCGTACTTCACGTATGAAGTCTACAGGAGTCAGTCCGATGATGGACTTCAGTTTCCGATAGAAGATGGTGCGGCTGAGCATCAGATGCTCTGCAAATTCGTCGATGGTCAGTTCGGCATTATCCATCTGTTCTTCTATGAACTCCATTACCTTTTGCATGAATTGCTCGTCGTAGGGAGTAATCTGCGGTTGCGATGGGGTAAGAGCTTCTGCGACAGCTATTTCTTTTCCTTCCGTCAGTTTGGCCATATAGATTTCCTGCAAGGATTTGCGTTGGCGGAGCAGTGAAGCGATACGTGTTTTCAGATATGTGGCGCTGAAAGGTTTTGTGATATAGTCATCTATACCTTGCTCCAGTCCGGCAATCCTGTCATCCAAAGAGGCTTTTGCCGATAATACAATAATGGGAATGTGGCAGATGTTATTGTTTTCTTTGATTTGCCGAATCATCTCCAGACCGTCCATAACCGGCATCATTACGTCACTGATGATAAGATCGGGGATATTATCAACTGCGTGTTGCAATCCTTCTTTTCCGTTCGAAGCGGTGATAACAGTATAATTCTCTGATAAGATGTTTTTTAAGAAAGCTTTCAGTTCCTCATTGTCCTCAACCACCAATATAGTAAGCGTATCCGGAGCCGTATTATTCTCCATATCTTCTTTGTCTTCCGCTTCTGCTCTTTTTTCAGTCTGGAGGCTGCTGTCCGGATGAGTAGTCGGACTTTGACTGTCATTCAGAATAAATTCCACCTGACTGTCTTGTTCGAAGACTTCTTTTTGAAGAGGCAGAGTTACCATGAAACGGCTTCCTGCTTCTGGTTCGCTCGTTACTTTGATTGTACCGTGATGCATGTCGACCATTTCTTTTACCAATGACAGGCCGATGCCGGAAGACGGTTGGAGCATATTCTGCTGTGCCAGTGTTTCGAAGCGCTGGAACAAAGTACGCAGTTTAGTCGGTTCAATTCCGATGCCTTCATCCACCACAGAGATTGTCACTTTATCTGTCTGTTTTGTCACTTCTATTGTAATCGCCTTCTCAGCCGGTGTATATTTGAATGCGTTGGATATCAGATTAAAGAATATCTTTTCAAACTTATCGCGGTCTATCCATGCATATATTGATTTAAGTTCGCTTGCCAACCGGAAATTAATCTTCTTTTCTTCTGCAATCAAGCGGAAGTTGATCATTACTTTTTCAAGAAGTGGAATCAGGTCTGTCTTCTCCACCAGTACTTTCATCTTCTGATTCTGTATCTTACGGAAGTCCAGAATCTGATTCATGAGACGTAGCATACGTTCGGCATTCTTTTGTACCACAGTCAAGTGCTCACGGGCTGTGGCGGATAAGTCTTCATTTTCCAGAACTTCATTGACCGGGCTGCTGATCAGAGTCAGCGGTGTCCGGAGTTCATGAGATATGTCAGTAAAGAAACGGAGCTTGATATTGGATAGTTGTTGCTCGATATCCACTTGGTGGCGCAACCGATAAATATAAAAAAGTACATATACGATACTGCCCGTAAAGAGAACGAAGAGAATAACGTAGAGCAGCCATGCCCAGCCCGTCTCCCAGAAAGTGGGCAGTACGTTGATGGATAAAGTGCGAATATTGTCCATCCATACGCCGTCGCTGTTGGTGGATTTGATTTGCAGTTTATATTTGCCGTTCGGCAAGTTGATGTAGCTGGCAGAACGGTTCTTGTCCCCGTCGTGCCACTCTTCTTCCAGTCCTTTCAGTCGGTATGCGTAACGGATTTCTTTGGAATCGACATAATCGAGTGCCGCAAACTGGAAAGTAACATTACGCTGAGAGGGGGTGAGGCGTAATTCTTCCAGATCGTCAATGGCGATGACAGAAGATTGTCCCTGCACTTTCAAACCGGTAAAGACAATGGGAGGGACATAGGAACTTTTCTGCATCTCTTTGGAAGAAATCTCAATGAATCCCTTGTCTGTACCGAATACGATTTGATTTCGAGCGTTGATCACCGGTGCCGCTTCTGAGAAGCTAAATTCCTGGTGCAGAGAGTTAAGCCCGTAATTCTCGAAAGTCTTTCTTTGAGCGTCGAATTTAGAAATGGCATTTTCCGAAAGAATCCATAAGTTGCCTTGTTGATCTTCCTGCATGGCTTGTACCAAGTCCGAAGCCAGTCCGTCATCCGTTGTATATGTCTTGAACTCAATCTTGTTGCTGAGCAGGTTCTTGGATACGATTTGGCTGATGCCTCCCGTAAAGCTGGCTATATAGGTTCGTTTTTGCTTGTCGGTGTATGTATGCATCACATCATTTCCGCTCAGGCTGGTACTTATTCCTGACTCGCAACAATTACGATAAAACTTGATTTCTTCCGGTCTCTCAAATTGATTGGAGAAAGTCAGTAATCCGTTGGTGGTTCCTATTAACAGCACACCGCCCGGCGCTTCGGATATGTGGCGGACTTTCGAAGCGTAGCCGGTCGGGTAATTCTTCAACTCATTATCGCTGTGTATAAATTCTGTCTTACCGTCCTTATTGTAGGTTAGCAAATTGATTCCTCCGCCATAGCAGCCTATCCAGATACGTTTATGGCTATCTTGAAAAATGGAATATACACTGTTGCCACTCAAGCTGTATGGCATATTCGGTTGATGAGTGAATTGTTGTACGGAATAGGAATCCGGCGACTTTTTCTTTAACAGATAAATGCCGTTTTCCTTTGTTCCTATCCAGATATTGCCTTCATGGTCTTCAAGAAAGCAATATACGCTTGTAAAACTCTGTTTATCTTTGCTTATTTTTCCTTGTGGCGTCAGATAGCCTTCCAACTGTCCGTCCGGTTGGTACACTCTGATCATCTGTGCCTTCGAAGAAACCCACAGCCTCTTTTCATTGTCGCATAAAAAAGCGCGGGTCTCGAATCCATTGTCAATATGCACCAGATTATAGGTATGTGGAAAGAAGGACAATTTGTAAATGCCACGTGTACTGGTCAGCCAGCAGTTGCCCTGATTGTCCAGTGTGTAAAAGCGGACGAGCGGACTGAAAACAGACTTCGGATTGTTGCTGTCCTTCAGCATGGGTTTCAGTTCTTTGTTTTCACGGTCATAATAAGACAGATTCCCTTCCGGGGGGAGAACCCATAACGTGTGTTGCCGGTCTTCAAAGATCACATTCTTATTTTTCCGTTCATATCTGATCACTTCGTCGGCCGGTGTGAACAAATGCTGCATTTCCTCGGTGGATGGATTATAACGGATCACTCCTGTCGTTTGGGGGAATATCCATAGTTCCTTGTAATGGTCTTGATAAACTGACTGTACGACGCTGGAAGGTTGCGTTGATGTGCGTATATCAATTAACTGGAATTCTTTTTCTTTTATCTTATAAATAATCAGTCCGTTGTCTGTAGCCAGCAAAAGTGTATTGGAGTCAAACTTCTTGACTTCGTTAATCATCGAAACATGATAAGGAATCTCTATGAATTTGAATTGTCTGGTCTTAAAGTTGTAAGAGGCCAATTTGTCCGATTGGGAAACCAGATAAATAATTCCATCCGCTTCTTTAATGTATTGGAACGGGAAATCGCTGTCTACCTGCTTCTTTCCTATGATCGAGATTCCTTTGTTGGTCAGTATCCATTCATCTCCTTCGGAATCTTCGAAAACGGTATATATCTTGTCTCCCTTCAAGTTTTGTTTGAAGGAACTGTACAGAGTGATTCCTTTCCCCTGTTTGCAAAGTTGGTCATCTATGCGGATGGCGGCACATTCGTTTTGAAAGGTGATCCATGAGATTCCTTTGGAAAGGGTATAAATATGGTCGGCATAATTATTCGTTATCATCGTTTCTGCTACTGAACCTAAAATGTCGATGAACTTCTCTGTCTGATTGTCGAACATATACACCCGTCCGTCATAGGCTTGGCACCAGATATCCCCATATTTCGTTTCCGCTATCTGACTGATCCGGTTGGTATTCAGAATATAGCCGTCTTTGTAAGATGTCTTATAGTTTTTGAATGTATATCCGTCGAATTTATTCAGCCCGTTCCAGGTGCCGAACCATAGGAATCCTTTTTTGTCTTGTATGATTGTCTGTACTATTCCTTGTGACATTCCGTCATTGACGGAATAATGCTTGATCTGATAGGTAGGCTGGGCCACTAATATGCAAAAGTTAAAAAGAGAAATAAGAAGGAGCCAGGCGCGTTTCATAATATCGGTGTTTTTTGTTAGAACAAAAATAAGTAAAAGAATGGAAAACAAGAAGCCCGGACGCTACATTGAACGGATAATACGAAAGTTTGCCTATTTTTTCCTCCCTTTCGCTGTCTTGTCTGCCTGCTTATGCTAAAAATCCTCTTTATATTCTGTTTTTAGAACATAAAGAGGATAGTTTATTGACGAGAGTCGCATGGGGTATGGTGAGATGAAATCATAATTGGGGAATAATTGCACAAGACTTTCACAAGTATCCTCCCGTCAATGCTTAAAATCACACAAAACTAACTAAATAGTTTCTGCTTTCGCAATAAATATTAATTTATCTTATGCACTTTATGTTTTTTTTAATATATTGAAGATATTTTGGGGCATCTTTCCGTAACTCGCTGTTTTTTCTTATGTTTGCCACACAAATAACAAATGAATTAAATAGATATGTCTTATCAAATACAATATAATGATTTCCCAACCTTTCTGCGAAAACATTTTCCTTACAAAGTGCAGAAAATATCATTAAATGCCGGTTTTACTTGTCCCAATCGGGATGGGACGAAGGGATGGGGCGGTTGTACGTATTGCAATAACCAGACTTTCAACCCGGACTATTGCCGGACGGAAAAGTCGATTGCTACCCAACTGGAGGAGGGGAAATGTTTCTTTGCCCATAAATATCCGGAGATGAAATATCTGGCGTACTTCCAGGCATATACCAATACTTATGCAGAACTGGAAGGACTGAAACGTAAATATGAAGAGGCGTTGCAGGTAGACGGAGTAGTAGGATTGGTGATCGGTACGCGTCCGGATTGTATGCCGGAAGAACTGCTTCAGTATCTGGAAGAACTGAACCGCCATACATTCCTGATGGTGGAATATGGCATTGAGAGTGCCAGTGATGAGACATTGCGGCGTATCAATCGCGGACATACGTATGCGGATACGGTAGAGGCTGTTCAGCGTACCGCCGCCTGTGGCATACTGACGGGCGGGCACGTCATCCTCGGTCTTCCGAGAGAGACACATGATACAATGGTAGAGCAGGCAGGAATCCTTTCCGCGCTTCCTTTGTCCACACTCAAAATTCATCAGTTACAGTTGATTCGTGGTACTCGCATGGCGCATGAATACGAAGAGAATCCGGAAGGTTTTCATCTGTTTACGGAAGTGGACGAATATATTGACCTGGTGATTGACTATGTAGAGCATCTCCGTCCGGATCTGGTACTGGAACGTTTTGTTTCGCAGTCTCCCAAGGAACTACTGATTGCTCCGGACTGGGGACTGAAGAATTATGAATTTGTAACTCGTTTGCAAAAAAGAATGAAAGAAAGGGGAGCTTATCAAGGTAAGAAGTACAGGGATTCAGAAAAAAGAGTTATTTTTGCGGAAGATAACTTCACCACAGAATAAATCTCTGTCCTCAGAGGATCATAGCTGGTGAGCAGAAATTAATTAAAGTTGAAGAATGGAACAGAAAACAAGAATTAAAGGAAATGTCCACTATGTGGGGGTAAATGACCGTAATAAACACCGTTTTGAGGCGTTATGGCCGTTGCCCTATGGAGTTTCGTATAACTCTTATTTGATTGATGATGAAATGGTGGCGTTGGTGGATACTGTAGATATCTGTTATTTTGAAGTCTACTTGCGCAAGATCAAGCAAGTAATCGGCGAACGTCCTATTAACTATTTGATTATAAATCACATGGAGCCGGATCATTCGGGCTCCATCCGATTGATTAAACAACACTATCCGGATATTATTATTGTCGGCAATAAGCAAACCTTCGGTATGATTGAAGGATTCTACGGTGTTACCGGCGAGCAATATCTGGTGAAAGACGGAGACTTCCTTGCATTAGGCAAGCATATGCTTCGTTTCTATATGACTCCGATGGTGCACTGGCCCGAAACGATGATGACATTTGATGAAACGGACGGAATCCTTTTCTCCGGTGACGGATTCGGATGCTTTGGCACTGTAGACGGAGGATTTCTGGATACCCGTATCAATGTAGATAAGTACTGGGGTGAAATGGTGCGTTACTACTCCAATATCGTTGGCAAATACGGTAGTCCGGTACAGAAAGCCCTGCAAAAATTGGGAGGACTGCCTATCACTACCATTTGCTCTACACACGGACCGGTATGGACAGAGAATATTTCCAGGGTGATCGGTATCTACGACCGTCTGAGCCGTTATGATGCGGACGAAGGTGTGGTTATCGTATATGGCAGTATGTATGGAAATACGGAACAGATGGCGGAAGCTATTGCTGCGGAACTCTCAGCACAGGGAATCAGGAATATTGTGATGCACAATGTGACGAAGAGTCATCCTTCTTATATCCTTGCAGATATTTTCCGTTATAAAGGATTGATTGTCGGTTCTCCGACATACAGTAATCAGATATTCCCGGAAGTGGAATCGTTATTGTCTAAGATTCTGGTTCGCGAACTCAAAGGACGTTATTTGGGATACTTCGGTTCCTTCACCTGGGCAGGAGCTGCTGTGAAGCGTATGGCTGAATTTGCGGAAAAGAGTAAGTTCGAACTGGTAGGCGATCCGGTAGAGATGAAACAGGCGATGCAGGATATTACTTATACCCAGTGTGAGAACCTGGCACGTGCGATGGCGGACCGCTTGAAAAAAGACCGCTAAATAAAGAATGAACAATTATTTACTAACCTATAAAACAATCGACTTATGAGACTTATTATTCAGCCGGACTATCAGTCCGTATCTCAGTGGGCTGCACATTACGTTGCCGCAAAAATAAAAGCTGCCAACCCAACTCCGGAAAAACCTTTTGTATTGGGCTGTCCTACGGGATCTTCACCTCTGGGTATGTATAAAGCTTTGATCGATTTAAATAAGAAAGGAATCGTTTCTTTCCAGAACGTCGTAACATTTAATATGGATGAATATGTAGGCTTGCCGAAAGAACATCCGGAAAGCTATTACTCTTTTATGTGGAATAACTTCTTCAGCCATATCGATATCAAAAAGGAAAATACGAATATCCTGAACGGTAATGCTCCCGACCTGGATGCAGAATGTGCACGCTACGAGGAAAAGATTAAGTCTTATGGTGGCATCGACCTTTTCATGGGTGGCATTGGTCCAGACGGACACATCGCATTCAACGAACCGGGTTCTTCACTGACTTCCCGTACCCGTCAGAAAACGCTGACTACGGATACAATCATTGCGAACTCCCGTTTCTTTGACAACGATATTAACAAAGTTCCGAAGACAGCTCTGACTGTTGGTGTAGGCACTGTGCTTTCTGCTAAAGAAGTGATGATTATCGTAAATGGTCACAATAAGGCCCGCGCATTATATCATGCAGTAGAAGGTTCTATCACTCAGATGTGGACTATCAGTGCTTTGCAGATGCACGAAAAGGGTATTATCGTTTGTGACGATGCTGCTACGGAAGAGTTGAAAGTAGGTACTTACCGTTACTTCAAGGATATCGAAGCAGGTCATCTGGATCCGGAATCATTGATTAAGTAAGAAATATTCAGGCACGGATTTCACGGATTAACACGTTTTTTAGATATGTAATCTTTTAAAACCGTGAAATCCGTGTAGTCCGTGCCTGATTTATATATTCTCTAAGTTAATAGTCTTCGGGATTAAATCCCTTCCAGCCAGCCTTTTCCCTGACGGACAATTTCCGGTTCATCTTCTGTGCACTTCACTACTGTAGAAGGTTCTATGCCTCCTATTCCTCCGTCGATTACCAGATCCACGATATCACCGAACTTTTCGTCAATCAGTTCGGGATCGGTCATATATTCCAGATCTTCATGCTCATCATATGGCAGTGTGGTGGTCATAATAGGAGCATCCAGTAAGCGGGCGATTTCACGGATGATATTGTTGTCCGGCATACGGATACCCACCTCTTTTCGGTTACGGAAGATTTTGGGCAGCCGGTTGGTGCCATTCAGGATAAACGTGAATGGGCCGGGGAGATTATGCTTCATGAGCTTGAACTCATTATTACCCACTTTGGCATACTCGCTGATACTGCTTAGATCGTAGCAGATGATAGACAGGTTGTTTTTGCGCGGATCAATATCTTTGATCCGGCAAATCCGTTCAATAGCACGTTCTTTCAGCCCGTGGCATCCGATGGCGTACATCGTATCCGTAGGATAGATGATCAGTCCGCCGTCGTTCAGGATGTCGGTTACCCGTTGCAAGTCCTGCGGGTTATTGTTTTTATCGTACAGTTTCAGAAGCATACTCTCTTCTCCTTTTCTTATTTAAGTTTCTTCTTTAAGAAATCAAGTGCTTTCTCTGTAGCTTTTTCCGTCACTTTCTGTTTGATGGAATCTTTGTTGGCAGTCGTGGCAGAATCCAGTCCGAGCTTTTCTCCCAGTTTGCTGATTGCTTCGTCGGCTACGGATTCAAGTGCCTGATTGGCCATACTCTTTGTATCGACACTGACTTTCGGGGAAGTGAATGAACCGCCGATCTTCAGATCGAGTGTCATCAGCTTGGAAATGCCGGTGGATGCCGGAAGCTTGATCTTGCCGGAGTAGTCGATGGTCTGGTCAAGTCCTGTGCTACCGGAAAGATTCAGATTATAGTCACCCATTTTGATATCAAACGGTTTGGTTTCCACCCGTCCGTCTTTGATGGTGAAATTTAGTGTCATATCTTTCACTTTCATTTCTTTCAGACTCGGTTGGCTGATGGCATCGGCTATCTGGTCGATTGCTTTCACACCACTCAGACTGAGGTCGCGGGTAGACAAGCTGCCGTCTCCTTGCATCGTTTCCAGTACCGGGCTCATAGCTGCGTCCAAGTCGGTCAGCACATTGATGCTGCCGGAGAAGTTTCCTTTCAGGTTCTCAAAGATAGGAGCCAGTTGCTGAACCATATCCAGTTCTTTGTATGCCTGTGAGAAGCTGATATCTGACAGTTTGAATCCGGCTTTCATTTCCGGTTTCTTCGCATTGGCGGTAGAGTAATATCCGTTCATCACCACGTTGCCGCCCATGGTACCCATAGAAAGGTTCTTCATATCTACCTTTCCGTCTTTGACAATAAGTTTACCGTTCATATTGTTGAATGTCATCTTGTCAAACAGCACCTGTTTCAGATTGGCGTCCATCTGGAAGTCGATATTGCGCGGAACTTCTATCACGCCGGCAATTGCCGTGGAGTCTGTGGCAGCTGCTTCGGTAGTTGCCACGCTATCTGCGGAGGCTGTCATGAAATCATTCAGATTGAAATAATTGGAATGAATGTTCAGCGTTCCTTTCAGTGTAGTACCTTTCAGAGCGTAGCCGATATAGTTCTCGAAACGGCTGTCGGCAGTAATATCGTTCTTACCGATATTGACCGTCGTTTCGCTCAGTTGCAGATATTTCGGGGTGAAGGTGAAGAGTGATTTCTTGATATCCACATCCGGCATATCCTGCATTTTCAGTTTCATATTGGTCAGACCGATGGTTCCGGAGGCTTTCATGTTGTCGTACTGTTCTTTCTCTATATAAGAAAGACGTCCGGACATTTGCATATCGGCGTTGATGGTTCCGTTCAGTTCCATATCTCCCAAAGGATATACCTGTTTGATCATACCCAGGTCGAGGGTACCTTTTGCCTCAGCTTTGAAATCGGGGTCGCTGATCGGTGTTTTCACGTCCGCAGTCAGACTGAAAGGATTCCCTGCCAGACGGAAACTGAACGGGTTGATTTGGATGGTGGTCAGGTCTATATTTCCTCCCGGATTTCGGACGTTGGCATTAATGTTGATCTGATCGACTCCTGCAGGCAATGCCGGATAACGGAACATAGCGTTCTTGACTTGCATGTCGATGTTGAATGCGGGGACAGTATCTCCTTGCAGCGTACCTTTGGCTGATGCGGCAAGAGTAGCGGTTCCGTCTGTTTTCAGACTGGAGAATTCCGTTGCGTAAATGGCGGGAATCAAAGACAGTATTTCCTTGAAGCCTACATCATTGGTATTGAGTTTGAGATCCATGTCGATAGCGGGATCTTTCAGTTCCACCCAACCGTCGATACCTGCCTGAATGGCGTTGAGGCGAATGGTATTGTCTTTCAGTGTATACTTGTTGTTGGCAAGATCGGCGTCTACATCCATCTTGGCGGAGATGTTGGCGTTTGCAAGGAAAGGAATGCCATTCATCTTGTAAGTCAGTGATTTGGTTTCCGCTTCCAGTTTCAGCGTAGTGCGGTCACTGCCCAGGTCACCGGCACAAAGGGCGTTGAAATCACGGATGTCGGCATACATTTTACCTTGCTGGTCGTCATAAATCAAATTCATGTTCTTGATGACAAAACGTTGCAGCTTGACTTTGAAAGGAGATGAATCTTCTTCCGCGGCAGGCGTTTCCTGCGTGTCTGTCGTGTCGGGCTTCATAATATCCCAGTTGGCACGACCGTCCGGCAGGACAATGGCGTGCAGGCGGGTATCTTCTATGAATACTTTGGAGATGTCATAACCGCTGTCTCCGAAAAGGGAGAACAGATTGATGGTGGCAGTCACCTCTCCGGCTTGTACAAGGGTATCGTTTGCGAATTCTCCCGCGCCTTTCAGCCAGAAATCTTCGAGAGTAACAGAAGCCTGCGGAAAGTTGCGGAACAGGCTAATGTTGAGTTTCTTGAAATCAAATTGTGCATTGAGCATCTTGTTGCCTTCTGTTTTTACAATACCTGCTATCTTACCTTGGAAGGCGAAAGGAAGGAGGAGCATCAGAATGATTATTACCCCTACAACGATAGCTGCGATTTTCAAACCTTTTTTCATTTGCTTTTCTTTTAAGAGTTTGACGTACATACGAAGGCAAAGTTAATAAAAAGTTTTTGATGTAAGATGATATTCAATAACTTTCACAATCAGAAGACTTCTGATACACTACCAACTTATTTATGATTTTTTCTTTCTGAGTTCTTCGGCAATTCTCCATTGTATGGCGGCTTCCACTTCTTTCCCCACTCTTAACAGGGCATCTCCGAAGAGCTCGTGTGCGCCGGCATGCTCGGGTTTCAGACTTGTAGCCTTGTCCAGGTCTGCAATTGCCCCTTCTGTATTATCGATTTTCAGACGCAGTTTTCCACGGTTGTACACAGCTTTAAAGTTTGCAGGATGAAGGCTGACAGCGGTATTGAAACAGTTTTCCGCATCAAAATACTCTTTGCTGTTGAACAAGGTGATTCCTTTTCGTATCCAGGCGTCTATATAATTAGGGTCGAGGCTGAGCGCTTTGTCATAATTGGCAATGGCGGCACGGGCGTCGTGGGCTTGGGTGATACATTCATTTCCCATTAACAGATATTCATGGGCATATTGCCGCAGACGTTCCTGCTGTTCCCGCATTTGCTCTTTGAGCTTTTTGTTCTGCTCCTGCAAGGTATTGATAATCCCCAGTTTCCGGCGGATTAATCGGCGAGGAACAGGTTTCTCTATATCATAACGGGAGTGAATGGCACGGAAAAATTGTTCCAGACATTCCTCCATATCCCCTTTGTCGAAAGCACGTGCGGCAGCGGCATACTGAACATCGGCCTGCGCCTGTTTCAGAGCCTTGTCGATGGCTTGCCGGTCGTTGAACCGTCCGGCAAAGTTTACGATTTCGGGACGCACAAAGATATCCGCCCGGTTGATCGGTTTTTTGAGCTGGATGCCATCCAGTGAGGTACAACGGCTGAGTGCTACATACGCCTGTCCGCCGGCAAATACACCTCCCGTGAAGTCAATCACTACTCTGCTGAAAGTCAGCCCCTGACTCTTGTGGACGGTAATGGCCCAGGCCAGCCGGATGGGATATTGGGTGAAGCTGCCTAGTACTTCCTCTTCAATCTCTTTCGTCTTTTCGTTGTAGCGATAGCGGATGTTACGCCATGATTCCCGTTTTACATCGCATTCCTTGCCGTCATCGGTGATGACGTATATCGTTTCTTCTTCCTCGTCGATACCGGCAATCACTCCGATGGTACCGTTTACCCACCGGCGGTCGAAATCATTCTTGATAAAGATGATTTGAGCACCCGGTTTCAGAACGAGTTCCTGTGAGGTCGGCAGACTGCTTTCGGGGAAATCCCCTTCAATGCTTCCTTCAAAGGTGATCGGTTCTCCTGCCAGCTCGGCCAGTTTCTTCTCATTGATCGAGTCAACCGTATCCCTTCGGGTGGCAAGCGTGATGTACATATCGGCTTCCGATTCTTCGATATGGCTTCCGTATCGGGTGTTCAGCAGTTGCAGGTCGGCTGCTCCGGCGGTGTTGGTACGGATATGGTCGAGAACGCTGACAAAGACGGAATCAGTCTGCCGGTATACTTTTTGGAGTTCGATGGATACCAGATCGATCTGGCTGAATACTCTTGCCGAAAAGAAGTATGGAGTAGGATAGGCACGGTTCAGAATCTCCCTCTCGTCATTCTTCACGACAGGTTCCAGCTGGAAAACATCGCCTACCAATAACAACTGTTTGCCGCCGAAAGGTTCCCGTAAGTTATGCGAATATACACGTAAGATGCGGTCGATGGCATCAATGAGGTCCGCCCGTACCATAGAGATTTCGTCTATGATGACCAGTTCAATCTGTTCCAGTAACTTCCGGTGCGGTTTGGTGTACTTGAAGAACTCGTGAATGCGTCCTCTCTGGAGACTTAAATTCGGATCGTCCGGCAGTAACGGATAGAAGGGGAGTTTGAAGAAACTGTGCATCGTACTTCCTCCGGCGTTGATGGCTGCGATGCCGGTAGGTGCGAGAACGACATGTTTCTTCTTGGTATGTTCGCAGACATAACGTAGGAATGTAGATTTACCTGTACCCGCTTTTCCGGTCAGAAAAACCGACTGGCGGGTATACTGAATAAGATTCAGGGCGTCCTGAAAAGCTGCGTTATTAGTGTCTACGCTCATAAAGTTAGTGACGGATAAGCAGATGTGCTGACCGGATAAATGAATTAGATAATCCCGAAATGTTTCATAGCCTTGCTGATGCCGTCCTCATCAATGGGGGCTGTCACATAGTCGGCTGCGGCTTTTACATCCTCTTTGGCCTGCCCCATAGCGACTCCGATAGCTGCGTGGCGGAGCATGCTGATATCGTTTCCTCCGTCGCCGAAGGACATCGTTTCTTCCAGCTTGATGCCAAAGTGCCGGATGATTTCATCGATGCCTTTCTGTTTGGTATCGCCTTTGGCTGTGACATCCGCAAAAGCCGGATACCAGCGGCCTATTTCGCAAGTCGGGATGGATGGAAGCACTTCTTTTTCTTCTTCCTCCGTGATGAAGGGAGTCATCTGGATCACTTCCTTATTGCTTGCTTCTTCAAAGGAAACTGTCGGGATGACATTTACATGCAGGAAGTCATAAAAGATCTTCTTCACCATCTCATTCGGTTGGCAAACAGAGATATTATGCTCCTCCACGAAGATGCAGGGGACTCCTTTCTTTTCGCAGAAAGCAGCCATTGCTTTTACTTCTTCCTGCGGGATGGCACTTTTGTAAATTACTTCTTCTCCGACAAAACAATAGGCTCCGTTCATGGTTATATATCCATCGATCAGGTTCCGGTCCTGCAATTCGGAAAGATTGTTGATAATGGCTTTCGGGCGTCCGGTAGCGATAAATATTTTAAGCCCTTTTGCGTGGGCGGCTTCCAATGCCTCAATGGTAGAAGACGGGATACGGTGTGTTTCGAAACTAACCAGCGTTCCGTCTATATCAAAAAATAAAGCTTTCGTCATAAATTCCTTTTTGAATTGAGTACAAATGTACTACTTTTGTCTCACATAACATAAAAACCTCATGCAGTATGAACTATAATTTTGATGAAATAATAAACCGTAACGGTACGGACTCCGTAAAATGGGATGCCGTAGAACGCCGTTGGGGGCGTAATGACTTGATTCCGATGTGGGTGGCTGATATGGATTTCCGCACAGCTCCTTTTGTAATCGACGCCTTGAAGAAACGTCTGGAACACGAAGTGCTGGGCTATACATTTGCCTGCAAAGAATGGGCCGAATCCATTATCAACTGGCTGAAAGAACGGCATGGCTGGGAGATTCGTGAGGATATGCTGACGTTTACTCCCGGCATTGTCCGCGGACTGGCATTTGCCATCCATTGTTTCACGGAGAAAGGAGACAAGGTGATGGTCATGCCTCCTGTCTACCATCCTTTCTTTCTCGTGACGCAGAAGAACGAACGTGAAGTGGTGTACAGTCCGCTGGTATTGAAAGACGGACAATATCATATTGATTTCGACCGTTTCCGCAAAGATGTGCAGGGATGCAAGCTGCTTATCCTGAGCAATCCTCATAATCCGGGCGGACGTGTATGGACCAAAGAAGAACTGTCGCAGATTGCCGACATCTGCTATGAGAACGGTACATTAGTAATCTCTGACGAGATTCATGCCGACTTGACCCTGCCTCCTTACAAACATCCCACCTTTGCTTTGATTTCGGAGAAAGCACGGATGAACTCCCTTGTCTTTATGTCTCCGAGCAAAGCGTTTAATATGCCCGGACTGGCAAGTTCGTATGCAATTATTGAGAATGACGAACTTCGTCATCAGTTTCAGGTATATATGGAAGCGAGCGAGTTCTCCGAAGGACACTTATTCGCTTATCTCAGCGTAGCGGCAGCCTACAGTCATGGTACTGAATGGCTGGATCAGGTCATTGCCTATATCAAAGGAAATATTGACTTCACGGAAAGTTATCTGAAAGAGCGGATTCCTGCCATCAGAATGATTCGTCCGCAAGCATCCTACCTTATCTTTTTGGATTGTCGTGAGCTGGGATTAAGTCAGGAGGAACTGAATCGCCTGTTTGTAGAAGATGCCCACTTGGCTTTGAATGAAGGAACGACGTTCGGCAAAGAAGGTGAAGGGTTTATGCGGTTGAATGTAGCCTGTCCGCGTGCTACGCTGGAGAAGGCTTTGAGGCAATTGGAACAAGCTGTCAACAATAGGTAGAAGTTTTGTCGAATGCTTTACACAAATCCGGTAACATAATACCTGTTTTTTATTCCTCACAAAGATATACAGACACTCACTACCAGACAACGGAAAAGGGCGATAATATATTTGATAACCATTTTAATTTATAACGATTATGCGAATATTTTTCCTGATATTCCTGCTTGCCTATGTAGGTGGTAATGTTTATATCTTTATCCGTACATTACAGATGCTTTCCGGCTTCTCGCTGGCTATGAAGATTCTGTTGTCTGTCGTCTATTGGCTGGTAGCTTTCTCGTTGGTGATAGCTATGCTGACCCGTCATATAGATATGCCTGTCATCCTGTCGAAATCCATGTTTCACATCGGTTCGGTATGGCTGGTGTTTACACTGTACATGATTTTTGCTTTGTTGATAGCGGATGTGACGAAGATATTTGTGCCGTCACTGAATCACGGTTTCTATTATGCGTTGGGAGCGACTTGCTGTCTGCTTCTGTACGGTTATTATAACTACCGTCATCCGCAGGTCAATAAGATTGATGTCTCCCTTGATAAGCCGATAGAAGGTAACGGAATCAATATCGTAGCCGTGAGTGACGTCCATTTAGGGTATGGCACGGGAAAAGCCATGCTGAAAGAATATGTAGATATGATAAATGCGCAGCATCCCGACCTTATACTTATCGGTGGAGATTTGATAGATAATAGTCTTACCCCATTATATAAGGAGAATATGGCGGAAGAACTGGCACAGCTGAAAGCTCCCTTGGGCATTTATATGGTTCCGGGCAATCATGAATACATCAGCGGTATTGATGAAAGCGTCCGCTTCTTGAAAGATACTCCCATACAACTATTGCGTGATTCCGTAGTAACATTGCCTAACGGTGTGCAGATCATCGGACGTGACGACCGTTCCAACCGTTCTCGTCATTCCCTGCCTACCTTATTAAAGCAAGCGGATCGTAGTAAACCTATCATTCTTTTAGATCATCAACCCTACAACCTGGCTAAAACAGATTCTTTGGGAATAGACCTGCAATTCAGCGGACATACGCATCATGGACAGATATGGCCTATAAGTTGGGTAACAGACAGGATATATGAACAGAGTCACGGCTATCGCAAATGGAGCCAATCACATATCTATGTTTCCAGCGGATTATCTCTTTGGGGGCCTCCTTTCAGAATAGGAACAAATAGCGATATGGCGGTATTTCGTCTGAATCAGATGGCGAAATAGTGAGAATATAATAAAAAGCGTTCTTGGGTGTGTTGAGAATTGAAAAGAATCGAGTATATTTGCATATAATCAATAGATTAAGAAGTTATGAGACGAACAGAAGTGATCGAACAAATCAAGGATATTATCCGTCATGTTGCTCCTACCGCTAAGACCATATTATATGGTTCTCAAGCGAGGAATGAGGCACGCAGTGACAGTGATATTGATTTACTCATCTTGCTTGATGGAGAGAAAATAACTTTGAAAGAGGAAGAGGCGATTACTTTACCCCTTTACGAACTTGAACTGAAAACCGGTATATCTATCAGTCCGATGGTTATGCTGAAAAAACTTTGGGAAAACCGTCCGTTCAAAACACCTTTTTATATTAATGTCACTAATGAAGGAATCGTATTATGAAAGATATTTTAGACGAAGAGAGCCGAAAAGCATTGATCGCCTACAGAATGCAACGTGCTTATGATACAATGAAGGAAGCGGAGGTGATGATTCGGGAAACTTTCTATAATGCTGCTATTAACCGAATGTATTACGCATGCTATTATGCGACGGTAGCATTATTGCTAAAGAATAATATTCAAACGCAAACTCACAATGGGGTTAAAACGATGTTAGGACTGCATTTTGTATCTACCGGAAAGCTTCCTCTAAGAATAGGTAAAACATTTACTACGCTTTTTGAGAAAAGACATAGTGGAGATTATGATGATTTTATGTTTTGTGATAAGGAGATGGTTGACGAGTTGTTTCCACAAGCTGAATTGTTCATCAAATCTGTTGATGAATTACTAAAAGAATAAATTAGACTATTCAGACTCTGTAACTCTTTTCTCTTCTTAACTTGTTATATGTTTATCGATCTGATTATTGAAACGGAACAAACAGCGATATGGCGGTATTTCGTCTGAATCAGATGGCGAAATAGTACACACCAAAGTATCAATATCAGAAAATATAACTATATTTGTAGCGTATCTCCGCAAAGGAGCTACGCTTTTTTATTTTGGAGATAGCGTTTTTATTATCTGCTCTAGAAAATCTGGTAAATTTTTGTGCTTGCAGATAATAAGTAACCGGTCTCCACGTCTCTGTTGTATATAAATTTGTTATATACCTCATGGGCGTGGAGCTATTACTTATTATTCGAGCACGGGCTTACCAGAGCCTTCTAGAGGATAATGTAGTAATAGTTTCCGCGCCTTTTTTCTTTGGGGCATACGGGAACACACAAATGAAAAAACAGAAAATTATGGATGATCCTACTTGTTCCTACCCCTGCCTGATGAAGCTTGATTTACAGGACTCCACCGACAAACTTGCCTTTCTTAAAGACAATTGGCCTAGCTTTGGACAAATTGAAAGCATTGATAAACTATCAAAACATGAACTTAAATGTACTCTCTGTTTCCTTGATGTCCTCATTGATGAGTTCGTAGATGATGAATATGTTTGTTCAAGTCGTGTTATGACTCGTTTGGTGTTGACACGCATATATGTTCAGAATACTATGGAAATCAAGGCATTAAAAGAATTACGATTGGAACTAGAGAAGTCGGATGGTTGAGAATAGGTTGATTCTGGATTTTCTCCACAGTGATTTAATAGCAGTTTTGCTCTCACGCTCTAACAATTTGCTTGTATCCCTTTATTCATCGTAGTTTTGGCTATGATAGCAGGCGTGGTGGCAAGTATGAGAGCAAGCGGTTGCTCTCACTCTGTCAAATCGTGTTAGTAAGTGTTTGTTCAATGCTATCTTTTGATTTGTAGGATGTTAATGGTTGATTTGTCAACTATTAACGATTGACATCTCAGGTATTAATAATTGAGAAATCAGGTATTAATACCTGATAAATGATGTATTATTGAGCAATAGATGATTTAGTGCTACTTGAAAGAACAGGTGAATCGGAACAGTTGATACGGTTAAGTCAATCAGATCGTGTGGTCAATGTCTTACCCTGGATTTGGTTGACTACTATAAGTATCAACTAAAATGAATAAAAG
>NZ_JAHQUN010000039.1:0-55713 GCF_019052485.1 Bacteroides sp. MSK.20.82
TTCTTGTACTGCGGAAACAGTTTCTTGAATGGAATAATTGGTCGTATCTACAACACTCGATTCATATATTCCCAGATTGCAAAATTGCTCCCACATTGTTTCTACTAATTCAACATTTGTTTTTCTGTCTAATTTTGAGCGCTCCACAGCTCGCTTCATAGTTTCTTCTTTACTGGCTCTTAAAACAATATAGTGTACTTCATAATCTTCTCGAACAAGGGCTCTCCATGGTTCTAAAAACCATGGCCCTACAATTCCATCTACAATTACATCATATCCACCGCGGGCATAGCGCTTTGCAGCTTCTAAAAAGGCTTCAATAACAACTAAATTTTGTTCGTTGGACTCTGATAAATGCGGCGGTATTGCTCCTTTGCTTAAATAATGGAAAAAGTCGTCTGTGTGCATATGCACAGATTTATCCATGTTCGATTCTTTTGCGACAATCGACGCAATTGTTGTCTTTCCTGTTCCCGGCGAACCTGTAATCACAATAATTCTTCCTTGGTTCATTTTCACTCCTCCTATTTCGATTTGCTGTTCTCTATTTCTTTTTCCGTCCCCGCTGTGGGTTTGGATTTTTCGGCAAGTCCAACTTCTCCGCAATCTATTTTAGCCGCTTCTTTTCTTCTTCAAACAGTTTATTATACCCCAAAACCATAAATCAGCAAACGCAAAAACCGTTACCAAAGAAAATGCCGCCTGCCTTTTTTGCTAAACCTAAAGAGGCTAAGTTAGAAGTGGACGCACTATACAAAGGAATACTACCATTTCGTCTAACTGCTTCTGCCCATTCTGCAAGTGTGTGGAATGCATACCCTTTTCTTCTGTAAAGTTCAGCCGTTTCAATTCCCGCTTCCTCTGCCTCAAGAATAATCCGAACACTACGACAAATAGATACGACTTGAGAATCTTCCAAATAAGCAGCGCAAAAGGGAACATCCAGCAACTCTTCAGGTAGCCAGGGAAAATAGTGGCTCATCTGAGGCTCAATGTTGTCTTTAGTGAGTAGGCAGGCTTTTAACTTTGGCTGTTCAGGAAGCCAAAAACAAGCATCTTCTGAAATCTTACTTTCTCCTAATAGTTGCCGATATTCTTTATCATAAATAGGTGATTCATTCGGCAGCATCAGTACTGGCTCTCTGTTGGTAATTGATTGTAGTTTTTCTCTTAATTCTTTCGGTACGTCAGCGCGAAAATAAGTATGTGGTTTTTCGTAAAGTGGTCTTGTCAAATAGAAGCGGGGAGCCGGCTGTGAAGTGGAGTCCCATGGTTCCCTTATAGTCATAAGTTCGTTCTTTTCATTCATTGTAAACAGTGCTTCTACATGAAGCTGCATATAGTACGAGTTGCTTTTTCCCATTTTCTAATATTCTCCTACATTTATTTCTCTGCCTGTTCAATCATTTTCTTTACTAACCGCTGAAACAGGTCGGCGGTTTCCTCGTCCATCGGTGCAAGCTGTCCGATCTGTCCGGCTATCATCGCCGTTACATCGTCAATGGAAAGCGGTTTTTGTTTCTGTTCCGCCAGTGCGTCCCGCATGGCTTGGAACATAGCGGCGGTCACAGCTTCCCCCGGCTGTTCCCCGTTGTCAATATCTTTCTTAATATCCCGCAGGATAGCCAGGAACACATTTTTGATTTTTTCAATCTCCGCTTCATGTTCCCCCATCTTTTGGGCGTTCAAAAGCTGTAAATCCTGCTTCGCTTCTGCCCGGTGTTCCGGGTGTTCTTTCATCAGGTCGGACAGGGAAGCCGTTGCCATCTCGATAAGCTGGTTTCTTGCTGTTATGCCCTTTGCCGCCGTATCCTGAAAATAAATCCGTATCAAATCTATCAGCTTGGGAAAACTCCTGTGTTCCAACAGGCGATTGAGGATTTGCACATCAACAGCACCCGTCACAAGCCCTCTTACGGCTCCCTCTGACAAGCCTAATTCAGAAATATCGTAGCTTTTACGAACGCTCACGGTGGACAAGCCCAGTATGTAGTCTGTCGATACCTTAAATTCCTTTGCCACACCTATGAGAATATCACTGCTTACCGTTCTTGTTTCGCCGCTGACAATGCGGCTCAACTGGGAAGCGGAAACGCCTATCTTCTCCGCAAGTTCCTTCTGTTTAGGTTTGGATATATTGTTTTGAGTTGCCACGATATACAATATTTAGATTGGACGTGATTAATTAAAAATGAGGATGGCCACAGAAGTCAGCAACGATGCCAGCGAAATCCAGAACGAGGTGGAACGCACGTTGTTGCCGTTGACGGTAGATTGACGGGCTTTCACTTCATTGGGTTCCACATACACCACGTCATTCTGTTGCAGATAATAGGCGGGTGAAGAATAGATGTGTTCGCCGGAAGTGAGGTTCAGTCCGTACACCCGTTGCACATCCCCTTCTTGCCGTAACACCATCACCTTGGAACGGTTTCCGTAGATGGTCAGGTCGCCTGCCATGCTGAGTGCATCGAGTATGGTCAGCCTGTCCCGGTCAATGCTGAAACGTCCCGGACTGTTCACCTCGCCCAACACGGATATGCAGAGATTGGCAAATTCCACGGTCACGACAGGGTCTTTCACCAAATTCTCCTTTATCAATTCGTTCTTGATACATTCGGCGATTTCTTCCCGCTTCATTCCGGCCACGTGTATCTTGCCAAGTACAGGAAAATCTATCTTACCGTTGGCATCTACGGTATAAGCGGATACTCCTTGATTGCTTGAAGCCGTCACGCCATTTGTCCTTAAAGACTGACCCAATTGCCTGGACACATAAGGCAGGTTGAACAAGTCCGTCAACTGGGGGTCACGGCTGTTGACGATAATGGAAATCTTATCCTCCGGTCGGACTGTAATGGCTTTCACTTCAGGCAACTTGATTTCTGTTTCCCCGGGTCTCAAATCCTGGAAATAAACTACTTCCTTGGAAGAACCGCACGAGCCCAGTGTCACTGTACTTGCGACAATGAGCAAGATGTAAAATACTTTATTTATACTCATATTCCTGATTTTTCTTTGTTTAAGACCTTCTATAGCCTGTGTCTTGAAATACTATGGTGTTTTGGTAGTGCCATTCATTGAATGATTTGCCGTCAACTGGCTTTCCTGTCTTGTATATCCTTTCTACAAATGTTCTTTTCATACACTCCATGTCACCTACGGCAAATGGCATTTCCCTGTCCTCTACACTTGTCACAACAATAGGGAGGGGCACACGAAACACTTTCATCGCATTAATAACCGATTTCGTATAGATGTGACAAAGGTGAAAAGCAGAACGTTCGAATGCCACCCAATAATTATCAACACGGTACAGATGAATATGCTCTCTATTGGAACGCTCACTGAAAAGTATGTCTGACAGATGATTCTCCATCAACTTGCCAAGCTCTATGCCGAACCTGTTCATTGAAATTGTGATTAAATCAATTTATAATAGCATTAATTTTCGGTCGCAAGGGGGATTGATTTTTCCTGTTTGTTAGGGAAAAATTTACAATCGGTTCATATCCTCATGGAATAAGCTGAATATACTCCGCTTCTACTTCTATGGAGGCAGCCAACAAGGTGGGCAGTTCCACCAGCAGCCTTTTTGTCTTCGAACCACGTGTGGTCACCAATGTGCCCGTATATCCGTCCAACTGCCCGCCGATGATGCGGATTTTCCGGTTTCTCATCTCCGGTGTCACCTCGTCAGGGGAATAGAACTTAGGATTATCACTGGCTTCTACCGCCTTGATGAAACGTTCCATATCTGCGACAGGGACGATGATAGGAGTGTGCTGTACACCGAGCTTGTAACGGTATTGAAGCTTGGGGGTACTCTCCACAATGGCATCAAGATGCTCCCTCGTGTCTTTCACGAAAAGCAAGTCCTGCATGAAAGGCACTTCCTGATCCACCCGCTTGCCACCAACTACGACCAAACGATGCACCATAGGAGTGAAACACTGCACCTTCAAGTTCTCGAACATCTTGTAGGCGGGCAATTTGGCATGTCTGCGTTTGAGGTCACGCATGGCATACCAGTGCAGTTTATCCTCTATAGGTAGTATTTCGTCCATGATAATAAATGGATAGCCTTACGCCTTAGTTGGTGAAGGGATACATTTCCGACTCCTCCAAGTGTTTATTATATATTGAAACACATGTAGTTACAACGGTATTATCCAAAAGTTCGGGGAAATTCCCCAGCATTATATATGCTATCATTATCTTATTTCGGCATGACCTCAATCGTACTTTGGTAGACTCGAAATCATGTACATTATCGGTACATCTCTCCGTAAGAGATGTATCATGTTTAGCAATTGGAGATAATTAGGTGATATCCAATGAAGTATAAAATGTAATAATTACAATTTGTCAAACAACTGTTCGACAAATCCTTTTTAAGGACGTATTGGAAACTATTCATTTCTTAACTTTTTTGGTATTTATCACCGTTTTCCCAACAATTGTGTGTAACTTTGCATGCGAAATACATCTCTTACGGAGAGATACACCGATTTGTCGAACAAATCCACTTTCTACCGCCAAGCCTTTTTCCCAACGGTTTTCTTGTCGATTCGCATTTTATTCCCCCCCTAATCCGCTTATATACAAAGGATAGCTGTACCTTTAATGAGGCTACCACTACAGAATGTACATCGCGCTCTCAGGCCTTGAATCGGTACATCTCTCTTTAAGAGATGTATCCAACCTGCTATTTATTTGAAAATAAACAGTTTGTTAATTCATACACTTTTATTTGTCAAACAATTCTTCTTCTTTTGTCGAACAAATCCTGTGGGAAGGTTCGCCCAAAACGTAATTTTCAGGATTCATCCTGTGTGGATTGCAGTATTTTTTGTAATTTTGCGGCGTGCGAAACATCTCTTAAAGAGAGATTTACCACTTTGTCCAACAAAAATCCCCCTGAACGGGAAAGGTTCAAGGGGAATCTCTCAACTTACAAAATGTGTTTGGGGGTACCCAATCATTCTTATCTGCCAATAGACCGGATGACCTTGCTGTTGGCTTTGTCCACCACCGAAGAATCCAGTAGGGCCAAATAGATGCGGGTCGTATCTTCCGAATCATGCCCTAACGCCTCGCTGATGACAGGCACGGGCACATTCTGACTCTTGGCGATGCTGGCCCACCCATGCCTTGCGACATAAAACGTGAGCTTGATGGGACATTCAACCATCCGGCCAATCTTTTGCAACCGCTTGTTCATCACATGCGAGGCATTCAGGTATTGCCGTCTTTCCTTTTCTCCCGGCACCTTGATGATGGGAAGAAGGTAAGGAGAATCCGGATTTGTGTATTTCCGGACAATTTCCTGCATGGGCTGCTCCCATTTGATGCAAAGCTGTTGGTCGGTCTTGTGCCGCCGATAGACAAGCACGCCGTTTTGCAAATCTTTCTTTTTCAAGAAAGCCAAGTCCACGAAAGACATGCCGCGAAGATAAAAGCAGAGCAGGAACAGGTTCCGGGCGAAAGCCAAGGCCGGATATAATTCCAAATCCAGATTCTTGATCCGTCCGATGATTTCTGAGGATACGCCCCTTTTGACCGTCTTCTCAACTCCCGTATGGACATGGCGGAACGGACTGCGGTTTTCCACCAATCCTTCCTCCGATGCCCTATTATATAAGGTACGCAGATTGCGCAAGTAAAAAGATACCGTATTCGGGCATTTCCCGTTCTGCTTCAGGTAAGCCTCGTATTCCATCATCATGACGGAATCCATCGCATCCAAAGGTACATCTCCCGCTTCGCCCCGGAAACGGATGAAACTGTTGAGTGAACTGGCATAGACTTCGGATGTCCGCTCTTTCCCCATGCGTTTGGTCTGGTCGATGACTTTCCGGGCATAGACAAAGAAACAGTCGTCATGTCCTTCCGGACTGTGATAGGCAAGGACTATCTGCTCGGAAGAAAGTTTCCCTGACTGTTCCAGCTTCCGGATAATGCCGTTCAACCGTTTCTGGTCTTCCTCCATACGGAAACGCAAGGCTTCCAGATAGCGTTCCCGGTCCGGATTGCCTTTCACGCTGCGGATTTTGCCCGCTTCCTTGTCCCATTCATAAAGGTGCAATTTATACCCCGTACTAATCAGGCGGGTCTGCCGCCCGTGTATCACTTGATAACATAACGTGCCCTCTTTGCCTGCGACCGAAGAGGACCTGAACTTGATTTTTATTGTTGCCATAATAATCGTTTTTTTTGCTGATAAAATATAAGTGAGCCGGGGACATACGGTTGTCCTCCCGTATGCCCCTTAACTGTTTTTATCCAAGCGCCTCAAATCCTCACTTTCTTTACCTGCGGTAAAGGTGCCTCCGTTTGCATTTCCGGACGGATATGCCAAGTGTGCCTGTCTGATGGCGGAGTCGGGACGATTTCATGAGATACCCCGGCATGGAGACTTTCTTTCTGGGATTCTTTTCCCTTTCCGTCTTCTTCCAGTACTGGCTCTTGTTTAGGAGCCAGTTCCAACTGTATCTTGCGGTCAAGAGCGGAAAGTTCGGATTTCAGTTGTTTCAGTTCCTCCTCCTTCTTCCACGTCTTGCCCGCTATCTCCTGCAACTGCGGTATCTCACGCTCCAGCACCTCGTTCTTTTCCTCGTACTGCTTGATAATCGCCGGGATACGCTCCAACGCATTGAGGAAGTTCAAGGCGGCGGCATGGGTGTCCGCCATCGCCAAATGCCCGTTGTTGTAGGTGTACTTGTAGTTACCCTCGACATGGAAACGGTTGTCGATGAACTCCAACCCCTCGCTGAGCGTCCGCTCGCTCACCACCTTGATGGGGAAGCCGTACAATTCACCGATACGCTGGGGTACTCCGCCTGTCGTGGCGTTCTTGGCTATATCCTGCAACCGCTTTCCGATGGCCTTTTCATCGGTGGTGTCCAGCCCGTCAATCTTTATCAGGTTGAGCCGGTTTCCGTCCTTGTCGATCTGTGCGGCAGCGGTGAACTTCTCCCAATCCTCCGTCATGGCGGCGATAATGGCTTGGTTGTTGCGCAGAGCGGTTGTCTTGCTTTCCAGCTTCAGTTCAGAATCGCGCTTGCCCCTGTTGAACGACTTGCGCTCACCCTCCAGCGAGGCGATTTTCTTTTCGAGCTTCGCCTTGTCCAGCAAGTCCGTGTTGCCCGACAGTATCGCCATGTATTCTGAGAAGTTCATGCCCGACTTCTCGTCCATCGCCCCCTCGTCGATGGTTCGTGCGCCCATCGCGCCGGACTTCAACTGCGATATGAACGTCTGCTTGCAGTGCAACAAGTTGAACTTGTACGAGTCCAGCGACTTCTCCACGGCATAGATGATGACGTCCACCTTGTTGTCCGCGTACAGCTTGGCAATCTCGTTGCCTTTCCTGACCGCCCGTCCGTCACGCTGGGCGAGGTCGGACGGCCGCCACGGCGTGTCGAGGTGATGGATGGCGACCGCCCTGCGCTGGGCATTCACACCCGTGCCGAGCATACTCGTCGATCCGAACAGCACACGCACCTGCCCCTCGTTCATCGCCTCGATGACCGCCTTCCTTGCCTTCTCGGTCTTGCACTCCTGAATGAAGCGGATTTCATGGGCGGGTATGCCGTAGTCCTCCACCAGCTTGCGCTTGATTTCGGTATAGACGCTCCATCCGCCGCCCGGCTGGAATGTACCGAGGTCGCTGAACACGAACTGCGTACCCCTCTGCGCATCGTATTTATGATAGTATTCCGCTATCATCTTGGCGCAATGGCTCGCCTTGTTGTCGGGGTGGTCTTCGTAATTCGGGTCAATCATGCGCATGTCCAATGCCATCTTCCGGGCATAGTCCGTGGCGATGAGCATCTTCGCCTTTTCCTCTGTTTCCGACAGCGGCGGCCTGCCTAAGATAGTCGCATCGCCGGACTTGGCGAACTGCATCAGCTTTCCGATAAACACCTCTTGGTCGGGCGTGGGCGGAATGTGGTGCAGTATCTCGTTCTTCTTCGGACGTTCCACGCCAATGTCCTCCGCCGTGCGGTAGTCGGTTATCTCGTTGTAGAACGCCGCCAGTTCGGGTACTTTAATAAAGTAGCGGAAACGTTCCTTCTGCACGATGCTGTTCGTTACGTTGAACTCAAAGTCGGTCGTCTTCTTAGCGAATATCGCCGCCCATGCGTCGAAACAGCGGATGTCCTGCTTCTCCAACGCCTTCGGGCGCAGGTACTTGAACAGCAGATATAACTCCGTGAGGCTATTGGATATGGTCGTGCCGGAGAGGAACGTGGCTCCCAAATCCCTGCCCGTCCGTTCCTGTATGGTGCGGATGGCGAACAGCAGGTTCAGCGCCTTCTGGCTCCCCTCGGAGTTGCCCAGCCCCGCCACTCGGTCGTGGCGCGTGTTGAACGTCAGGTTCTTGAATTGGTGGCTCTCATCGACAAAGAGGTGGTCGATGCCCATCTGCTTGAAGTCCGCCACGTCGTCCGCCCTCGTCTTGATGGCGTGTTCCACCTTTTCCAATTTGGCTTGCAGGTTGAACTTGCGTTTCTCCAAGCCCCGCAGCATGGCGCGTGACACGTCCTTGCCCTGACTACGCAATACCTCAAGGTTTTCCTCCACCGTGTCCAGTTCCGCCTGCAAGATGCGCTGCTGCAACTCCGGCGACTGCGGGATCTTTCCGAACTGGTCGTGCGACATGATGACGCAATCCCAATCGTTGTTCTTGATGTCGTTGAAGAAGCGCACCCGGTTGGCGGCGGAAAAGTCCTTCTCCGAGGCGTAGAGGATGCGGGCGTTGGGGTAAGCCTTGCGGTAGGTCTCGGCAATCTCCCTCACGTTGGCTTTCAACCCGATAATCATCGGCTTGTGCGCCAAGCCCAGACGCTTCATCTCGTAGGAGGCGACGCACATTATCAGCGTCTTGCCGCCGCCAACTTCCTGGTCGCCTATGCCGCCGCCGTTCTGTTTCACCATCCATACGCAATCCTTCTGCGAGGGGTACAAGTCCTTTATGCCCAAGCCTTTCAGGTCCAAGCCCGGGAACTTCTGGTGCGAGCCGTCGTACTTCGGGCGCACGAAGCAGTTGAACTTGCCGTTGTACATATCTGTCAGGCGTTTCTTGAACTCCGGCGACTGTTCTTCCAGCCATTCGGTGAAGCCGTTTCGGATTTCGTCAATCTTCGCGTTGGCGAGCTGGATGCCCTCGCTGTCGCGCACCTTGATGTCGTTCCCGTTTTCGTCCTTGCCGATGCTTTTCATCATGTCCGGGCAGGTGTTGTGCAGCGCGTGTTTCAGCAGGTTCATGCCGTCGTAGTTGCGGTAATAGCCCTTTACCAGAAACTCGTCTGTGATTTTCATCGTCTTGCAGGCACAGTTCACGGAATACTCGTCAAGGCTTTCCGAGTAGGTTATCCGCACGTCCGTGTCGAACAGGCGGCTCATGTAGGCGGCATACACGCCCGTGGGTATCCAACGCTCCCCGAAGTTGAAGTCCAAGTCCTCGAAGGGGATTTGTTCGGGCACATTCTCGCGCAAAGCCGCCAATGACTCCTGCGCCTGCGGCAGCATTGCGTGTCCCTCGTGTTCCCTAATCCAGCCCTCCACGTCGGCGACTTTCTGCACCACGTTCCCGGCGATGAAGCGGTCGGCAATCTCGTAGCCCTCCGCCAACGGGTTGTAGAACACCCGCCCTTTCAGGGCTTCCAGCATCTCCGCTTGCGGCAGGTCGCAGAGGGATTCCATGTAGGGCAGGTTCACGCCGCCGTACAGGTTGAGCGAGGCGGACAGGGCTTCTTCGGGCGATTCCACTTCGACCAATGTTTCCTGCGAAAAGGAAACGGGACGGTCGAAGATGTCCGCCTTGACAAACTGCCCGTCCTCGCCGCGCTCCAACGAGAGCATGTTGCGCCCCGAAGCGTCCATCAGGATGAACTTTGCGTTGTGCTTGGCGTTCAGGTTGCCGTAGCGCATGACGAACTCATCGTAGTAGGTGTTCAGGTTGCGGCGCAGCAGGGCGTTTTCCTCGTGGTTCTCCGCTTCGTGGACGTAGAGCCGCTCGTAGGTGTTACGCAGGTCGATGTACAACTGTGCCTTCTGCGCCTGCATCCCCTCCATGTCGAGCGGCTGGAAAGTCGCCCCGTACCTGGTGACATCCCTCAGCACCCCGATTTGGAAGCGGACGCCGCCTGTGTGTTCCCATACCAGAGAGCCGTCTTTCAAGTGCGGCTCCATGATGCCCTTGAACGGGCGTGGCATCATCGCTTCCTCTTTCCGGCGTTGCCGTTCTTCGGGTGTCAAGGCGGCTTCTTCCTCGCGCATTTCCCTTTCCACACGCTCGATTTGCGCTTTCCCTTCCGCCTCAAAACCGTTCTCAACGGGATAAAATGGGCGCACGGACGATGGTTGCTCCATTTCCGTAGCCTGTCTTTCTTCTTTTTTCGCCTCCGCCGCCCTTTCCGCCTGTTTGGCTGCATTGGCATCCATCTTCTCCCGACCGAGGCGGCGCAGTTCCGCCCGGCGTTCCGGCGTGAGCGACATCATCATTTCATAGAAGCCGTTGATGGGCGGGTTGGTCTCCCAGTCCAGACTGCGGTAGATGGCATCCTCCGGGTCATCGTCCTCTGTGGTTTCGGAAGCGTCTTTCACATCGGGTGAAGTGGCAGAAACGGTTTCCTGTCGGGACGCTTGCGGCACATCCATCCTGTTGCGGATAATTTCCTCCATTTCCTGCGCTTCTTCCGGAGTCAAGGACGTGATGTCGGAAGCCGCTTCTGTGGATTTGGCTTTCACTTTTCCGCTTTCTTTTTTCGCCGCTTCCTCCTTTCCGCTCTTCGGGAGGGAGAACAATGTTGGCTGTACGGCTTTCTTCCCTTTGGACTTACCGCTTTTCTTCCGTTCCGGTTTCAGCCCCCGTTCCGCCAACCGCCGCTCTTCCTGCGTGTAGCCGAACAGGTCGTACAAGTCCATAACCGGGGCTTCGGGGCGTTTGCTTTCCACCTCCTGAGCCACGGCTTGCACCGGTTCCGCTTTCAACTGTACCGACTTTTCTTCTTTTTTCGCCTCCGTCTGCATAGGTTGTACGACAATCGTCTGCCGAGTCTCCTGCCTTTTTTCCTTGATGCCATTATAGCGTTCCAAGTCCAGCCGTGCCGACAAGTCCGCCGACAGCATTTGGTACAAATCCGTTGCGATGCCCTCCACACCACCGCTGTGCGTATAAACCATAGCGGGCTTACCGTAAGGGTCGGTGTCCCTTTTCGCGTCGGTATGGATGATGCGTTCCGGGTGGTCGAGGAAATACCCGTTGGAAACAATGTTCGTGTGGTTGCTCTTTACCACATCGCCCAACCTCTTGTCTTCCTCGGAAAGTTCCTCCTTGCCTTCATTCTTTTGCAGGATTATCAGGTCACACCCCACCTCCGTGTTGGCATCTTCCGTGAACAGGTTGTTCGGCAGGCGGATGGCGGACACCAAGTCCGCTTTCCTTGTCATCATGTAGCGTGTGCCGCCGTTGCTTTCCGTATTCAATACCCCCTGCGAGGTGATGAACGCCACGATGCCGCCGTCACGCACCGCGTCCAGCCCTTTCAGGAAGAAATAGGTATGCACCTTCCTTGCCGCTATCTTCTTGAACACCGAGCCGTTGGCATATTCCGGGTCGAACACCGCGATGTCCCCGAAAGGGATGTTGGATATGGCAAGGTCAAAACGGTTCAGGAACGGCTTTTCTATCTTCTCGAAGCCCTCCGTGCGTATCTTCTGCTGCGGGTACAGGTGTCCCAGCATCTTGCCCGTCAGCAGGTCTTTCTCGAAGGCCATCACCTCCGCCTGCGGGTTGTCCGACAGCACCGAGCCGATGAACGCGCCCATGCCCGCTGACGGCTCCAGCACGAGGTTGGGGCGCACCTTCTTGTCGTGCAGCACGTCCGCGATGGTGTCGGTTATTGCTTTCGGGGTGTAGAACGCCGTCAGCACCGAGGCTTTAAGCGAGTCCACGTAGCGTTTGTACTCCGTTTCATCCTTGCTGTTCTCTCTAATGATTCGGTGCAGTTCCACCGTAGGCGCGAACAGTTCGAGGTCGGACTTCGCCCAACGCGCGGCGTCCGCCAGTTCCCTTGCCGGGTTCAGGATGCACTTCAGGCCCCCGAAGCCGCAGTAACGCTCTAATAGCGCACGTTCCCTCTCGGTGGGTGTGCGCCGCTCCCGGTCCAGCGTGAACGCCGTGCGTACCGCCTCGATGTTGTCGCGCATCTTCTGTTTCCTATTGAACGCCATAGGACTCCAGATAAAGCATGACGGTTCCCACCAGCTCCGTGTAGAGCAGGTCGTGTCCGGGCGACAGGGCGAAGGTGTCGTCCGACGTGTCGTAACCGGCGAACAGGTTTGTCAAGTAGGGATAAAGCTCGTTGCAGAACGCCTCGCGGCCGGATTCCGCCACCTCGTCGGCGAACTCGTTTTCCACGACCTCGCGCAGCAGGGCGTAGGGCGAGAAGTGCAGCCCGTGCAGCAGGACGCGCATGGCTTCCTCGTGGGCATACTCGACCGTACTTCCTGCCGACCTTTCTTTTTCAAAGGTGGTGGCGGCAGCTTCCTCCCTCTCTGCAATAAGGTACGTGTCGGAAACTTTGTCGGGATGGTATTTTCTCAGGTAGTCCAGCAGGTACAGCCCGTAGTAGGACAGTTCCGCTGGGACGGTTTTCTTGTTCTGTTTCATTTTCTGATGGATTTAGTGGTGAAAAATCAGATTGTGGAATGGATAGGAAAGAAGAAAAAAGGCACCCGGTATCCCTCCGAGTGCCGCCACTAAATCCATGTGAATAACGAGTATCAACGAATTGAAACAGATTATGACATGAATCAGTGGCAAAAGTAATGCAAATCGAGGGGAGAACAAAATAAGCTCGCTTATTTTTTATTCCGAGATGCAGCTTACTTTATTAAAAGGTACGTATTATTTTCTTCCTCCTTTCCTGTTAGTGAATTTTTTTGTGCCTTTGGCTTCGGGAAACACGAATTTTGTATTGAAATCCGCATCGAATGTGACCATTGCGCTGAACGGCTTGCCCTGCCTGCTCTTGAAGCCGTTGAGGACACCCGTGCTGCCTTTTGCCAGCAGTTCGTTCATTTCCGCGTCGGTGAGCGTCCTGCCCGCCATCTGGCGGAACACGGGCAGGGCGCAGTCCGGGTTGTCGCAGCGCACCACCTTGCCGTAGAACTGCATCGTACCCTTGCCGCACTTGGGGCAGGCACAGTCCGATGCCTTGTGCCCGAACAGCTTGTCCGAGGCAAGCAGTTCCGTGGTGATTTTCCGGGTATAGCTTTCAATGTCGCGGATGAATGCCTCGTGCGGCATCCTGCCTTTTTCTATCTCCGCCAGTTCCGCCTCCCAGCGTCCCGTCATCTCCACGTCGGCGATGTCCATGCCCCTGACGATGGAATACAGGGCAAGCCCTTTCTCCGTCGGCACGAGCGACTTCTTCACGCGCACCATGTATTCCCTTTTGAGCAGGGTCTCGATGATGGCGGCACGGGTGGCGGGCGTGCCGATGCCGCAGTCCTTCAACGCCTGCCGCGCTTCCTCGTCCTCCAAGCCCTCGCGCCCGGCGGTCTCCATCGCCGCCAGCAGGGTGCTTTCGGTATGCAACGGCTTCGGGCGTGTCATGCCCGAACTCATCGAACAGCCGCTCATTGCCAATATATCACCTTCTTTCCAGTCGGGCAAAACGGTGTCTATGTTGTCCTCGCCATAGACCGACCGCCAGCCCGCCTTGCGCACGATGCAGCCTTTTGTCTCGAACGCTATGCCCTCACACTCCGCCCGGACGGTGGTCGTGTCCTTGACGCACTCCGGGGAGAACGCTTCCACCATGCGCCCCACAATCATGTCGTAGATGGTCTGCTCGTCCTTGTAGAGCGCCAATGGACGGTTGGGTGTCACCAACAGGGCATGGTGGTCGGTCACTTTCGAGGCGTCCACGCTGCGGCGGTTCAGTCCGTCCAAGGCTCCAATCTTCTCCGCAAAGGAAGAATGGGTTGCCAGACGGTCGAACAGCATGGGCACTTCGTCAAACACGTCCTCCGGGATGTAGCGGCTTGATGTTCTCGGATAGGTGACGAGCTTCGCCTCGTAGAGCTTCTGCACGAGGGCGAGCGTCTGTTCCGCCGTGAAGCCGTGCCTCGTGTTCGCCTTCTTTTGTAGCGTGGTCAGGTCGTACAGGAGCGGAGGGTTCTCTATCTTTTCCCTCTTTTCGACTTTGGTAACGGTTGCTGCCATCTGTTCCTTTACCTTATTATATAGTATGGCGGCTTCCTCCTTGTCCTTCCATTTCTCCACCGAGGCGAACTTCACGACCTCATCCACGCTCACCGACGGCGTGGTGAAATGGAGCTGGTATACCGGTTCGGGCTGGAAACGCTTGTTCTCCCAAAAACGTTGGCAGACCATCGTCAGCGTGGGTGTCTGCACCCGTCCCACGGAATACGTGCCGCGCCCGGCGGCCACCGACAACGCCTGTGTGCCGTTGATGCCTACCAGCCAGTCGGCTTCGCTGCGGGCTTTGGCGGCTTGATAGAGGTTGTCGTATTCGCGGCCGTCCTTCAGTTTCTTTAATCCCTTGCGGATGGCGGCATCTGTCAGCGAGCTTATCCACAGCCTTTGGAACGGCAGGGTGCAGCCGATATAGGAATACAAATACCTGAAAATCAGTTCGCCTTCACGGGCGCAGTCGGTCGCCACGATGATGCCATCGCTTTCGTTCCACAGCTTGGTTATCACCTTGATTTGCTTCACCGCCGCCGCGTCCGCCTTGTAGCCCTTGTCCGTTTTTACCTGTCGGGGTATAAGCTCGAAGTTTTTAGGAATGACAGGCAGGCTGTCGCGCCGGAAGCCCTTGATGCCGTAGCCGTCTGGCAGGGCAAGCTGCACCAGATGCCCCAGCGCCCATGTCACGTGGTAGCCGTTCCCGGTGAAATACCCTTCTTCCCTTTTCATCGCGCCGACAATCCGTGCTATCTCACGGGCGACGCTCGGTTTTTCTGCCAATATGGTAATCATGTCTTTCTCTGTTTTTTTATTCGTTGATACTTTTGTCTTTAATGGGGATGAAACGGGGCACGGCATTGTTTGTGGGATATGCGCACAAGGCGGTGCATGTTCCCCGTTTCAGCCCGTCAATACTTATCGGATGGATTTAGTGGCGGCAATCAGGAAGATACTTTCATGCCTTTGGATTTCTTGGCCTGCTGCTTCTGCTGCGCATCATTCTTCGGCGTGGTCTGACCCTGCTGCAACGGCTCTTTCACGTGTTTGGTCGCTTCGTTGGTCTTCCCTTCGTTGTTCACGGCGAGCTGTGTCCGGCTCTCGTTGGACGGTGCGACGGTCTGCGCGAGGTCGGGGTTCTGCGAGTAGGTCAGCGGTCGGCCTTTCTCGAAGTTGAACTTCAGGTACTTCGTGCAGGGCTGGCCTTGGTCGTCCTTCGCATTGGCGAGCACCACCGTCTTGCCCGCCACGTAGTCGGCTATCTGCTGGTCGGTAAACACATCGTCTTTCCATTTCTTGATGGGGCGGATGCTCCCGTCCTCGTTTGTCCACGAGCGGTTACGGCGTTGCTGGTTATTCCCATCTTCTTCACCTTGTGACTGTTGGGGCGAATTGGAATTGTCCTGCGCCTTACCTTGGCCGTTTCCCTGACGCTGGGATTGCTGCTGCCTCGGTTGTCCCGGCACGAACTCCACATCGCGCTTGTCGGCGTTCACCTGCAACAAGGCTTGGAACTTGCGCCCGTTGGAGAGCATCACTTCCTTGGGCAAAGGCAATCCCGCACGTAGGATGTCCTGCTCTTCCCTTGACAGGTTGGTCTGTCCGATTTTGTTAGGGATGCGCACCTTGTCGGCAGGGATGTCCACGATTTCATTCGTCAGGCGGTCGATGCTGATGTAGTGGGGCTTGATTTCACCTGTCTTCTCGTTGGCGAAGTTGACGGGCTTGCCGAGGTTGCCCGTGCGTTTCAACGTCTTCTTGTCCTCTTCGGTGAAGGTGTAGCCCCTGTGGGGGATGTCAAGGCGTGGTTCATTGCGGATAAAATGGGGTGTCAGCTTCAGATAGCCGTCCTCCATCTTCTGGAAAGACAATCGGGCCTGCAATTCGTAACTCTCATAGCCGAAGGTCGGCTTTACCGTCACTAATCCCGTCTTGCCGTAGTTCATCAGGGCTTTTAGGTCCTTTTCCGAGAGTTTCTCCTTGTCAATGCCGCACTTGCGCAGTTCCTCCCAGTTTACTTGGTCGTCCGCTATCAGATTAGGCTTCTCCTGTGTTTCAGCTACCTGTGGCTGCTGAACATCCTTCTCTTGTTTCAGTTCTTCTTTCTTTTCCATTTCTTCTGTCTTTTTAATGGGTTCGTTGTTATTTTTTTCTTGTTTGACATTCTCTGTTTCTGCTTGTTGCTGGTACTTGGCGGTGTCCACCTTGTGCGAGGCAAGTATCTCCGCGTTTGCCACGGGGTCTTTCAGGAAGTCCTTGATGACGGGAAGCAGCGTGTCCACCGCATCCGCCGCCACCCGATAGAAGCCGAAGCGCGTCGGCTCCTTGCACTGGCGGTAGAAGTTCTTGAAGAAATTGTCCACCATGTCCCCGTGGCGGTCGAAGCGCAGGAAGTCCTGCGAGTGTTCCGGCTTCGCGGGCTTCGTATTGGGGTAGCCCTTGCCGTCCAGCCCGGCGACCACGCTGATCTCGCCCGTTTTCTCGTCGCGGACGACCAGCACGTCCTCTTGCTTTTTCTTTTTCTGTTCCATTTTTTTCGATGTTTTTTAATGGGTTATCAAAATCACAGCTTGCGCCATTCGTCTATTTCCTTCTCATATATTTCCAAGTGGCGGCGGACGATGTTTTCCGTCAATCCTGAAACGCTCATTTTCCGCTCACCGAACAACCGGACTATCCGGTCCAGCCTGTCACGGGTCTCCTTGCTGAGGAATACCGGCTTGCGGTCTTCAATGGCAGGCACGGGCAGGTAAATCCGCCTGTAATCCGCCAAGGCTTCCTTGCAGGTGGCCATACTCGGTTTCTGTTCTCTGGTTTCAGCCGTCATGGCCATGTTTTCTTTTTCCGTTGCCATCATTTTTACTTTTATTTTTTAGGTGAATACTTCTTGTGGCCCGGTCTTTTGCCGGATTTGTTCTTTGGGGCTTCCATGCCGGGTTGCTCTTTCATGCGGAGCACCTTGGTACCGCCTTGCAGCACTTCCTCCATATTTTGGCTGATGAACTCCAGCACGTCCGATTCCTTGTAATAGGTCTTGTGACCAATCCGTTGGTAACGGAGCCTGTACTTGCTTCGGAAGCGTTGCAGCGACCGTTTGCTTGTCCTCAGCATCTCGCACAGGTCCTGGTTGTCGTACAACCGTTCCCCGTCCAGGTACTTCACTCCGGCGGCATCCTTGTTCACCAGCACCGAGATGATCCGGTCCTGGCGGTCGAAACGTTCCATGATGCGTCCCATCCATTCCTCGAAGGTGTCCCGCCCGACCGTTTCCGCCGTCTTCGGGATATTCTCCTTCTTGAAGATTCTTGCGGCTTGCCCGCCACTGCTTCCCGCCGCTTCCACGGCCGGGTTCTGTTTCACTTTCTCTGTGTCCATATCGTTCCTTGTTGATGATTACGCTGCAAAAATCGGTATTGTGCAAGAGGCGTTTTCCATAGTCGTTACCGAGTCGGCAATGATTTTTTTGAAAAGTCCCGTCCGGCAGGTCTGAAAAAGCTTTTATGCCGCTGTTTCCATCCCTCAAGGTACATAAGGTGTCTTGCCTTACCATATATTATATATAAGGTGTGGGGCAGGGACTGGAACAGGAATGATGGGGAGATAGATGTACCCGAAGAACGCCAACGGCTGCCACGACAACGCCAAATGCTGCCACGCGCCTGACAAGCGGTGGACTCTGCCCGTAATTCCGTTTACTTTGCGGCATAATCACAATTAAACGGTAATCTTATGGAAAATGTAATCGTAATCGAGCAAAAGACTTTTGAGGAATTGATGGCGCGTTTCAACCGGCTGGCCGGAATGGTGGACAGGTTCTGCCGCAAGGCGGAGGAGAAACGCCTCAGTGAATGGCTGGACAGCACGGAGGTGTGCCAGATCCTGCAAATCAGCCCGCGCACCTTGCAGACGCTGCGCGACAACGGCACGCTGGCTTACTCACAGATTGTGCGCAAGATGTTCTACCGGGCGGAGGACGTGCGGCGCATCGTGCCGCTGGTGGAGGAACGCCGCACCCTGGCGGCCTTGAAAGGAAAAACTATTTGAGGAAGGTTAAATGAGTATCACTTAAATCAGACTGACAATGAACGAATTGATGACAAGGGAAAGCGGACAGATGGCCGCGCTGTTCAGAATGCTGGAGCACGCATTGGACCACATTGAATTATTGGCCGAAAACTACCGCCCCGTATTGGGCGGGGAACGCTACCTGACAGACCGGGAAGTGGCCAAATTGTTGAAGACCTGCCGCCGGACATTGCAGGAATACCGGGATGCGGGGCGCATGTCTTATATCCAGCTGGGAGGGAAAATCCTGTACCGGGAGTCGGATATCGAACGGCTGCTGATGGAGGGTTATCGGGAGGCATTCCGTATCGGAACCTGAGAAGGACATGGGAAAAATGTAGGTGGCGGTAGAAGTCGTGTACGCATTGAAAAGTGGACCACCCTTTCCGGTATTTGCAAAAAACACTTGCAAATGACCCGGCCACCTGTAGGAATGTACGAAAGCGGCGCATCACGGGAGATAATCCTCTCATGATGCGCCGCTTTATTGTGCGTGAGTTGATAATACGGTCAATTCCGCACCATTTGCCAATGCGGACTGACCGGAAAGATGAACAGGCGGGCGGTATTCCGTCCACCGTGGCAAGTGAATTTTCCGATGACCCGTTCTCGCAGACGTTTTGCCCCGCAGGTATGAAGGCGGAAGGCAAGGGCAATGACCAACGGGAGGCCGTACAGCACGTCCATCCCGTACCCGTCCGCTTGGCGGACACGACGTTCCGCTTCGCCGGGATTCAGGATGCCGCTCTTGTACACGGCCTTTATCGCCGCCCGGAGCGTGAGGGCAACCACGCCGAACAGTTCCATCAGTTCCGGTTCATTCATCCAGATGGCTGTTGCGGAAACATCCGGCACGTGAAGTGTGCCGTGTTCGTCCAAAGTGATAATGTAACGTTCCATGATTCCTGACTTTTTTGTTATTCATCCATTGGCATTTCGTTCCGGCTGTTGCGCCGTTCCATCAGACGGTCCATGTCCTTCGATATCTTGCAGTCGGTAATCTGCGCATAAATCTGGGTGCTGTTGATGTCGGCATGGCCCATCATCTTCGCCGCGCTTTCTATGGAAATGCCCTCGGAGACCAAAAGGGTACCGAAGGTGTGCCTTGCGGCGTGATGGGAAAGGTTCTTCTGGATGCCCAGCATGACACCCAGCCCGTGAATGTCGTACCAAAGGATGTCCCGCTTGGGCAGGGGGAACACGGGACGGGTGTCGTCCGTGGTATTGTACAGTTCCAGAATCTGCCGAGCGGCCGGGTGCAGGGGGACGAAGGTCTCCACCTCGGTCTTTTCCCTCGGCTTGCGGATATAGAGCCTGCCCTCAGAAGTTTTGCCGATGTGTCGGGGGTACAGGTTATACACGTCCGCGTACGCCAGACCGGTCAGCGAGGAGAAGATGAACATGCGGCGGGCCAGCTCCACCTTGGGATCCGGCATCGGCGTGGCCATAAGGCGTTTCAGCTCGCTGCGGCTGATGTGGCGCATCTTGGGCGGGTCCTTCTTCTCATAATGCACGTCCTCCAAGGGGTTGCACCGGAGCACGCCCTCATCCACCGCAATATAGATAAGGCGGTTCAGCCAGCACAGGCAGTGGTTCACATGCCCGGAGGCATAACCCAGTTCCTTTTTCAGGAACAGTTTGAACGAATGGCCGAACTCCTCCGTGATGTCGGAAAAGGCGATGTCCTCCAGGCCACGGGACTGGAGGAACTGTTGCAGGTTGAGCTGCGTGGTCTTCGACTGCCGGAACGTGGAAGTCGAATGGATTTGTTCGGCACGCAGCCTGAGCCGTTCCCGCTCCGCTTCGCCGCCTTTGAGAAGGGTCTGGGGAATGGTCGCCACACCTGTCACGGCGTTTTTCAGCAGTTCGGCGCTGACTGCGCCCTGTTCTTTCAGGAGGCGGTCATAAGCCCGTTCGAGATTCAGGCGGAATTCTGCGAGGCGGTTGTTCTCGCGGGGCTGGCGGATGGTTCCCGTCTGGCTGTTCCAATCCTCCGGACGGCAGAAGATGCCGGTCGTGATGAGGATGCTTTTGCCGTCGATGGACACACGGCAAAGGACGGCGGTCGTGCCGTCGGACTTGATTCTTTTCCTATTGATATAGGGCAATATCTTGAAAGTGCTACGCATGATGGTTCATTTTAGCTGATGTTCTACATTTATTTTTTTCCAATCTCGTTTTTACAACCCTTTCTCATAAAACCAGTTCAAGGTCTTTGGTCGCCTCAATGAAGCGGTCCATGTCCTCGAACAGCTTTTTCGGGGTGACTCGGGCATAGATCTGGGTCGTCTTTATATTGTTATGTCCCAGCATCTTGCTGATGGTCTCGATGGGCACGCCCTCTTCGAGCGTGACAAGCGAGGCAAACGAGTGCCTTCCCATATGATAGACGAGTTCGGTCGTCAGTCCGGCCAGCACGCGCAGGATTTTCATGTTCGCCCGAAGCGTACTGTACAGCTGGTTAGGGAACAGGGTCTCCCGCAAATCGTCCCGGTATTTCTCTATCAGGGCAATGGCCTCGGGTAGCAGTTTGACGCGCGCCGTCAGTTCGTTCTTTTTCCGTCGGTATTTCAACCACAGGCTGCCTTCATCGTCGGTGAAGAGGTTCTCGCGGGTAATGGATATGGTGTCCGCATAGGCGGTTCCGGCATAACAGGCAAACAGGAACAGGTCCCTCGTAAGGACGAGGGAGCGGCGCTTTTCCGGGATTTCCAAGTCACGCAGCTTCTCGAAGTCCTCGCGGCTCAACGCCTTCGGGGTGGTCTCCTTCTGCTTGGGTATCTTGAAATGCAGGAAATGGTACCGCTCGGAGAACCCTTCCTTGTACGCTATCCGGCAGATCCGTTTCAGCAGGGCCAGATGATGCCGTGAGGTCTGGTTGGAATACCCGCATTTTACTTCGATATAGGACTGGTATTCCCGAATGAACTGTTCGTTCAACGCACCGAAGGCGATGTCCTTCACCTTGTATTTTTTCCTGACAAACTCGCCGAGCGTTTTCCGCGCATAATGGTAGGTGCTCATGGAGGACGCGCACACATCGATGCCGATGCGCTCCCTCGTTTCCTCGATGTGCCGGTCGAACAGCCGGAGCAGGGTCATCTGGGTTTCCATGCTTCCCTGGAAAAGGTTCCTCACGTCCGCAGCGCCGAAATCGCGTTTCCGTTCCTGCAATTCATTGAATGCCGCATGGATGGCCAGCAGCAGTTTCTCGATTTTCGCATTGGTCTCCACCGCCTCGCGGCTCTTTCCTTCCAGACGGTTTTCACGCACGTTCCACAGCTTGGGCGTGCACGAGAGCTTGGTGCTGAACTGCGCCACCGTCCGGTTCAATGTGATGCGTCCCATGATGGGAGCTTTGCCCGACTTGTCGGGTTCGGTCTTCTTCAAAAACAGCAAGACCTTGAATTTCTCAATTTTCATACGCCTACATTTTTTTGAGTGCAAAGTTATTATGAATGTAAGCGTTCATCGCTACGCAAAATACTGAGTATCATAGAAAAACAACCCGTCGGAGAACTTTTTTCAATCATCCGGTTAACACGGCAGGTTTCCGAAACAACCTGTTAACGGTTAAGAAACGGAACCGATTCGGCATTCCGTCTGAATCCGTTTCAGAAAGGTGTGCCAGATAATGAAATGTAGCTCATTTCTAACAGATTATGTTTCTAACGCGCTGTTCTATTTGATGTTGCTATGCTAATGAGTTCCCACCTCGCACGGCGTATTTTGACTACCAAACCGACATTAATGCCTGGAGATCAAATTTATGAAGATGAAAATGTGGAATATGTTCCGGCAGACAATCCTTATATTATGGCGACCGAACTAAAAGACATTCTTCAACAACGGTTCTTCATACTGAATGCATCTTTGACATATAACTTTGGTAAAGGGCTTTCCTGGAAAGGTGCCGGTAGCTTCAACCGCACAGACGGTTCGCGTTCTACTTATTATCCAATAGGTACCAATGCTGGAAACAGTGCCCATGGTATGGCATTTCGTGGAGAAGACAATCGCCAGAATATTGTATTGGAAACGACGGTTAATTATGATCGTAAATTTAAGAAGCATCATCACATCAATGCTGTCTTGGGATATACGCATGAAGACCGTCAGAGAAAGACACTGGCAATTCAGGTAGGTGATTTTGCAGGCAATGACTTGTTGTACTACGCTATCGGAGAAGGAACGAATACGATGGACAAATCCAGTTCAGTCATTCAAACTAAACTTTCCTCTTTCTTAGGACGTATGAACTACACCCTGTATGACCGTTATATTTTCACGGCAACCGGACGCTACGACGGTTCTTCTTTGTTGGCAAGTGGAAACAGGTGGAGTTTCTTTCCATCATTTGCAGTAGCCTGGCGCATTAATCAAGAGAAGTTCATGAAAGACATACCTGCTATCTCTAATATTAAGCTACGTTTGAGCTATGGTGTTACAGGTAACCAAAGCATTGCTTATGCTGCTCCGCTCGCCATTATGAACCATGTCCGCTCTTATTCCGGAGGTGCAGTGACTCACGGTATGGTCAACGGGAAGCTGGCTAATCCTAATTTAGGTTGGGAAAGTACTGCTACCTACAATGCCGGACTGGATTTAGGTTTTATAGACAACCGTTTTAGAGTAACCATGAATGTATATCAACGTACTACCAAAGATATGCTGATGAATTTTGGACTGCCTTTATCATCCGGATACGGTTCTATACCTTACAATATGGGAAAAATGACCAATAAAGGATTTGAGCTGGAAGCCAGTGCGGATATTCTGACAGGTCGCGTAAAATGGACTCTTGGAGGAAACATATACCTGAACCGTAATAAAGTAGACGATATCAGCGGCAATGAGTTACTGGGAACCTCCTATCTTGCAGGTGGCGGTGTATTCAGCCAAAGCATACATATCACTAAAGCCGGTTATCCGGTAGGCAGCTTCTATGGCTACGTAGTGGATGGTGTTTATCAGAATGAAGCAGAAGCAAAACTGGCTCCATTTGATACTCCACAAGCTACTCCGGGGTCTTTGAGATTCAAAGATATTAGTGGACCCGACGGGCTGCCGGATGGAAAAATAACTTCTGACGATATGACTATCATCGGTACGGCAGAACCGAAATTCAATTATGGTATTAATTCTGAGCTATCTTGGAAGGGCCTGACATTATCCATGATTTTCACGGGCCGTGTAGGAGGTGATATCGCCAATTTGAACCGTTATTTCTTGGATTCTTTTACAGATACCAACGACAATATTCGTGCTGAGGCTTGGGAAGGAAGATGGCAGGGCGAAGGAACCAGTAACTTTTATCCGGCAGTAAACGGTTCGCAAGGCAGTTCTTACTTTAACAAGCGTTTCTCTACCTTCTTGCTTGAAGATGGTTCATTTTTCCGTCTGAAGAATCTGACACTCGCCTACCAGTTTAGCTTGAAAAAACTACGATGGTTACGTAGTGTACGTGTATTCGGTACCGTTACCAATGTCTTTACAATCACTAATTATAGCGGTTACGATCCGGAAGTCAACATTACTTCGGGCGCTATGTCACCTAATGTTGACTATGCTGCTTATCCTTCTAGCCGTACGTATTCTATGGGTATAAATCTAGCTTTTTAACATCAAAATACTGAAAATATGAAGAAATATATATTATCCTTACTGATAGGAACAGCGCTGCTTTCAAGCTGTTTGGATGTAGATATTGTAGACCGTGTAGAAAAAGAGGACGGATTCTTCAAAACGGAAGATCATGCCTTGGCGGCTATTAACGGGGTATACTCCACTCTTTACGCTTTCGCTTATCATAAAACAAACTGGGCTATCATACTTCCGACCTATGAAGACGCTATGTTCTCTACCGGAAACGCTGTACCTGCCACTGTTTCCAACAATACACACAGTGCTGGTTCCGCTCCAGTTGTTAATTTTTGGGGAGAGCTATATAATGGCATTAAAAATGCTAATGAAGTAATAGCACGTGTTCCTTCTATTTCCTTCAAAAGTGAAAATGATAAGAATCGGATCATTGCAGAAGCCTACTTTCTGAGAGCACTTTATCATTATGACTTAATGCGCTTGTATGGTGGTGTTAATGGTATTCCTATTGTTATTGAGCCTGTAACCGGAATTGAAAACGCATATGTACCACAATCTCCCGCGTCTAAAGTTTACGAACAGATAATAAGTGATTTTGAATATGCCGCCGGATTGAACGATGATGATACTCCCCGTTTGCCGAAACGTTTAGATCCGGCGTACACAAGCGGACGTGTAACTAACGGAGCTGCTCATGCATTTTTGGCGGAAGTCTACTTGACTCTCGGAAGATGGGAGGATGCAGCCAGAGAAGCCCAAGAGGTGATTTCTTCCGAACAATATACGTTTGTCAATGATTATCAGAATTTATGGGACATTGAGCAAGAGTCATTAGCTCAAACCGAACATATCTTCTCAGTACCTTTCTTTCGTGACAAAGATGCTTTAGCAGATCAGTCATTGGGTTCTAATATTGCTCATTTATTTAATCCGGCAGGTGTGCAGGTTGGTGGTAAATTGGTTTCTGGAAATCCCTATGGAAAAGGAGCAGGAGCTCATAGGGTACAAAAATGGTTTATCAAATATTTTCAGGACGATCAGGGTAATCTAGGATACAGTGACCCCTCTGTTGATGCATCCATTGATGAATCCAAACTCATTTCTAAAGATTACCGGATTGAGGTTACATTCTGGAGACGTTTTCAACAAAAGAACAATAATACAGGAGTATTGGGCAATATCGTAACCGTATATCCTGCTGCCGGAGGAAACTCACAGGAGAACTGGGGATATATCCGCAAATTTATTGATCCGCAAGGTATCAATAACCGTACCAATGAAAACGATATGCCACGTCTGCGTCTGTCCGATATGTATCTTATAAGAGCAGAAGCATTGAACGAACTTGGAAAGTACACAGAAGCCTGTCAGGCTATCGATATGGTGCGTGAACGTGCGCGCAAAGCGAACGGAACCGAACGTGCTTATCCGAAGTATATAGGTTCGGACAGACCCGATAATATCGGACGTACCTTGACCAAACAAGAATTCCGCTGGCTGGTATTCATGGAACGGGGATTGGAATTTGCCGGTGAACAGAAACGCTGGTTCGACCTTATTCGTATGAAGTATGATGAAAACACGCAGATGTATGACTACATAAAGGATACATTCATCCCATCACGACCGGCTGCGGATGTACAAAAGCAAGGAGTTATGGCTGCAAGAAAGAAATATTTTCCGATACCATTTGCAGAGGTTTCTCGCAATGATGGAGTACAACAAAATCCCGGATACTAAAGATATATATTTAAATTAAGCACTCCCATGAAAGGAGAAATAAATTATGAATAGACTATTTTTGAGTGTTTCTGTTGCATTAAGTGCGACAACTTGCTCTTTTGCACAGCAAATCACGCAGCCTAATTTGGTGTTGTTCATAGCCGATGATTGTTCATATTACGATTTAGGTTGCTATGGAAGTGTGGATTCGAAAACACCTAATATAGATAATTTTGCCACACAGGGAGTGCGTTTCACCCAAGCCTATCAAGCTGCTCCTATGTCATCGCCTACCCGCCATAATCTGTATACAGGTTTATGGCCTGTGGGTAGCGGAGCTTATCCAAACCATACTTGTGCTGATCAGGGTACTTTAAGCGTTGTGCATCATTTGCATCCATTGGGGTATAAAGTAGCTTTGATTGGAAAGAAGCATGTTGCTCCAAAGTCAGTATTTCCCTTTGATCTCTACGTGCCTAGTGAAAAGGGGGAATTACATTTTGAAGCTATTCAGAAATTTATCGCTGATTGCAAAAGGAAAGGCCAGCCGTTTTGCCTGTTTGTTGCTTCCAATCAGCCACATACCCCTTGGAATAAAGGTGATGTCTCACAGTTCGATCCGGATAAATTAACTTTGGCACCTATGTATGTAGATGTTCCACAAACACGTCAGGAGTTTACTAAGTATCTTGCAGAAGTCAACTTTATGGATCAGGAGTTTGGTAACGTACTCTCTATTTTGGAACAGGAAAAGGTCGCTGATCAATCTGTTGTAGTATATTTGAGTGAACAAGGAAACAGTCTGCCTTTTGCCAAATGGACTTGTTATGATGCAGGCGTACATTCGGCATGCATTGTCCGCTGGCCGGGAGTAGTCAAACCGGGGAGTGTCAGTGATGCATTAGTAGAATATGTGGATATAGTTCCTACTTTTGTCGATATAGCAGGAGGAAAACCGCAGACGAGAGTAGATGGTGAAAGCTTTAAATCTGTTTTGACAGGGAAGAAGAAGGAGCATAAGAAATATTCTTTCTCTCTTCAGACTAGCAGGGGAATAAATAAAGGTCCGGAGTACTACGGGATACGCTCAGCCTATGATGGAAGATATCGATATATTGTTAACCTTACTCCGGAGGCAACCTTTCAGAATGCGATGACTGCTACGCCTTTATTTAAAGAATGGAAACAGCTTGCAGAGACAGATGCCCATGCAAAGGCGATGACATTCAAGTATCAGCATCGTCCTGCCATTGAATTGTACGACGTACGGAATGATCCATTTTGCATGAACAATTTGGCAGGAGATACGAAATACTCCAATATTATTATTCGGCTGGATGCAGAACTAAAGAAATGGATGAAAGCGTGTGGAGACGAAGGGCAAGCTACCGAAATGCGGGCGTTTGATCATATGCCTTCCAAACAAAAGTGATTTGTAAACAGTGTGCAGATTGAAGTAGATACTTCTAATGGTCTTCATCCTATGGGACAATGGATTCAGGAGGATAAATGTTTTATCTTTGATATTGATGAGGTAAGTTATCTCGCTATCCAATGACAGATATAAATAAACCTGTTAATTTGAATGAAATGATAAAAAGTATAATAATGCGAATTAAACTAATACGGTGTATAGAATTAAAGGCTATTGTAACATTATCTTTAGTTCTTATTAATAGTGGAAACCTATTAATAGGTAGCAACCTGTTTATTAGAGATAACAATGATTTAAGTGCAGATACGATTTTGAGATATAATCACTATCCTACAGGTAAACTCTATGTTTATTATTCCAAGGACCAAACGAATCAGAGTTCTCCGGCTGTTATTTTCTTTTTTGGTGGAGGTTGGAATTCCGGTTCTCCTAAACAATTTGAATCACAAGCCAGTTATTTGAATAAGTATGGAGTAACAGTTGTATTAGCTGATTATCGAACCCAAAAGAATGCAGGTACTACTCCTAAAGAAGCTTTAATGGATGCAAAATCAGCTATGCGTTATTTAAAGCAGCATGCAATGTCCATACATGTTGATCCTGATAAAATATTGGCAGGCGGTGGCTCTGCAGGTGGACATTTGGCTGCTGCAACAGCTTTTTGTCATCAAATTAATAATCCGGAGGATGATCTTAATGTGTCATCAATTCCTAAAGCTTTGATCCTTTTTAATCCGGTTATAGATAATGGACCTCATGGGTACGGATTCGACAGAGTAAAAGATTATTATAGAGATTTTTCTCCTATACATAATATAAAAAAAGATGCTCCTCCTGCTATATTTTTTTTAGGGAGTGAGGATAATATTGTTTTGCTTGAAACGGCTCTAAAGTTTAAGAAGAAAATGGAACATGTAGGGTCACGTTGCGATTTATTGCTATATCCGGGACAAAAGCACGGTTTCTTTAATGCTAAGTTTGAAGAATTTTTTGAAAAAACGATGTCAGCTACTGTGGTCTTCTTGAAATCTTTAGGATATATTAAATAGAGGCTTTTGATTTGCCAGTCGTTTTTTATCGGGGATTTTTCCATTTAAGCTGTTTGCATATTAAAAAACACTTAGAATTTGGATATTTCCTCTTTATTATGGTTCATTTCTGATTCGCTTCTGAATCTGCTTCCCAACCACTACAATCATTGCTGTCGAATACAATAAACATTTTCTTTATAAAAAATAATATCCGCAGGTGCATAAATTAATTCGTCCGCCTATAGACAACGTTTCGTCCGGCTATAGGCAAACGCAACGTCGGCTATAGGCAAACTTGCGTCCGGCTATAGGCGGACGAATTAATTTATGCACTGCAAAGGATTATTTATTGCACAAGCCGGAGCTAAATTTAGCATAGGAACTCTTTATCCAATAAATTATCTACTTTCAACTTTTGAGAAAAAAGTTGTCGAGCTATTTTGGTGGCATTTATACTATCATTTATCTCTCTGTATCATTTATAGTTAGGTCAGAAAATGAGAATCAATAAATTTCAAAGTAGAAGTATTCTTCTCCCAAGATAACCTGGATAATTGTCGGGAAGCTTCCTTCTAAAAAAAATCCTTGATGAAAAGCCTATGCTGCAGAAAATAATAAGACGATAAAGACACCATATGGAAGCAATGGAAAGGGACAGCAAACATATACGTTTGCTGCTGTATATAGCCTAATAATAATGGAAGTAGTAATACCAAAGTATATGATGACATTACTTCATAATGAAACACCCTTTCTCCAGCATTACTTATGCCCAACTGCATATGTGAATAGCATCTATTCTTTCGTCATAATAACGTCATCCGGGACAGAAAAGCCAATTGGTCTCCTTTCTGCATCACTAATAGATTCATCACCTTCTGTCTCATTCCAAATACCTGTTAATTCATCCAGTTTCCAGCGAATCTTAGTAGGTGACAATAACTGTATGTATCCACCTGTAATTCCCTTACCACCAAAATGTCTTTTACGTTGGTCATAAAACCAAACGCTAACATAATTGGGATTGATATCATCTAAACGAAGTGAGTGATTAGAAACCCAAATATACATGTTATTAGGACGAGGGTCTTTTGAAAAATCCCAATATACAGGGAATCCACTCATATAGTTCTCTAATACCTCTCCTCTAACAGAAAGATAATATCCTCCATAAAGTCCGTTAATTAGATCGTTTCTCCATGCCTCTTGCCCTTTTTGTAGCTTTATTTTGAAAATAATATCGTTCTTTTGATAAATCCAAGTACCTTCATAAGAATCCAAATTCTTAGTAGGACGTACATTCTTCTGTGCTGTAATAGTATTACTAACAACTAATGCTAATAAGATAAATTTGAATGTTTTCATTTTATATGTACTTGCATTTTTAGTTACATCTAATTATAACCTATGACTATTAGTGAAAAATTATTGTCGGGCATATAATTCCTGCAATACACATTCCACGCAATACTTATTCTTTCGTCATAATAACGTCATCTGGGACAGAAAAGCCAATTGGTCTCCTTCCTGCGTCACTAATAGATTCATCACCTTCTGTCTCATTCCAAATTCCTTTTTCCTCATCCAGTTTCCAGCGAATCTTAGTAGGCGACAATAACTGTATGTATCCACCTGTAATCCCCTTACCACCAAAGTGTCTTTTACGTTGGTCATAAAATATTATACCTAAACTTCCTAATTCATCAGTATAAGGACTGTAAGCCCATATAAACAAATTATTAGGCTGACACTCTTTTAATACATCCCAACACGTAGGAAGTTCTCCCATATAATCTTCCAATACTCTTCCATTGACTGATAGATAATATCCTCCATAAAGTCCATTTGCGGTTTTTTTTGTCCATAGCTGTTGACCTTTTTGAAATTTAATTTTAAATACGGTATCATTTTTCTGATAAACCCAAGTACCTACATAAGTATCTAGTATCTTAGCAAAATTTTGATTTTCTTGTGCTGTAGCATTAATTCCTAGAACTAATAGCAATACAATAATTCTAAATGTTTTCATTTTACATGTACTTTCATGTATTAAATATTAATAAGCATTAGATATAAGTTTGTTTTTTAATTTACAGATTCAGTTGTTTGATAAATTCAGTAGGAGTGATATTAAACTCTTTCTTAAAACATTTTGTAAAATAGTTAGGGTCGGACATTCCTACGGCGTACGAAGCTTCCGAGACATTCATGCCATTCTGTAAATGAATCTTTGCTTCTTTCATCTTTATAGTCCGCATGAACTGGGTGATAGAACATCCGGTCAATGATTTAAGCTTGGTATGCAACAGGCTTCGGCTCACTTTCATATGAGTAATAATTTCAGTAACTCCGAACTCTTCGTCTTTGATATTGGCCATAATCAGGTCAACTAACTCTTTCATAAATACTTCATCACGTGGATTGTTCGTTATTTGTGTAATGTTCAGCTTCTCGATCCGCTTGAAATACTCAATGTTCTGCTTTCTGTTAGTACGCATATTCTGAACCAATAGTTCCAGATTCTGTGCATTAAAAGGCTTGGTTATATACGCATCCGCCCCTTTCAAGTACCCTTGAGTATGATCCAATTCATCCGTTTTAGCAGTTAGCAGAATTACCGGGATATGACTGCTATTCAAATCCTGTTTGACGTATGCCGTTAATTCCAGACCATCCATCACGGGCATCATTACATCGCTGACTATCAGATCGGGCAGTTGCTTCTTCAGTAACTTACAAGCCTCAGCACCATTGTAAGCACGAAATACCTGATAATCTTTGCTAAATATCTCTGCCAGATAATCATTCATCTCTTTATTATCTTCTACAATAAGGATACTTTCTTTGACGTCGGTGTTATCTTGCTCGGTAGAAATCAACTGGTCGGGAATCAGTTCGATCGTTTCTTTCATCCGCAGATTATATTTCTGTATTTCTTCGGACGTGATACTTTCCAAAGATTTCTCCGAAGAGCTATAGGCAGATTCTGAAACATTCAGGCTGACGATAAATTCCGATCCCTTTCCGACTTCGCTTTCAACCTTAATCTCCCCCTTATGCATATGAATCAGTGACTTCGTGAGAGATAACCCCAATCCGAAGCCTTCTCTATGATCCTTTTTTTCTACTTGGAAGTAGCTGTCAAAGATTTTATCTTTCATCTCTTTAGGAATCCCTCTGCCGCTGTCTTTTACTGATATTTCGATGAAATTTTCCGAATCTTTTTTGAGAAGCTTGGCACTGATTTTCACATAATCTCCCGGCTGGGTGTATTTGAAAGCATTCGACAGCAGATTATACATGATGCGTTCCAGCTTGGATGGAGAGAACCAGACTTCTTCATCCGTTTCTTCCAGACTGACAATGAAATCAATCTCCTTTTCCTTAGATACAATATCGAAGATATGAGAAATCTCTTCCAGGAAATGCATGATGTTTCCTTTTCTGACGTTAATTTCCATTTGCTGCATTTCGATTTTACTGAAAGTGAGCAGTTCGTCAATAAGATAATGCATTCTGTTGGCATTGCGGTAGATGACTTCCAGTTTCTCGCGATCATTATTATCGATTTGTTTCTGTTTGATGAGCCGCTGAAGTGGTGACAGGATCAAAGTCAACGGTGTTTTCAGATCATGAGATACGTACGTAAAGAAGTTTATTTTCGATTGATTCATCTTCTCCATATTAACCCGTTGCTCATGTTCCGTTTTCAGTCTCATAAGAAGAATCAACCTGGCTTTGGTATATTTATATGCCAAATAGATGATGCAGAGAACCATACATACGTAGGTCAGATAGGCCCATATAGAAAGCCACCACGGAGGTAGTACATGGATAGTCAACTCTTTCTGTCCTTTTTCATCCCAGTTTACTCCGTCATTGCTTGCTTTAATCTTCAATGTATAATCTCCGGTCGGGAGATTAGAGAAACGTACCTGATGCTGATTGCCTACAAACTGCCATTCTTTATCGATGCCTTCCAGCTTCATGGCATATTGCGTTTTATCTTTGTATTGATAATTAAGCCCTGAGTATTCGATACGTATGGATTGTGCCTGTTCGTGGGTAAGCGTCATCACATCACTTTCAGAGATAGAGGCGGGCAGTAGCGCATCCGGATTGCTGGAAGATACGACATCGTTATTGCTCCATACTCCTGTCAAAGCGATATTAAAATGAGGTTCTACAGGGCGCACCTGTTCAGGATAGAAAGAAATCATGCCATTAATTGTTCCGAAGAACAGTTCGCCGTCGGGTTTCTTGCAGACAGAGGAATAATTGAACTGATTGGTCGGCAGTCCGTCGGCTATGGTATACCGGCTGATTAATCCGGATTTCGGCTGAATATTACATAATCCGTTGTCTGTTCCTATCCATATAGTGTTCTGATCATCTTCTATTATACCTTTTATAGCGTTCGATCCCAATTCTTTCTTCGAATAACTTTTCAATTTTTCGCCTTTTTTATTCAGAACAAAAAGCCCGTCATTGTTCGTTCCTGCCCAAATATTCCCCTGCGAGTCCATATATAAATAAGTCATATACAACTTACTGGATGAGAATTGTGGAAGAGGTGTCTGTTCTTCTGTTCGTTTGTTTATCTGGTATATTCCATTTTGACGGTTTCCAGTCCAGATAATGCTGTCATTGAGGTTAAGCATGCAAAAGACAGGAAGTGCAGAAACTTTTTTCAACTGGAAACTGCCGTTCTGTTTCTTCAAGGTAAATAGTCCCGACGGCCCTCCATACCAGATTTTGCCGGTTTCGTCTTCTATGATGCAGAACCCGGATGAGTTTTTCCCCATTCCGTCATTAAAAGAAAGCGTTTTGTTCTCTTTGGGCATATAATAGTTCATTCCCCGAAGAAACAGACCGATCCATAGGTTCTGTTTACTGTCAATCAGCAAGGAATGTATATTCCGGGCTTTTATATTCATCCGTTCATGGAGTCGTTCGGAACGCGTTATTTCCCGATTGCTGTTCAGGTAGTTAAGCCCTCCGTCTTCGGTAGCAATATAGAGCCCGTTGTCCGGAGTATTGATGATCTGGCGTACAGCTTTACCACTCAGATGATTGGGAGAGTTTCCATAAGGATAAATCCGGAACTGATCCGAAGCATATATAAAATAATTCACACCACCGAAATAGGTTCCAACCCACATGTTATGATTGTAATCTTCAAAAAGGCTATAAATAGGAGAATCGTTCAGATTACTCAAGTCACTTTCCGACTGCTGATAGTGAGTCACTAACCGAAAGGTCTGGTCATAAATGAAAATTCCATTTTCGGTTCCCAGCCAGATGTTGTTCATAGTATCAGTTGTTGCACATCTGAATTGTCTGATATCCTTGATCGCGGCCAGAGGATACAGCGAATCATTATTGATATTGTACACAAATACCTCTTGAGGTGTATTGAATAACAACTGATTGCCAGGCAACATAACTAATTGAATGCACGTTTCCAAAAATGGACGGATGTTCAGAGGCAGTGGTTCAAATTGTTCCTTCTTTAGATTATAGCGTTTCACCCCTTTGTTACTGTTTATCCATAGAACATTGTTTGAGTCTTCTACCAGTCCACGAATATTTTCTCCTTTTCCTTCATTTAATATAAAAGGAGTGAAGCTGTTTTTTTCATTATCGTATTGATAGATGCCGTTACTGCATCCGGTCAGCAATCTGCTGTCAGACGTGTTCAGAAATAAGACACTGTTCTTATTGTTTCCCTCTATGTGATAGCGTGTGAATTGTTCATTCTGGGGATTGTATTTGCAGATTCCTTGCTCCGTAGAAATCCAGAGGACATTCCGGCAGGGGTCATTATATAGTTTGGTGATAAAATCATGGCTGATTGTAGTGGAATCCCCTTCTTCGTGAAAGTACCGGGTAATATTATACCCATCATATCTGCATAATCCATTCCTGGTGCCAAACCACATAAATCCCTTACTGTCCTGAGATATGGCATTGACAGTATTATGAGAAAGCCCTTCTGTAATGCTTAGCTGTTTGAAGCGGACATTATTATATTGGATTTTTCCTTCCGCAAATGTCGGATGAAGCAGGAATAATAAACAAACTGCTACCGATATAAGATTTTTGAGTGTACTCCTTTTCATATCTGATTCTACTCCTTGTTTAACGCTCAAAGATAGTCTTTTTTCTATCGGTTTTTCTAGTACAAATGTATATTCCATTAGAAATTATGTGCACAATCGAAGCTTTATGGGCTCAAACAATACATGCTTCCTTATATTGAACATGATGTTACGAATGTTTATTCTTTGAATTCTCTACATTTGTATCGTAAACCAAATGAAAAGACCATGAAAACAAAATTTTGCAGAACGGCAGTGTATTGCCTGTGCTGTTTTATGTTTATCCAGCCGATAACAGGAAGCCAGGTAAATGATACTCATGAGGGTGTTTTGCATATCGACAAACAGAAAACACGCAAAGTAAGCCGTGTCCAATATGGGTTCCATTATGAAGAGATTGGTATGATAGGAGAAGGTGCCTTGCATGCCGAACTGGTACGCAACCGTTCATTCGAAGAAGCAACTCCACCCGCAGATCTGGCGGTCAAAAATGGGCTTTATCAGAATGTACCGAATCCGCGTGGAAAAAACAAAGATGTATTTCATGTAGACCCTCTGATCGGATGGAACACTTATCCTCTGTCTTATACTCCCATTTTCATTAGCCGTACAGAAGAAAATCCTCTGAATAAGGAGAATAAGTATTCAATGCTGGTCAACGTGACTGAAGATATTGCAAACAATCCGGAGGCAATGATTCTAAATCGGGGATATTACGGTATGAATCTACGAAAGGAGGTATCTTATCATCTTTCCATGTATATAAAAAGCAAAAATTATACAGCTCTTCTTCAAGTTATGCTGGTAGACGAACAAGGTAAACCGGTCAGTACTCAGCTTGTTTTGGATGTAAAGGGTAAAGAGTGGACGAAACTTACCGGAACATTAAAACCTGATAAAGATGTCAAACGGGGGATGCTTGCCATTCAGCCGTTAGGTAAAGGGCAATTCCAACTGGATGTCGTCTCTTTATTCCCTTCTGATACATGGGACAATGGAAAATCAGTTTTTCGGGCGGATATTATGCAGAACTTGAAAGAATATGCACCGGATTTCATTCGTTTTCCCGGCGGATGTATTGTGCATGGGGTGAATGAAGCTACCATGTACCACTGGAAAAAGACAATAGGTCCCATTGAAAATCGACCGGGACAATGGAGTAAATGGGCGCCTTACTACCGTACAGATGGAATTGGTTATCATGAGTTTTACGAATTGTGCGAATATTTGGGAGCAGATGCTATGTACGTAATCCCTACAGGGATGATCTGTACAGGTTGGGTAAAGCAAAGTTCTCCCTGGAATTTCATTCAACCGGACGTTGATCTGGATGCTTATATTCAGGATGCACTGGATGCCATAGAATACGCAATCGGTCCGGAAACCAGCAAATGGGGGGCTTTACGTGTAAAGAACGGACATCCGAAGCCTTTCCCTCTAAAGTACATTGAAATTGGAAACGAAGACTTCGGACCTGTTTATTGGGAACGTTACGAGAAGATTTATCAAGCGTTACACAGACAGTACCCCGACTTGATATACATAGCCAACAGTATCATAGGCAAAGAAAATGACGACAAACGGATTGATATTGCGAAGTTTGTGAACCCGAAGAATGTGAAGGTATTCGATGAACACCATTATCAACCTGTCGAATGGGCTTGCAAGCAGCATTACCGTTTTGACAACTATGAACGGGGAATAGCGGATTTGTTTGTTGGAGAATTGGGCATTGACGGGAAGTATCCCTATAATCTGTTAGCCAGCGGAGCGGTGCGAATGTCTCTTGAACGTAATGGAGACTTGAATCCATTATTGGCAGAACGTCCGGTGATGCGCCATTGGGATTTTTCAGAGCATCGTCAGTTGCACTCTATGCTAATCAATGGGGTAGATTGCAGCATCAGGACATCTTTCTATTATTTATCAAAAATGTTCAGAGACCACACTTTCGATGTATGCCTGGATGCTGGGATTCAGGGGATGAAGGGTTTGCAGAATGTCTTTGTTACGATGGGATATGATAGTGAAAGTAAAGAATATATCCTGAAACTGATCAATTTGAGAAAACAGGAGGTGGTACTTCAAACAGCAGTGAAAGGATTTGGGAAAAAGATACAGGCACAAAAAATAACATTGAGTCTGGAACCCGGCAAGAATAACACTCCGGAAATGCCGGATGCAGTAAAGCCAGTTCAGTCGACCGTAACACTGGACTTAAATAAAGATTTGCAGCTTGAGGCTTCTTCAATGATTGTATACCGTTTTAAATAAGATAAATATGAGAAATGCAGCGTTTTGTATTACGGGATTGGCATTACAGGGTTTGTCTATGTCATTGATGGCACAAACCGACAAGCCGAATATTGTAATCATTATGACCGATCAGCAGCGTGCTGACCTATGTGGCAGAGAAGGTTTTCCTCTGGCAGTTACTCCTTATGTAGATCAATTAGCTCAGGAAAATGTATGGTTTAACAAAGCATATACTGTAGCACCGGCCAGTTCTCCTGCCCGCTGCTCCATGTTCACCGGACGTTTTCCTTCGGCAACCCATGTACGTACCAACCACAACATTCCGGATATCTTTTTTGAACAGGACTTGGTGGGCGTATTAAAAGAAAACGGATATAAAACAGCACTTGTAGGTAAAAACCATGCTTATCTGAAACCTGCTGACTTGGACTTTTGGTCAGAATACGGGCATTGGGGTAAAAATAAGAAAACGACTCCCGAAGAAAAAGAGACGGCTCGTTTCTTAAACCAGAAAGCCAGGGGACAATGGCTGGAACCTTCGCCAATTCCTGTAGAGGAGCAACACCCTGCTAAAATCGTTAATGAGACATTGTCATGGATAGAGAGTCAAAAAGAGAATCCTTTCTTTGTGTGGGTATCTTTCCCGGAACCTCATAATCCTTATCAGGTTTGCGAACCCTATTATTCTATGTTTTCGCCGGATAAGCTTCCCGTATTGAAGACGTCACGTAAAGACTTGGAAAAGAAAGGAGAGAAATATCGCATTTTAGCAGAACTGGAAGATGCGTCTTGTCCTAATCTGGAACAGGACCTACCCAGAATCCGTGCTAATTATATCGGCATGATCCGTTTAATAGATGACCAGATAAAGAGACTGATCGAATCGTTAAAAGCCAGCGGGCAGTTTGAAAATACAATCTTTGTTGTTCTTTCAGATCATGGCGATTATTGGGGAGAATACGGGTTGATCCGCAAAGGAGCCGGACTTTCTGAAAGTCTCGCACGTATCCCGATGGTATGGGCAGGATATCATGTCAAGAATCAATCAGCCCCTATGGATAGCCATGTGTCAATTGCTGATATTTTTCCTACTCTTTGTTCTGCAATCGGTGCCAAGATTCCGGCTGGTGTTCAAGGTCGTAGCTTATGGCCGATGTTGACCGGAAAAGAATACCCCAAAGAAGAGTTTTCCAGCATTGTCGTACAACAAGGTTTTGGAGGAGCACATGTCGGACTGGATTCTTCTCTTACTTTCGAACAGGAAGGGGCATTGACGCCGGGTAAGATTGCATACTTTGATGAACTCAATACCTGGACTCAAAGCGGTACCTCTCGTATGGTCAGAAAAGACGACTGGAAACTGGTGATGGATAACTATGGAAACGGAGAACTATATAATCTTAAGAAAGATCCTTCGGAAGTAGATAACCTGTTTGGTAAAAAGAAATACACTGCTGTTCAGACAGAGCTTCTGACGAAGTTAGTCGCATGGGAATTACGTCTGCAGGATCCACTCCCTCTTCCCCGGAAACGTTATCATTTTAAACAGGATCCTTATAATTATCTCCAACCCGAACAATAATAAATCAAAAGAATGTACATATTGACGGATATTAAAGACATTGTTCCATGAGCTCAATCCTGTAACAGTCTACTTTTGTATCCGTAAATAATAAAACTGTAATCTATGAAATTTATATTGCGATTAGGACTTGCTTTACTGACAGGATTTGTCTCAGTCAGCACAGCATCGGCACAAGCATATGGAACTGCTGATACAAACGCTCCGGAGCTGCGTGTCCCAAAATCTGTTCAACCGGCATTTGACTACTGGATGCGTGACACATGGGCAACACTAGGCCCCGACGGTTACTACTATATCACTGGAACCACTTCTACCCCCGACCGTCACTTTCCGGGACAGAGACATTGCTGGGATTGGAATGACGGTTTGTATCTTTGGCGCTCCAAAGACCTGAAGATATGGGAAGCCATGGGACGAATCTGGTCAATGGAAAAAGACGGTACCTGGCAGAAAGATCCCAAAGTATATAAAGAGGGAGAGAAATATGCGAAGAAGTCTATCAATAATGATCCGATGGATAACCGTTTCCACGCTGTATGGGCACCGGAAATGCACTATATAAAGAGTGCGAAAAATTGGTTTATTGTAGCCTGCATGAATCAATCGGCAGGCGGAAGAGGCTCTTTTATTCTGCGGAGTACTACCGGGAAGCCGGAGGGACCTTATGAAAATATCGAAGGTAACGAGGATAAAGCCATTTTTCCAAACATTGACGGAAGCCTGTTTGAAGATACGGATGGTACCGTATATTTTGTCGGTCACAACCACTATATAGCACGCATGAAACCAGATATGAGTGGTTTGGCAGAAGAGATAAAGACATTAAAAGAAAGTAAATACTCTCCGGAGCCGTATGTTGAAGGAGCATTCATCTTTAAATATGATGGAAAATATCATTTGGTACAAGCTATCTGGGCACACCGCACGGTGAAGGGGGACACTTATGTCGAGAAGGAAGGGTTAACTAATAAGAAAACTCGTTATAGCTATGATTGTATCATTGCCACTGCCGACAATGTATATGGTCCTTATGGTAAACGGTATAACGCAATTACCGGCGGCGGACACAACAATCTGTTTCAGGATAAGGATGGCAACTGGTGGGCAACCATGTTTTTTAACCCTCGTGGCGCACAGGCGGCCGAATATAAAGTGACATGTCGGCCGGGATTGATTCCGATGCTTTATGAAAACGGAAAATTTAAACCTAATCACAATTATCAGGCAAAATGAAAACATCACTATTGATAACCGGGGGATTGGCTTTCGGAGCAATGACTTTTGCACAAGAAAAGCCTAATATCATTGTTATATTGGCGGACGATCTGGGTTTCTCCGATTTAGGTTGCTACGGAGGAGAAGTACAGACACCGGTATTGGATAAGATGGCCAAACAGGGTGTCCGTATGACACAAATGTATAACAGTGCGCGGAGTTGTCCGTCACGTGCCAATTTATTAACCGGACTTTATCCGCATCAGACAGGGTTAGGACACATGGATGCAACCCGTCCGGCATGGCCGAAAGGATATGCCGGCTTTCGTTCCAATTCTGACAACGTTACCATTGCCGAAGTATTAAAAGATGCCGGATATTTCACAGCCATGTCCGGTAAATGGCATCTGGGCAAAACCGCCAATCCGATAAACCGAGGTTTCCAGGAATATTATGGTTTGTTAGGTGGATTCAATTCTTTTTGGAATCCGGACGTATATACCCGATTGCCTAAGGATCGTAACCCACGTCAATATAAAGAGGGAGAATTTTATGCTACTAACGTAATAACCGATTATGCCATAGACTTTATTAATCAGGCACATCAGGAAGAAAAACCTTTGTTTCTGTATTTGGCATACAATGCTGCTCATTTTCCGTTGCACGCTCCGAAAGAAGTAACGGATAAATATATGAAGATTTACCTGCAGGGTTGGGATAAGATTCGAGATCAACGTTGGAAACGAATAGTAAAGATGGGGCTTTTGCAAGGAAAACCAGCATTAAGCCCGCGTGGTGTTGTTCCCGAAAGTTTGTTTGAGGATGAGACACATCCGCTGCCTGCCTGGGATTCTTTAACAAAGGAACAGCAGACTGACCTGGCTCGCCGTATGGCTATTTATGCTGCCATGATAGATATTATGGATACCAATATTGGTCGGGTATTGGATACTTTACAGAAGAACGGTGAACTGGATAATACATTTATCATGTTCATGTCGGACAACGGAGCTTGTGCCGAATGGCATGAATTTGGTTTCGACAAGCAAACTGGAACAGAATATCATACTCATGTTGGTGCTGAATTAGACCAGATGGGACTACCGGGAACTTATCATCATTACGGAACCGGCTGGGCAAACGTTTGTTGTACCCCATTTACACTTTATAAACATTATGCGCATGAAGGTGGAATATCCACTCCTTGCATTATCCAGTGGGGTAAACAGATTAAGCACAAAGGCAGTATTGACCATCAACCGGCACAATTCTCGGATATCATGGCAACTTGCATCGAACTGGCAGGGACTAAATATCCCGAAGAATACGAAGGAAGAAAGATTGTACCTACACCGGGCAAGTCAATCCTTCCTATTGTACGCGGTGAAGAAATGCCGGACCGTTATATCTATGCGGAACATGAAGGTAATCGTATGGTACGCAAAGGTGACTGGAAACTGGTCTCTGCGAATTTTAGAGGTGATGAATGGGAACTCTATAATATCAAAGAAGACCGCACAGAACAACATAATCTGATAAAGGAATACCCTGAAATGGCAAAGGAACTGGAAGACGCTTATTTTGAGTGGGCAGACCATAGTGATGTGCTTTATTTCCCGAAGGTTTGGAATACTTATAATAAAGGACGCCGGAAGGACTTTAAAGAATATAGAGATAAGTAGGAAAACACAGTAGGAAAGAAAAGATAGGAACTTATGAACAAGAAACTACTAATTGCAGTATTTGTAAGTGCTATGGCACATACGTTCGCTTGCGCAGCAAGCCCGAAAGAAAATAGAATGAAAACAGTTTGGGCTGATAAAGTTACGTCGGAAAATGTATGGCAGAGTTATCCGCGTCCTCAGTTACAACGTTCGCAATGGATGAATCTGAACGGGTTATGGCAGTATGCGGTTACTACTCAGGATACACCTAAAAAAGAAGTGAAGTTCGAGGGACAGATTCTCGTTCCGTTTGCTATCGAATCTTCCCTTTCGGGGGTGCAGCGTTCTTTTCTGCCTACCGAGAAATTGTGGTATCAGCGTAACTTTACCCTTGATGACGCATGGAAAGGAAAAACAGTGATTTTGCATTTCGGAGCTGTAGATTATGAATGTCAGGTATGGGTAAACAACAAATTGGCGGGCATTCATAAAGGGGGGAATAATCCTTTCTCTTTCGATGTAACCAAATTGCTGAGAAAAGGTGGTTCGCAACTTGTTGAGGTTGCTGTTATCGACCCTACGGATACGGAGTCAATTTCCCGTGGCAAGCAACAGTTGGAGCCGAAAGGTATCTGGTATTCTCCGGTATCCGGTATTTGGCAGACTGTGTGGTTGGAGGCTGTAAATTCAACCCATATTCTTCAGGTTCTTCCTACAGCTGATATTCATAAAAAGACGGTTAGTCTGGACATCAGTGTAGCTAAAGCCAAAGGAGGAGAAAAAGTAAAAGTGGAATTACTGGACGAAGGTAAGGTAGTGGGTACGACAGAGCAAAAATTAGCCTCAAAGATAGAAATGGAAGTTCCGGAGGCTGTTCTTTGGAGTCCGTCTTCTCCGAAACTTTACCATCTGAATATTGAGTTGTTAAGTCAAGGACAAGTAATAGATCAGGTAAAAAGCTATTTTGCGATGCGTGAGGTCAGTATCCGCAAAGATGAATGTGGTTACCAGCGTATTTGTCTGAATGGTGATCCAATATTCCAGTATGGAACACTGGATCAAGGCTGGTGGCCGGATGGTTTGCTGACACCTCCTTCCGAAGAAGCAATGCTTTGGGATATGGTTCAGCTCAAAAATATGGGATTTAATACCATACGCAAACACATTAAAGTAGAACCGGAGCAATATTATTATTATGCCGATTCGTTGGGTTTGATGATGTGGCAGGATATGGTATCCGGCTTCTCTACCGAAAGAAAAGACGAAGAACATATTAAGCCCAATGCGCAAACGGACTGGAATGCACCCGCATCACATACTAACCAATGGCAACAGGAGATGTTCGAGATGATTGACCGTCTGCGTTTTTATTCCTGTATCACAACGTGGGTAATCTTCAATGAAGGATGGGGACAGCATAATACGGTAGAAATAGTGGAAAAGGTAATGGAATACGATAAAAGCCGTATCATTGACGGAGTAACCGGCTGGACAGACAGAGGAGTAGGCCATATGTATGATGTACACAATTATCCGTCTGCTTCCATGATTTTGCCCGCTTGTAATGGCAATCGGATTTCTGTCTTAGGAGAATTCGGAGGGTATGGATGGGCCATCAAAGAACATCTGTGGAATCCCGGTATGCGGAACTGGGGATATAAAAATATTGATGGAGCAATGGCGCTGATGGATAACTATGGTCGTCTGGTCTATGATTTGGAGACATTGATAGCACAGGGGCTGAGTGCGGCGATTTATACACAAACCACTGATGTCGAAGGTGAAGTAAATGGTCTGATTACTTATGACCGGAAAGTTATTAAAATTCCGGAAGGCTTGTTGCATATCATGCACGATCGTTTATATCATGTCAATCCGGCGAAAGTCATTACTTTGGTGCCCGACGCTCAGAATGGGAGTGCGGTCAGCCGTGCAGTCAGCCTTAACGGGCAGGAGTCGAAAATGACCTCTTTGCCTTTCGATTGCCCTCCCCGTTCGGAAATTGTGTCGGAAACTTCATTTGATGTCAATGATGAATTCAGCCATTTGTCTTTGTGGGTGCGTGCTACCGGAGATGTGAAGGTATGGTTGAATGGAGTGGAGGTCTTTTCGCAGGAGGTGAAACAAACCAGGCAATATAATCAGTACAATATCAGTAATTATTGCCGATATTTGCGAAAAGGAAAGAATGAGTTGAAAATCGAAGTACGGGAAACTAAAAAGATGAGCTTTGATTTCGGTTTGAGGGCTTACTGATCGGACACGTTTTTATTCCCAAGACTTGCAATAATTTCTCAAAGAAGGCTGTCGGTTTCTGAAAGACTTTTATCTTTGCAGATATAATACATATGGCGCTATGAGAAAGATTATTTTGATTTTCGTGACAATTGTCCTTCCCTGTTTGCTTTGCGCAAGAAATGATGATAAGAGTACAGATATGCTGCTTCGTGAGATTGACGGAATTATCAGGAACCGTCAGACTTACGGTGCAGAAAAAGAAGCACGTATCTCCGATTTGAAGAAGTTGCTGTCCGAGGCTACCTCCGATGAGCAGTGTTATGGATTTTGCGGCAGGCTTTTCGACGAATATCGGGCTTATAATCTGGACTCTTCGTATGTATATGCACAGCGGAAGCAGGAACTGGCTTCTCATTTGAACAAACAGGATTATCTGGATGATGCCGCCATGAATATGGCAGAGGTGATGGGAACCACCGGAATGTACAAGGAAGCTCTGGAGCAGTTGGGACAGATAGACAAGAAAACCCTGTCTGATTATCTCTATCCCTATTATTACCACTTGTATCGTACTATTTACGGTTTGATGGGAGATTATGCCGTCACCGAGAAAGAGAAAAAAGAGTATTACCGGATGACGGACCTGTATCGGGATTCCCTTTTACAGACTAATGCCTCCGACTCATTGGGTCATGTGCTGGTGATGGCCGACAAATGCACCGTACACGCCCAATATGATCAGGCAATAACCATGCTGACCGACTTCTACCGGAAACCCTCTCTGGACGATCATTCCAAGGCGATGATTACTTATACCTTGTCAGAAGCCTATCGCCTCAAAGGAGACAAGAAAGGGCAGAAACACTTTCTGGCTCTCTCGGCCATCGCCGATTTAAAATCGGCAGTCAAAGAATATGTTTCCCTGCGGAAGCTCGCCTCTCTTGTATATGAGGACGGAGACATTGACCGTGCATACAACTATCTGAAATGCTCGCTCGAAGATGCTACACTCTGCAACGCCCGCCTTCGTACACTGGAAATCTCGCAAGTCTTCCCCATCATCGATCAGGCTTACCAGCTGAAAACCAAGCGGCAGCAACAGGAAATGAAGATATCTTTGATTTGTATCAGTCTGCTTTCCGTCTTTCTGCTGGTGGCTATATTCTTCGTTTACAAGCAGATGAAGAAAGTGGCTGCCGCCCGTCGGGAAGTGATTGACACGAATACGCTTCTGCAAGAGCTGAACGGTGAACTTCATGACTCCAATTCGCAACTGAAAGAGATGAACCATACCCTTTCGGAAGCTAACTATATTAAAGAGGAATACATCGGCCGCTATATGGACCAGTGTTCCACCTATCTGGATAAGATGGACTTATACCGTCGTTCTCTGAATAAGATTGCGGCTGCCGGCAGGGTAGAAGAGTTGTATAAAGCTATTAAATCCTCCCAATTCCTCGAAGAAGAGCTGAAAGACTTCTACGCAAACTTCGATATGACCTTCCTGCAACTCTTCCCTAACTTTGTGGAAGAGTTTAATGCGTTACTTGTCGAACCGATGCAGCCCAAGCAGGGCGAACTGCTGAATACCGAACTTCGTATCTTTGCCCTGATTCGTCTGGGGATTACGGATAGTACCAAGATCGCCCAGTTCCTCCGCTACTCTGTGACCACTATTTATAATTACCGGACACGTGTCCGCAACAAGGCACTCGGCGAACGGGATGAGTTTGAGGCTAAAGTAATGAAAATAGGGAAGGTGGAAGAGTAAGAAATCCACTACTTTTTTAGCACGGTCGCTATTCTATAATATTCTTATTATTAGTGTTTTATGCTGTTTTGTACTGTATAAACCACTATATTTTTGCTATCTGGCAAAAGAAGCGCATTTAATTGTGGATACTTTTGTTTCAGTGAAAACAAAAAGTAATCCTAATATTAACTTTAAATTGATGTACATGGAACAGAGTATAAAGTCGAAAGGCTTTGAACATCGCCTCCTATTAATAATGTGGGGCTTGTTACTATCTCTTAGTGCATTCGCACAGCAGATTACAGTAAAAGGACATGTAGTGGACGCCACGGGCGAACCGGTGATCGGTGCCAGTGTGATAGAAGGCAAGTCCACGAACGGCACGATTACCGATATCGACGGTAACTTCTCATTAAATGTTTCTGCTAACAGCGCATTGACCATTTCTTTTGTCGGCTATAAGACGCAGACTGTTTCGGTGAACGGAAAAACCGCACTGAAAGTAACCTTACAGGAAGATACCGAAGTATTGGACGAAGTCGTTGTAGTAGGTTACGGAACGATGAAAAAGAGCGACCTGACCGGCGCCGTATCTTCCGTAGGAGTCAAAGATATCAAAGACTCTCCGGTAGCCAATATCGGTCAGGCAATGCAGGGAAAAGTATCCGGCGTGCAAATTATCGATGCCGGCAAACCGGGGGACAATGTAACCATTAAAATCCGTGGTCTGGGCACGATCAACAACAGCAACCCGCTGATTGTCATCGACGGGATTCCCACCGATTTAGGCTTATCTTCCTTGAATATGGCTGATGTGGAACGGGTAGACGTACTGAAAGATGCTTCGGCAACTGCCATCTACGGTTCGCGCGGTGCCAACGGTGTAGTGATGATTACCAGTAAACGCGGCGCCGAAGGCGTCGGAAAGGTAACGGTCAATGCGAACTGGGCGATACAGAATGCAACTAAAGTGCCTGATATGCTGAATGCCGCCCAATATGCAGCATTGAGCAATGACATGCTCTCAAACAATGACGATAACACCAACCCTTACTGGGCAGACCCTTCTTCATTGGGAAAAGGAACGAACTGGCTCGACGAGATGCTGCGCACGGGAGTGAAGCAGAGCTATTCGGTCAGCTATTCCGGCGGCACGGAAAAGGCGCATTATTATGTATCCGGCGGTTTTCTCGATCAGTCCGGTATTGTGAAGAGTGTCAATTATCGCCGTTTCAATTTTCAGGCGAACAGTGACGCCCAAGTCAACAAATGGCTGAAATTCACCACCAACCTGACATTCAGCACAGATGTAAAAGAAGGAGGAACATACAGTATCGGTGATGCGATGAAAGCCCTTCCCACCCAACCGGTGAAGAATGACGACGGCAGTTGGAGCGGTCCCGGACAGGAAGCGCAATGGTACGGAAGTATCCGCAATCCGATCGGTACGCTTCACATGATGACGAACGAGACGAAAGGATATAACTTCCTCGCAAACATCACCGGAGAGATCACCTTCACTAAATGGCTGAAACTGAAAAGTACCTTCGGCTATGACGCCAAGTTCTGGTTTGCCGACAACTTCACGCCGGCATACGACTGGAAACCGAATCCGGTAGAAGAATCTTCCCGCTACAAAAGCGACAACAAATCATTCACCTACCTGTGGGACAACTACTTCGTATTCGATCATACTTTTGCAAAGAAACACCGTGTAGGTGTGATGGCAGGTTCTTCTGCACAGTGGAATAACTACGATTATCTGAACGCACAGAAAAACATTTTCATGTTCGACAATATCCATGAGATGGACAACGGAGAAAAGATGTACAGCCTTGGCGGCAGCCAGAGCGACTGGGCACTGCTTTCACTGATGGCACGTCTCAACTACTCATACGAAGACAAATACCTACTGACGGCTACCGTACGTCGCGACGGCTCTTCCCGCTTTGGTAAGAACAACCGATGGGGAACATTCCCTTCCGTATCTTTGGCTTGGCGTGTCTCTCAGGAAGACTGGTTCCCGAAAGATAACTTCCTGATGAACGATCTCAAACTGCGTGTCGGATACGGTGTGACCGGTAATCAGGAAATCGGTAACTATGGATTTGTCGCATCTTACAACACGGGTGTCTATCCTTTCGGAAACAATAACTCCACTGCTTTGGTATCTACCACTCTCTCCAATCCGAACATCCATTGGGAAGAAGTGCGCCAGGCCAACTTCGGAGTGGACATGAGCCTGTTCGATTCGCGTGTCAGCCTTTCACTGGATGCTTATATCAAGAATACGAACGATATGCTGGTGAAGGCTTCCATCCCCATCACTTCGGGCTTTGAAGATACTACCGAGACTTTCACCAATGCCGGCAAGATGCGCAACAAAGGAGTGGAAATGACATTGCGTACCATCAACCTGAAAGGCATCTTCTCCTGGGAATCCGCTTTAACGGCTACCTACAATAAAAATGAGATTTTGGACCTGAACAGCGAAACTCCGATGTTTATCAACCAGATAGGCAATTCATACGTGACCATGCTGAAAGCCGGTTACCCGATCAACGTTTTCTATGGATACGTTACCGACGGGCTTTTCCAGAACTGGGGAGAAGTCAACCGCCACGCCACCCAGCCGGGCGCAGCTCCGGGGGACATCCGCTTCAGAGACTTGAACAACGACGGAGTGATTAACGACGAAGACCGTACGATTCTTGGCAATCCGAATCCGAACTGGTTCTTCTCACTCTCCAACAACCTATCTTACAAAGGATGGGAACTCTCCGTTTTCCTGCAAGGAGTGGCAGGCAACAAGATTTATAATGCCAACAATGTGGACAACGAAGGAATGGCTGCCGCCTACAACCAGACCACAGCCGTACTGAACCGCTGGACAGGAGAAGGCACAAGCTACTCCATGCCGCGTGCCATCTGGGGCGACCCGAACCAGAACTGCCGCGTATCCGACCGATTTGTGGAAAACGGCTCGTATCTCCGTCTGAAAAATATCACCCTTTCGTATACACTGCCTAAAAAGTGGTTGCAAAAGATTCAACTGGAAAACGCCCGTATCTCCTTCTCTTGCGAGAATGTGGCGACTATCACCGGATATTCGGGCTTCGACCCCGAGGTGGATGTCAACGGTATAGACAGCAGCCGTTACCCTATCTCGCGTACATTCAGTATGGGCTTGAACTTTAACTTTTAAATCAGGAGGAAGAAAATGAAAAAGAAACTGACTTTTATAATGATACTTGTCGTACTTGCCTTGACATCGTGCAGTGATTTTCTGGATAAGTACCCCAAATACGGTGTGGACCCCGAATCGGAAGTGACCAATGAGATTGCCGTAGCACTGACTACTGCCTGCTATAAGACGTTGCAGTCGTCCAATATGTATAATCAGCGCCTGTGGAGCCTCGACATCCTTGCCGGCAACAGCGAGGTAGGCGCCGGAGGAGGAACCGACGGACTGGAAACTGTTCAGGCGGCTAACTTTATAGCGCAGAGCGACAACGGTTTTGCCCTGTACGTATGGCGTTCTCCGTGGGTAGGCATCGGACGTTGTAATATCGTGCTTTCCAATCTGCCTTCGGCTGCCATCTCCGATGAGATAAAAGACCGTTGCATGGGTGAGGCATATTTCCTGCGTGCTCATTACTACTATATCCTCGTCCGCCTTTATGGTGGCGTACCTTTGCGGTTACAGCCCTTTGAGCCGGGACAGTCGACGGATATTGCCCGCAATACGGTAGATGAGGTATATGCGCAGATTCTATCGGACTGTAAGAATGCGGTGGATATGCTTCCCCCAAAGAGCAGTTACGGAGAAAATGACAAGGGACGTGCCTGCAAAGAGGCGGCGATGGCTATGCTGGCAGATATTTACCTGACGCTGGCGCCCAATCATCGGGATTATTACAATGAAGTTGTTACGTTGTGCGACCAGATTACTGCGATGGGATATGATTTGTCTCAGTGCAAGTATGCCGATAATTTCGACGCTACGATCAATAACGGTGCGGAATCCCTTTTCGAAGTACAATACTCCGGCAGTACGGAATACGATTTCTGGGGAGGGGACAACCAGTCTTCCTGGCTGTCGACCTTCATGGGACCCCGCAACTCCGGTATGGTGGCAGGCGCTTACGGATGGAATCTGCCTACGGAAGAATTTATCAAAGAGTACGAAGCGGGCGATTTGCGCAAAGATGTGACCGTGTTATATCAAGGCTGTCCTGCTTTCGACGGCATGGAATACAGACGTTCATGGTCGGGTACAGGTTACAACGTCCGGAAGTTCCTTGTGTCGAAGACCGTTTCGCCGGAATATAATACCAACCCGAATAACTTCGTGGTATACCGTTATGCGGATGTCCTGTTGAAGAAGGCGGAAGCCCTGAACGAACTGGGACATCCCGACCAGGCTGCCGCACCTCTGAATATCGTCCGTCATCGTGCCGGACTGGCGGATGTACCGACTACCTTGAATCAGGAAACAATGCGGGAAAAGATTATTCACGAACGTCGGATGGAACTTGCTTTTGAGGGACATCGCTGGTTTGATATGATTCGCATCAATAATGGTAACTATGCGATTGAGTTCCTGAAATCCATCGGCAAGAATCAGGTGACGAAGGAACGTCTGCTGCTGCCCATCCCGCAGACAGAGATGGACTCTAACAATCTGATGACTCAGAATCCCGGTTATTAATCGCTTTTACAATCATTCATTTAGACAGATCATATGATGAAGAAATATATATATCAGATGTTGTGCTCTCTTTTCATCGGTGGAGCGATGGTTTCCTGCGCCGAGGATTATATGGAGACGGACAAGGGACATGATACGCTGACTCTTACGGTGAATCAGCAGGAGATCGTATTGAACGAAAAGAATCACAGTCAGGAGGCGTTAACGCTTTCATGGACTACGGGAACGAACTACGGAAGCGGAAACCGTATTTCTTATACACTGGAAATAGCCAAGGCGGGAACCGACTTCGCCCGTGCCTATTCCGTAGATTTAGGAACGGGAACTTATCAGTGGACGAAGAAAACGGAAGAACTCAATCAGTTTCTGAACACGCAGCTAGGCGTCGGCTATGCCGAAAAAGTATCACTGGAAGCACGCATTACCGCTACTGTTGCCGGAATGGAAGAAAAGGAGCAGCGTGCCACAGTTTCGCTGGATGTGACTACTTATCAACCGGTTACTCCGACGCTTTACCTCATCGGAGAAGCTGCCCCTAACGGATGGAGCGCCGATCAAGCGACGCCTATGGAGCGCACGGACAACGGACAGTTTACGTGGACAGGAAAGCTGAATACTGGTGTATTCAAGTTTATAACGACATTGGGAGAATTTCTTCCATCCTACAACCGGGATGCCGCTGCCGGAGAAGAACTACGGCTTATCTACCGCACATCGGGCGACGAACCGGACGAACCGTTTACAGTCAGCAAGGAAGCGACCTATATAGTCAAGGTAGACCTGCTCGACCTGACAATGACCATGACCGAAACGGAAAACATCGGATGGCGCTTTGAAGAATTCTATATTGTCGGCTCCTTTACCGGCGACAATGGCTGGGGATTCGAGGCACTGTCTAAAGATGCCGTTCAGATGAATCTGTTCCATTATGGTGCCGTGATTCCGTGGAAGGCGGACGGTGATTTTAAGTTTACTTCCGTGACGGACTTCGGTCAGTCGGATGCTTTCTTCCATCCCACCGAAGGGAACGCTCCGTATACTTCCACTTCAGTTGTACTGGGAGGTGAAGACAATAAATGGCAAATGAAGGAAAGCGAATGCGGCAAGGCCTATAAAGTGCTGTTCCTCACAGCCAAGGGAAAGGAAAAGATGCTGATGCGTCCGTTTACCCCCTACGAAGGACTGTATCTGGTAGGCGATGCCACTCCGAACGGATGGAGCATCGACAACGCCACCCCGATGGCTAAAAGTGCCGACAGCCCTTACATCTTTACCTGGAGCGGTACACTGAATACAGGGGAGATGAAGATCTCCTGCGACAAGCAGTCCGACTGGAACGGAGACTGGCTGATGGCGGACAAGAGCGGAAAGGCACCGACCGGTGAAGTGGAGACAGCCTTATTTACCAGTAAAACGGATGCGGAACTGAAGAATATGTATCCGGATACAGACCTCGGCAGTCTGGACAATAAATGGAATATTCAGGAAGCTGGCTCGTATCGGATTACGATTGACCAGTTGAAAGAAACGATTTCAATTGTAAAACAATAAACAAGTATTCAAGATGAAGAAGATAATATATTTGGTGGCTGCCTTCCTGTGTCTGTCTTGCAGCGACGATCATGAATCGAACCCACAGAACGGAGGAGCGTCGGGCAGTGTGACCGAAGTAACTCCGGTGACATCGGACTTATGCGTGGAACTGACAACTGACAAGGCTTTTTATAAACCGAACGAGACAGTGACTTTCACTGCCGCCGATGCCTTGCCTGCCGGAACAAAGGTACGCTATCGCCTTTTGGGAGAAATAGTCGGAGAAGAACCGGTCAGCGGTACGAACTGGACATGGAAGGCTCCTTCCACCGATTTCAAAGGATACATGGCAGAACTTTACCGGCAGGAAAACGGTACGGATGTCATCGTCGGTACGATTGCGGTAGATGTATCCAGCCATCCGGCACGGTTCCCCCGATATGGCTTCGTGGCAGATTTCGACGGAGACAAGACAGAAGAGAAAACGCTGGAAGAGATGGCTTATCTGAACCGCCATCACATCAACTGGGTACAGTTTCAGGACTGGCACAATAAACATCATTGGCCGCTGGGCGGCACACGCACGCAGTTGGACGAGGAATATCTCGACATTGCGAACCGCCCTGTCCATACAAGCTCTGTGAAGAATTATATCAAGGCACAACAACATTTTGGAATGAAGTCCATGTTCTATAATCTTTGTTTCGGGGCATTGAAGGATGCGGCTTCCGACGGGGTGAAAGAAGAATGGTATCTGTTTAAGGACGCTTCGCATACCACGAAAGACAGTCACGACCTGCCAAGCGGATGGAAGAGCAATATCTATCTGGTAGATCCTTCTGACAAGGAATGGCAGCAATATATGGCGGAACGGAATGACGACGTGTATGCGAACTTCGCCTTCGACGGCTATCAGATCGACCAGTTGGGCAAGCGGGGAACACTTTACAACTACAACGGTACGCCGGTCAACCTCCGTGAAGGATATGCTTCTTTTATCGAAGCCATGAAGCAGGCGCATCCCGACAAGAGTCTGGTGATGAATGCCGTAAGCCGCTACGGTGCCCGTCAGATCGGAGAAACCGGCAAAGTAGATTTCTTCTATAATGAGATGTGGGCGGATGAGGCGGACTTTACCCATCTGAAAGCCGTCCTGTATGAAAACGGAGTGTATGGCAATAATCAGCTGAATACGGTTTTCGCTGCCTATATGAACTATAATAAGGCGGATCATCGGGGAGAGTTCAATACAGCGGGCATCCTGCTGACGGATGCGGTGATGTTCGCTTTGGGTGGCTCGCATCTCGAACTGGGTGGTGACCATATGCTGTGCAAAGAATATTTTCCGAACGACAACCTGACGATGAGCGAGGAACTGAAAACGGCGATGGTTCATTACTACGACTTCCTCACGTCTTATCAGAACCTGCTCCGCGACGGCGGAACGGAGAACAGCATCGCTATGAACTGTACCAACGGAGAAATGAAACTCAACGTATGGCCTCCAAAGTTGGGGTCGGTCACTACCTACGCCAAGCAGGTAGACGGCAAGCAAGTAGTGCATCTGCTTAACTTCTCGCAGGCGAACAGCCTTAGCTGGCGGGACGTGGACGGCACCATGCCCGAACCTGCCCTGATCACGAAAGCGGCCTTGCAGATGAACCTGCCCGCCAAAGTGAATAAATTGTGGGTGGCATCGCCGGACGTACACGGAGGAGCCTTGCAGGAACTGGCATTTACGCAGGAGAACGGGGTAGTCTCCTTCACACTGCCTGCCTTGAAATACTGGACAATGATTGTAGCTGAATAAGGCAGTTGCAACGGAATAACTAAAAACGATAGGTATGAAGATTAGATATAAGTTTGGGGTGTGGATGTTGTGTCTGATGTTTCCGGCGTTGGTCTGGGCAGAAAACGCAAAAAGTATATGTACCTCTTTTACGCAGCAGGGACGTCAGGTGACTTTTCACCTGGCGGACAGTGCTGCGCTGCAACTGCAACTTTGCAGTCCTTCCGTGGTAAGAATCTGGTTCTCGCCGGACGGGAAGCTGCAACGGAGAAACGCTTCCTTTGCCGTGATCAATGAAGAACTGGAAGATGTGGGAACGGTTCATGTGGACGAACAGGCCGCCTGCTATGAGATATTTACCTCGAAGCTGCGCATACGGGTGAACAAGTCGCCGATGAGCATCCAGATATTCGACAAATATCAGAAACTCCTCTTCAGTGACTATGCCGATAAAGGACACGTAAGCGAAGGCACGAAGAAGGTGGAATATAAAACGCTTCGCCGTGACGAGCATTTCTTCGGGCTTGGGGAGAAGACCGGCAAGATGGACCGCAGAGGAGAATCTTACAAGATGTGGAACAGCGATAAACCTTGTTACAGTGTGGTGGAAGACCCTCTTTACAAGAGCATCCCTTTCTTTATGAGCAGTTACCGGTATGGTATTTTCCTTGATAATACGTATAAGACAGAATTTAAGTTCGGAACGGAAAGCCGTGATTATTACAGCTTCGAGGCGCCGGACGGGGAGATGATTTACTACTTCATCTTCGGCAAGGACTATAAGGAAATCCTGAGTCAGTATGTAGGACTGACGGGCAAACCTATCATGCCTCCGAAATGGGCATTGGGCTTTGCGCAATGTCGTGGCCTGCTGACAAGCGAGAAACTGAGCCGCGAAATAGCCGAAGGCTACCGGACACGCGGCATCCCCTGTGATATTATCTATCAGGACATCGGCTGGACGGAACATCTACAGGACTTCGAATGGCGGAAAGGAAACTACGAGAACCCGAAAAAGATGCTTGCCGACCTGAAAGAAATGGGATTCAAGGTAGTCGTATCGCAAGACCCGGTCATCTCGCAAGCCAACAAGAAGCAATGGGAGGAAGCGGACCGTCTGGGATATTTTGTCAAGGACAGCACGAACGGGAAGAGTTATGACATGCCGTGGCCTTGGGGCGGAAATTGTGGGGTAGTGGATTTTACTTTACCTGCCGTAGCCGACTGGTGGGGAACCTATCAGCAGAAACCCATTGACGATGGCATCTCCGGCTTCTGGACGGATATGGGAGAACCCGCATGGAGCAACGAAGAGCAGACCGAACGCCTTGTGATGAAACATCACCTGGGTATGCACGACGAAATCCATAATGTCTACGGACTGACTTGGGATAAAGTGGTCAAAGAGCAGTTCGAGAAACGGAATCCGAACCGTCGCGTCTTCCAGATGACCCGTGCCGCTTATGCGGGATTGCAGCGTTATACGTTCGGTTGGACGGGAGATTGCGGAAATGGAGACGATGTATTGCAGGGCTGGGGGCAACTGGCTAATCAGATTCCGGTGATTCTTTCCGCAGGGCTGGGAGTGATTCCGTTTACTACCTGTGACATTACGGGGTATTGCGGAGACATCGAAGACTATCCATCCATGGCGGAACTTTATACCCGATGGATACAGTTCGGTGCATTCAATCCTTTGAGCCGTATTCATCATGAGGGGGATAATCCGGTAGAACCGTGGCTCTTCGGTCCGGAAGCGGAAAAGAACGCGAAGGAGGCCATCGAACTGAAATATCGTTTATTGCCTTATATCTATACGTATGCCCGCGAAGCTCATGATACGGGATTGCCCATCATGCGTCCTCTCTTTTTGGAATATCCGGCGGATATGGAAACGTTCTCTACCGATGGGCAGTTCTTGTTCGGACAAGAGCTGCTGGTAGCTCCGGTGGTGAAGAAGGGGGCACGTACGAAGAATGTCTATCTGCCCGAAGGCACTTGGATTGACTACAACAATAAACAAACAGTCTATACCGGAGAACAGTGGACTACCGTGGAAGCTCCCTTGTCGTGCATCCCGATGTTTGTAAAGCAGGGTTCCATCATCCCCACCATGCCGGTGATGAACTACACGCATGAGAAACCGGTCTATCCGCTGATCTTTGAAGTATTTCCGGCACCAAAAGGAGAGGAGGCCTCGTTCACTTTGTACGAAGATGAGGGAGAAGACCTCGGCTATCAACGGGATGAGTTTGCCAAAACTCCCGTTCGCTTCCGGACGGAGGAGGGTGGTTATCTTCTTTCGGTTGGTGCCCGTGAAGGAAAAGGGTATGCAGTGCCCGCTCCCCGAAACTTTATTTTCCGTATGTATCTGAAGACGGCTCCCAAAGGAGTTACCGTGCAAGGTAAGAAAGTAAAGAAGGTGAAGCCGGAACGTCTGGAAGAGAATCCGGACGATGACACTGAAAGTATGGTGTGGAGTTGGGATAAGGCGACCGGTATTTGCAGCCTTCGTATGCCGGACCGAGGGGAAGAAAGTCGGATTTCCCTGCGTTTATGACTTGAACTCAACGCCTACATAAAGATATAAATTTGAAAAATTGCTGTCACCTGTCACTAAACCTGTGACAATAGTCTGATAATTAAATCATAAGACCGTGACAGCAACCTGTGACAGCAGCGTGACGGAAAGATTTGCCGTCACGCTGTCATTCATTTCAGCTATTAATAAGTGTCTTACCCTGGATTTGGTTGACTACTATAAGTATCAACTAAAATGAATAAAAG
>NZ_JAHQUN010000040.1:0-51088 GCF_019052485.1 Bacteroides sp. MSK.20.82
GGGTTTTAAAAAAAGGTCTTTAAATCTAGCTGAAGCATAAAATTAGAAGTTTAACAAACTAAGTAGCAGAAGTATATGCAAATCATTCAATTTGTTTTTTCGGTCATCATCGCTCTTTGTGCAGTGGCTATGTTTGTCGGAGCGGTAATAACGCCAAGTCCGATAAAGGTTGTGTCGGTTACGTTGTTGGCTCTTATTTGCCTATTCTCCTTGTTTCTCGTGAAATTGGCTTATTGTGAAATGAAATCTAAAAATGATATACTATGAAAGTGTCAGAACAATTTAAAAGTACCATCAAGGCATACCTTGATAATATGGCAGCGGTGGATAGTCTGTTTGCTCCAGTCTATCAAAAACCTACAAAGAATATAGATAATTGCATTACCTATATTTTAAACCAAGTGAAGAAAAGCGGTTGCTGTGGTTTTAGTGATGATGAAATTTTTGGTATGGCGTTGCACTATTATCAGGAAGATAATATTGAGGTGGGTAGCCCATTGAAATGTAATGTAGTCGTAAATCATCATGTTGAATTGTCAGAGGAAGAAAAGAAAGCGGCTCGTGAGGCTGCTATCAAAAAATTGCAGGAGGAAGAATTGGCAAAGTTGAAGAAGCGTCAACAAGCTAAACGTGAGAACAACACCGAAGTACAAACCCAGTTAACTCTTTTTTGATATGAAACCCAAGACAAAATTACAAATGGAAATCGTGAATGGGAGCAGGAAGTTAGCTCCCGTTTCAGAGGCTCAAAAGCGTTATGCCTATAAACATTGCTTTGTGCATTATTTCAAGCGTGATGCAAAGGGGAATTGCTTTTGTTTGGATTGTGGGCATACATGGCGGGATAAGGAAGATAAGAAAAACTGTAAATGTCCTCATTGCGGTATGAACCTGAAATTGGAGAATAGCAGGAAAAGGACGGCTGTATATAAAGAATATTTTTGTGTGATTACTACATACAAGCAATATCAAGTTATCCGTTTTTTTATGGTGGACTGCCGGCTGAAAAAAGGGTCTCCGGCTAATTACTTTATAATTGAGGCGGTACAGTGTTGGATGAATAAAGAGGGCAAGACAGAAACGCTGTCTTTGCTGCGGGGCATGTCTATATTTTATTACGATGCATGGATATATGGAAGTTCTTTGGAATTGCGTAAGCGGAATGTGCATCATGACCGTATTTATGATATTTGCCCGGCAGTTATCTATCCGAGAATGAAAGTGATACCCGAACTTACGAGGAATGGATTTAAGGGTGCCTTTTATGATATTTGTCCGAGTTCCTTCTTTATGACATTATTAACTGATAATCGGATGGAGATATTATATAAGGCAGGGCAAATGAATTTGTTCTTGAGATTTTTAGAGAGAAAATACGGTATAGATAAGTATTGGACGTATGTAAAAATCTGTTTAAGACATGACTATGTGATACATGATGCGGACTTGTGGCTGGACTATGTGGATATGCTGATAGAAAATAAATTGGATGCGAGAAATCCTCATTATTTGTGTCCGTTGAATGTAGAAGAAGCGCATGATTGGGTGATGGGGAAATGTAAGAAAAAATATTCTGAAAAGGATGAAAAAGACTATATTGCTGCCAAATCACGTTTCTTTAATCTTTCGTTTGCGGATGGAAATATTATGGTTCGGGTATTGGAAAGCCTTTCGGACTTTTACAAAGAGGGAAAGTTGCTGCATCATTGTGTATTCAGCAACGCCTATTATAAGAGAGAAGATTCGTTGATAATGTCGGCAACGGTGGATGGAAGGCGCATGGAAACGGTGGAGTTTTCACTTAGCAGGATGGAGGTGTGCCAGTGTCGTGGAAAGTCTAACCAATTATCAGCCTATCATGACCGGATTCTGAATTTGGTACGGGATAATATACCGTTGATAAGGGAAAGGATGGTAGTGTAATGAATAGCCCACACATCTAAATGTGTGGGAGTTCTTTTTTGGAAGACGCCCAAAAAAGAACCCCAAAAAACGTTGTCGCTACACATCGTTACGCTCGGATTATTTGCTTGTCGGCTTTAGTTTGCCGATACATTTTTCCATGTCGGGGGACAATAGGAAAGAAGCCGTCTTTTTCTGCTGCACCCCTGAGTGTGGCTGGACGATGGCATACCTGCATTTTAATATCTTGCCGATAACTTCCGTACTGTCACGGTGCAGGTACATGGCTTTCATGGCATCCGTTGCTTTCAGGCTTTTTTCGGCTTCCATATAGGCGGAAAAGGACGGTTTGAATAAGGCACGGGGACTTTCCGCTTTCTGTATGACAGCGGATAATTGTGCGCTTTTGTTGTTCAGGTAGCACAGGCTGTCCGATACGGTGACGTCTTCTGTTTCCAACACTTCCAGTAGTTCGAACTTTAAATCCGTCCAGGTGCCGTGAGAATCTGTCTGAACCCATTCCGCAATGGCCTTCTCATAGCCGGGTTTGCTGCATGAGGAAAAGGCAATGAGCAGCATACAAAAAAATAAATGCTTGATATTCATATTGATCTGATTTTATAGGTTGTCGTATTATGTGATGGAGCAAATCTATGAGGTTACTGGCCGTCCTCCGTGGAGGAACAGATGCCACACGAGATTTTCAGATCATCGTTCCAATCCTTGTTTTCCGAAAGTTCGACGTTCTTCAGTTTCCGTACCTTGTTGCGGAGTTCATCGTTACTCAGGCTCTCGACATCAGTCGTATCGCCATGAAAGTAACGATGCAGCCATAGAGTGTACTTGTGCCCTTGTTTGTCGTTGTCAAAGATGCTCCGGAGCTCCTTTACCTGGTTCTTGTCAAGAATCAGGCGTAATAGCCTCATTTGTCCTTCCGTGAATGTCCCTTCCGTAGATACATATACAAGATTGAGGTCGTTTCCGGAATGGCGTAATTGATAGTGGGAGATACAGTCTATAAATGACTCCCCAATGTAGAGAATGTCTATCGGGCGGCTTTTGTCATGGTTGCTGGTCGCCAGACAGTCGAACTTGCCACCGATAATCCCTTTGAATGTTTCATTTCGTTGAGAAATGGCTTGCACACCGTTTTCATTGTACATCTTGATGCACACGTTGCGGTAAACACTCCCTTTGTTCTTTACCTCACGGATAAAGAAAGTGTCTTTGAAGAACCGGCTTTCAATGCTTTCTTTCAGGATACCTCTTTTCTGGAGATAATTGCCCTTGTAGGGTTGTAGCTGGCTCAAGTAGAATTGAAGTTCGTCCGCTCTCATGCTTGTGTTACCTACTTCATACCGGCTTTTTTCGGGTGTCGTGATGCGGTTGGTGTTGATGTAGTTCTGAAGGATCTCCCCCACCTCGCGCAAGGACGGCATTTTTCCGGTTGTTTCAAATAGATGTTCCTGCATCAGATCCATGATACTGCGGCCACGCACGCTGTCACTATGCACGTCCCAATAGGTGTATTGGTTCTGCGAGTTCCGCTTGATGACGATGGTATGCGTTCCGTTGCTCATTTTGGGACAGGAGTTGGAAGAGCCTTCCACGATTTTCCATCCTAGTTCCAGCAGGAAATCGGGCAGAGAAATGGTTGTTTTTATCTGATTGAAATCGACTTTCATAACGTTGACTGGATTAGTTGAATCTCATTTTATCTGAGCTTAGATTATAAATGAGAAAGATTATCTTTCATAAAGATAAGAAATATCATCTAAATATGGAAGAGAAAGTATATGTTTTTTGATTCGTCTGCATTTTTATTTCAAGGTACTGTAAACCAAATCAACAGTAGTGTCTATACCGGGAACGGCCTCCAACTGTTTGCTCTGGTTGAATACGCTTTCCCCGTCTTTTTTTATCTGCATGGTGATGATAGCACTCTCTTTTGAATAGAGAATGCCTTGCACGGTAATTTGGCTGACAGGCTTTTCCGTGCTGTATTCCGCTTTATCGGTGAAACTCTCATCTACGGAAGCTGCGGAGGTACCGGTGCGTTCGTTCCTGAATCTCACGCCGTCAAGATTATATATATGCACACTGCCTTTGGGTGAGGAACCGGTTACGGCTACGGTGATGTGATACATGCCGGCTTTGTCTGTTTCCGATTGGATTTCCTCTTTGTTGCATGAAGCGGCCAATAAGCAGGCTGCCGCTAATAATGAATGAATTTTTCTCATGGTAGGATTCTTTTGTTGAATGTTATCGGATGATTTTTTGTTCTGTCTTGTGTGTCCCGGTTGGCGGAACTGCTGACTTTTCTTTTAATTTGTCCTCTATCTTTTTGAGGATGGCGTTGACATCTTCAATGATTTTGATGTAGTTCTGCTGGATAATCTCTTCCAGGATTTCCAGTTCCATCTCTTCTTTGCCGTTGCCCAGTTTGACCGGTAAGGAGAAACGGGGTATCTCCTTCTCTTCAAAACGGCACATATCCATCTGCACGCTGAAGAATGGCGGCTTGCCTCCGGCAATCTTGCCAATGAAGTGTCCGGCTGCTTGTCCGGCAATGTCCCTTGCCTTTAAGACTTTTTCTTTTTGCAGGCTCTCCGTGACACTGTTATTGCCACCGGCTTGGTGTGAATAAGATTCTTGCGCTTCTTTCTTCTCCCCAAGCAAGTTCTCGATGTCTTTGGCGGTCTTCTCATTTCCGGTCATACCGTAAGCCTGCGTTCCGCAGGAGGCTTTCAGGATGTTGGCACTTTTCTCTCCATAGTCCCTGACCGCTTGGTTGAAGTCCTGAACGGCGAGAATGGTAGCGACATTGTGCTTCCGGGCGGTTCCGATGAAAGTGTCAATGCCTTGCAACAGGATGGTCGGAAATTCATCTACCATGAATATGCTGGTCGCTTTGCCGGGATTGTTCATCTGTGACATCAAGACGCTGCCGATGCAGGAAATAGCAGGGGAAACGGCTTCCTTGATGGTGGGCGCATTGCCTACGCATAACAGCGTTGGGTGTTCCTTGTTGGTTATATCCAAAGAGAACTCTTCTTCGGGAAGTGGCGACAACACCCAGAAGATGTATTTGTTGTTCAGGAGTACCAACGGAGTCTGTGCGGATGATACGGCTCCGGCTGTCTGCTGTTGTGCACCCAGTTTCCAGGCGGTCAGCATGGAGGACATGTTCAATGCGATTTCAGGATCTTCCGACAGCCAGTGGAATACTAGGTTGCTGTCAGAAAGGGCAAGGGCTATCACATGGGGCAGCGTACAGATACCAAGCTTCCTTTCCTTGAAACATTTATAGGCGATTGAATAGACGTAGTTGATGGCATTGTTGGCCCAAAAGTCGGTCTTTTCCTTCCAGCTTGCTTCCAGATTCTTCATCAGTGTCATGATGATATTGCGGATGAATAGCGATTCGTTTCCCTTTGACATGTATTGCGGAGAAAGTACGTTCACCCTGACCGTGCGTGACATATCCACAAAGTTGATATAGGCGAAACGGGGTGTTTCCATCCCCTTGTTCCGGAAATGTTCGATGCTTCCGTATGCGATACGTGAGAGGATGGGTGACTTGTCCTTGGTGGGATCACCCTCCCAATCGTACACGAATCCGGCATAGTTGCGCTCGGCGCACTGGTAGATGATTCCCTTGATCCAGCTCTCTGATTTACCGCTTCCCGGACCGCCGTCGATATAGACATTCTGCTGCGGCTTATGGATGACCAGCGGCCCGGAGGCGGTTTCAAAGCGGAAGTAGAAAGCCGATTCTTCCCGGCTTAACCCGAAAATGCTATCATCGGATTGGGCATGACGCCGGATGAAATAAGGCAGAGTCTTGATGACAAGCAGCGTGTACGCTACGAATAGAATGGGAAATACAAATAGGTTATACCACGCTGATAACCGGCTGAATCCGACAACCAGCATGGATGCCGTAACCAGTGTCATACTGGTGTAAACCCATTTCTTGTTTTCGTCTTTCACTTTGCCAACCGGAAAGAGAAAAGCGAGGCCTCCGATCAGGATAACGTAGAGAAACCGGAATAGGATATCCTTCTCCATCAGCCTTTCCCACATGGCCGGATTACGTAGTGGAGCGTATAATCCCGTAACGATAGCCCACTGAAACAGTACGGCTGTCCCGATGAGCGTGGATAGCAGGATCAGGATGAATGACAGGTCTTTCTTCTCTCTTTCCATGGCCGTTGCTGTTATTGGGGTTGTCCGGATGCCGTTCCGTCACCGCTCTCTTTTTTCTCTGCCTTTCCCAGTAACTCAATGCGTGAGACGGTCAGGCTGACGGATGGGATGTGGCTACCGTCATCCTTCTGGAATACATCGGCATACACATCGCCGCAGACATATACCTGTGTCCCTTTTTTCAGATACTCAAAGACTTTACTCTCGTAATTCACGAAACAGCATACCCATAGGGTCTGTTCCTCGTTGTTCACGTTCTTGTACTTGGTGGATACATGGAAGTTGAATCCTTTTCCGTTCTTGTTCTGCCGGGCATCCGCACCGACATAACCGATAATTTGTCCTGTAAACATAATGATGGTTTTTAAAAGTTTATAATCCGAGCTGTGGCTCATTCATATTTTTCATGGCTGGCTCCGCTTCCATGGAAGGCAGCGAAATGCCGAAAGTGCTGTGTAGCGTTTCAAGGTTGTCGGCTGTAGGATGGTTTGCCGCAACACTTTCCAATAACCGTGATGAAGGGGTAAAACCTTCGTTTTTCATCTGCTCCAATACCGGACGGTTGTCTTGCAGGACGGCCTGCGTGAACCGTTCCTCCGGTGTGAGGTACTGTTCCATCCGTGCGGTATGTTCCTGAATCATATTGCTGGCTTTTCCTACATCGGCAAGGATGTTGTAGATGAATTTGGGATCTTCTTTCAAGGCTCCCAGCCAGTTTTTTAGATACATGGCATTTTCTTCCCGGATATGGGTGGATATTCCCAGGCTTTGCCCGACGGTAGCGGAGGTGAGTTCGGCAACCAGTTCCTCTTTGGCATATTGCTTGTCTCCGAAAATCACGCCTTTTTCCCGGTTCAGATGCTCAGGTTCTCCAGTCGAGTGCGCCATCTCATGCAGTAGTGTGGAGTAGAAATTCTCTCCGTCCTTAAACTGCCCCTTCAGGGGTACGACGATATGGTTATCTTCTCCCCTTGCATGGTAAGCACTATTTCCTTCCTTGGAATAAATGGGGCAGATCCATTGCTGTTCCCGTACCATCGCATCAATCAGAGGCACGGTGAGCATCCCTTGCTCGTCCTTGATGGCCGGTATCTTGAATTGCTCCTTCAATGCTTCCCATTTCTCCGGTTTCGTTTCCTGAAGATTGGTCTGCTGTACGTTGAACACATTGTATGTCTTCAGAAACGGCGTGACCTTATATTCCTGCTGCTCGTTTTTATCCAGGTTCTTATATACGTCGAAAGGTATTTTCTTTCCGTTCTTGTCTCTTACTGAGAAATTCCAGTAAATGACTGGGAATGACTTTTCTCCTTTCAGTATGTTAAGGCCGTTGTCTTTGGCTTGCATGAAGGTCATATAGACCGGCAGGCTGTACTGCTCTTTTTCCGAAAGTAGAAACAACATGAAGGAATTTACTCCGTTGTAGGTTCTTCCCTCGATATTTTGCGGAAGTCCCCCACCCTTTATCCCGAACCAAGGCTTTTGCCAGTTGTCTTCCACCTGCTTTATCTTTTCGATCATCAGTTCGGCGAAACGCTGTAATGCTTTATCACTTGCTGTATCCATGATTTATTGGTATAGATTTCTGTTCTCGTAATCAAGCAGCCATTCTCTGGCCGTTTGGTTGTTTGTCTCTTGCTGCTTGGCAGCCATCTCTTCTTGATAGGCTTGTGCAAGCTCTTCCTGTGCAAGTAGAAACTCTAAGTCACTGATTTCTCCTGCAATGTTTTTCTGTACTAATTCATCGTAATCCATAATTCCTGATTTTTTAGGTTATAAGTCATTGAAAGCCCGGTTGATGGTGCTGGCTATCGGACGGGCCATTTCCTTGCTGTTGTCGGGTTTGGGTGTGCTGGCCAGTTTGACATCTCCCAGTGTCTTTGTGCTGCCTTCCATCCCGAAAATCTTTTGTACGGCTATCAGTGTGTTGGCTTGCACACCCGTTTCACGCATCCGGGTAAGGTCTTCTTGAGTGAGCCGGTACCCTTCTTTCTGTATCTCTTGGATGACATGAAAGTTGTCGGTCTGTGCGGCATCCAACAGACGTGCGGCCTGCCTTTCATGTTCGCCCTGTTCTTCCGGCTTGGTGCCGAACAGCTGGATGACTTCATGGGTTTGCCTTTCATCCAGACCGTGTTCCTTACCGATTCCTTTGATAAACTCTTCACTGGGTTTATATCCTTCCTCTTTGAGCTTCCCGATTTTTTCAAAGTCATGTTTGCCCACCGCTTCCTTAAACTCGGCTTCCATATTGCGCCCCTCTTCGTGTTTTTGCTCTTTTGCAGCTTCTATGTTGGCCGCATGGGCTTCCAGTTTGGGGGTCATGGCCTTGATCAGCTCTTGTGCCTTGCCGGGAGTGATACTCTGTATGTTCTGTATCATGACTCCTTTCCTGTCATCCGTCAGTTGGATGTCGGCAATGAAGTAGCCTTCCGGACTGTGCAGCAGCTTGTTCTCCAGTGCATGGCCGTTGGCGAGCAGGTATTTGTCGGCTTTGGTTAACTTGTAGCCGCCATATTCGCTGGTCTGCCCGATGATGTCGGGAATCTTGATTTCCTGGTTGGTGCGCAGGATGACGGAGTTCAGATCCCGGTCAACTTGCAGCAGGATGTCCTTCTTATTTACGGTGATGGGTACGATGTCACCGGCAAGCAGCTGTTCTTTCTCTTTCTTGCCCAACTTCTTTCCCAGCACCTTGTCCGGGATAACCAACGCCTCTTTGCGGTAGAATACGGAGATTCCGTCATCGTTGAAACGGAGCTTCCCCGGTTTGCCGTGTATCTCCATCAAATCAGACATGACACCCTTTTCCAGCTTGGTGCCTTTCCCGTCGAGGATGTTCCCTTGCTTGTAGGCGTATTCATAGAGCGACTGTCCGGTGTAGCATACCTTCAGGCGATGGTCGATGACGGTAAAGCCGTCCTTGTCATGTCCCTTCAGGTTCTCCCACCGCTTGATGCTGATGCCATCCTTCTCCAGCTCGGCGACATATTTAGGATCATTGGCACGTTCCTTGTCAAAAAGGGCGGATACACGTTCTTTTGATTGGTCACGAAGGCTTTCATCGTACTTTGCTCCGGCTTTTTCCCTGATTTCGCTTACGCTCATGCTCAGCTCTTCCCCGTCTTTGCGGAACCGGAAATATCCGTCCCGGTATTCGGTCTGATAGCCCAGTGATTCGGCGATGCCGCCGAACTGTCCCACGTTGTCGAACATATAGGTGTCTAATGCTTCTCTCAGTTTCATGGCTGTGGCTTGTATAAGGGTTCTGCGGAAAGGATGTATTCGTTCAACACGGCCAGCTTGATGTGCCGCCCGCCGTTTCGCTCGTAAATCTCGATCTCGAATACCTTATCATCGGGTATCGTGAATTTGTCGAAACCAAGTATCAGCCGGTTCCGGCTCTTGCCCTTGATTTTCGTATCAAAATCTTTCTGATAGATAGGTTCGATGGTCGTTTCTTGCTGGATGGCGTTCTTGCTCTTCTTTTGGTCACGCTGGAAACATTTGACAAACTCGATGTCGTAGTCGATGTATGATTTGTTTTTCAGGTCAAAGATGAAAAACATGAAGTCCTCATGCACATACAGATTGGCCATTGACAACTCAAACTTGTTCTCGATGACCCCCAGGCTGTAGATGTTGCGCTTCTTGGTGCGCAGCTCTTGGATGCATCTTTCCATTTCCTCGCTGTTCACATCCACATGGGCGGTATATTTGCGCTGGTCATCAAAATTGTAGGTGAATACGGAGGTATTGCCCCGTTTGATGGTGATGTGGTAAGTGTTCATGGCCTTATCCACCACAAACAGGTTGGAATATGCCACGGCATCTTTGGCGGTTGATACTTTCAACTGGTTGTTGTAGGCGGCCAGAGTGAAGGACACCTCGTTGCCGGGCGTTCCGTAAGCGATGTCCTCCGGAAAGAAGAACTCGGCCAGATGGAGGTCGCTGACTTCTGCCTGATAGTCATGGTGCTGCCATTTCCCGTTGTCCTCGTAAATGTTCGGGTACGAATCCGTGCCGCCTTCGGGAAGGTAGCGGATGTGATAGGTGTAAACGCTTCCGTCGATGCAGACTACGGTCAGGTTGGTCTCTTCGGTGAATCCTTCCGCTTGCGCCGAGAGCCTGACGATATGGGGCGCCTCTTCTACCCGGCTGGCCATGACAAGCTCCTGTTCGCCGATGGCGATATCAGATACTTGCACAGGAAATACCAGGTGTTTCACACAGTCGAAAGAGATAAAGATGTCTTTTTGGCTGATGGCTTGTTTCCGGGGAGTGCCGTTTTCCTGAGCGAAGAGCGGCAGACTGCACACAAAGCAGTAAAACAGTAGATAAATATATTTCTTCATGTTGTCGATATGTTAAACGGTTCTTGAAAAAAAGGCGGTGAATACGGTAATGCCCCATAGAAGAAGCAGGGTAATGCCGAAAGAAACGGTCAGCGGACGGATTTCTTTAAAGGCTCGTCCGTTCCGGCGTGATACGTAGATCCGATAGCCGAAAAAGACCGCTGACAGCGCAAGCAGGTAATTGAGAATGTCTATCATAATTTGTCTATCAATGTTTGAAGGGGATGATTTTTCTTGTTCGTTTTCTCTTGTTCCATTTGCTCATAGAGCTTCTGTAACTCCGCTTGCACGGCTTGCCTACGCAACTTCGATTCCTGACTCTCTTCTTGGATATACATTTCGTAGTTGGACTTGAGATGTACCTTCACTTGTGAGAGGCTCATGTTCAAGATTTGCTTGGCTACCTGGGTGGTGGCGTTGACTACGCTGGTCACTTCGCTGGCCATCGTGCCGATGGAAGAGAGCGGCATGTCAATGTTCTGTACAAGACCTTGTTCCATACGCTTGGCTGCACTGGCTTTCAGGTTATTGGGCAGGTTCAAACCTTCCATGGCATCATTGTCGAAGACAACCACCGATACGGGATTGAGGTTGTCTCCTACCTTCAGGTTGCTGACTACCACATCGAGGCGGTTGGCTCCCAAAGTGGCGATACCGTAAAACAGCGTGTTGGCCGGTATCTTCATGCCGGATAGGGTTACGTCCTGAAGCAACCGCATCCGTACCGTACTGCCCGTGACTACGGTCTGGTCGCCGTGGATGCAAGCCCTGAAGAGGTTGCTGTTTCCCGGTGCGGAGGTCGGTTGGCGGCGTACCCGCTTGCCGTTTTCGGCATGGTAGATCGGGCCTTTTTGCATCAGGCTGTCGGCGGATGGATGGCCGGAAGGGTTGGCAGCGGCTTTCTCCGTTTTTCCCTCTTGGTCATAATTGACAATCCGTTCATACATGCGCTTGCGGTATTTGTCGGATTCTTCCAGTTCCTTGCGGATGCGTGAGTTCTTCTTGGCTTCCCGGATAATCTCGTTGAGCGCCTGCTCGTCCTCCAGTCCGTCCAGTTGGCTTTCCAGCTGATGAGAGAAGCGTCCGTTCCGGCCACCTCCGTATTCTGCCATGACTTCGCTGTACGGATCGTTCTGCATACGGCGGATGCGCTCCAGTGTGGCACGGTCATACCGCTCCTGCTGGTTTTGCAGCTCGAAGTAAAAATCAGATCCTTTGACCTGAGACTCTTTCAGGATGCGTGCCTTCTCCTGCTCTTCCAGTTTGTCCTGCTTATAGGCTTCCATCTTGTCGTTCACCTTGTCGGCCATTTCCGACTGTGGTTCCAAAAAGGCTTGCGAGGCGGCCTGTCTGTCACTCCCTGACGGCACGTTCCCGTCCTCACGGATGAAGAATACATAAAGGAAGAGGATGCCCAGGATTACCGGGATGGCCATCAACAGCTTGTTCTTGTCTTTGATAAGTTTATTCGGTTCCATGGTCGGTTGGTTTAGAGGTTTCTGACTGGTTTTCATTCTTGCCCGGAGAAGCTGCCTGCGATGTGTTGGTGCCGTTGCTTTCCACGGGTTCGGAATAGCGGACAATCCAATCTTCTATCTTGGCTCCGTGCGCATTTTCCTCGCTGCGGGACAGCATATCATAGATGGTGAACTCCGCTTCGATATTACGTGAGATGCTTCCCCGTGCCCGGTACCCGGTCTGCGTGAAGATTATCTTTCCGGAAACGGGTATCGTTTGTGTGTTAATCTCTACATCCTTGATGCGTACCCCGTAACGGATATTCTTTTGTATGAGTGAGTTCAGCATATTCACATCGTTGTACTCGTTCAACAGCTCCTTCCCCTTGTTGCCTATGAGGTTGAGCGCAAGCGAAATGTTCTTCTCGTAGCTGCTCTCGTCAAAGGCATACCAGTGGGTTACGAAGGTCTTTACATGGTTCATGTATTCGTATTGCCGCATATCGCTGGCAGACAGGCTGCTTGCCTCATAGACTTCTCCCTGCCTGTCGATGACGAGAGCCTGGCCGTATGCTTTTTCTATTTTGTTGATAAGGAAGATGATACTGCTGGCAAAAGCGATAGTCAGAATGATGCAGTACCCGGCTGAAAGCCGGATAGTCAGCTTGACCGCATCATCTGCTCCTTTGAATTTCATCAGATTCATAGTTCTATTTTTTATTGTTGTCGTTTATGAAACTTGCCCCGATAGAGGCGGCACCGCCTACGTTGGTCAGCTTGCCGCCTGCCGCTGCGCCTCCCATCAGGGCGATGGTGGCCGCCGTGGTGACGATTGACACGGTTTTCGAAATGATTTTCCCGGCATCGCTGTGTCCTACGATTTTGGAGGATAGCCAGAAACAGCTGCAATAAGCACCAATCAGGGCGAGATCCATTCCTAAATATTGTATCTGCTGCGTAGCTGCGTCCACCATGTCGGCACTTTCCGTATAGATGGCCTTGAAGGTCTGCCATATGATTTGGTTCAGAATATTGATGACGGTGAATACCATACAGGCGGAGCAGAGCGTACCGAACCAGATACTCAACTGTTTCTGAAAGACCGGCAACATGCTTACGGCAAAGACAAACGGGCCGAGAATGACCAGTAGCTTGACAATGACCACGCCGATACCCAAGATGACTACTTGTATGATTCCTACCAATAGGGCGGAAATGCCATGAAGCACAAGGGTGGCGAGGTTGGCGGGGTTGAGCAGCTGCACAATCTTCTCCACGCTGGAGCGTACACCGGTCATTTCGTCCTCTTCCATCTTTTTATCCAGTTCGTGCTGCATGGCGCCGGTGCTGTCTTCTCCGGCTGCTACCTCCGACTGGAGGCTGTGTTTGTCGTATTCGGCAATCATCTCTCCTTGTTCGATGGCTGATTGTGCCATGAACTGGGCAAATTCCTGCGCACGCTCGGAGGTCAGCGAGGTGGCTTCGTTGATTACTTCCATCGTGCCTACGATGGTTTGGGCGATGGGGGTGTATATGCTTAGGCAGAAGAACAGTACCAGGCAACGGGCGATTTCCATCATGTCGGGAAATTTGTCCTCATTCGGGCTTAACAGCTGGCTGGCTCCGTGATAGAGATAGTTGTATGCTAGGTTGCAGATAAAGCAGATGACACCAACACCGAAGGCGATGACTGTCATTTGCGAAACGAGTTCCATCGTCAGACCGTCCGTGATCTGAAGTCCCCAGAGAAAATTATCTTGATTCATAACGCTTTAATTGGTGTGTCGTGTGAAAGCGGCCAACCGTCCCTGGTAATAGGTCTTCCGGTTATGCCCCTTCATGGATTTGTAAATGACCGTGGAACGCACGGATTCGTTAAACTCACGCATCTCTTCGGCGGCTTTTTCCACCGATTCCTTCACCTGCTCGATAAAGGACATGCGCCCTTCCGAGTTCATCGAGAAGTAACTGGTCACGGTGGCCACCTTGAACAGCAGGTCGGTACTCAGGCTCAGATTGACGGTCACACGCTGAAAGTTGAGAAATTTCAGGCAGTGGTAATTCGATCCTACGTTCAGGTAAAAGCTGTAGTCGCTGCTCAGGCAGGCTACGTCGTCCAGCAGGTCGGCAAGCTCTTTCAATGATTTGAGTTCCTTCAACTGGTCGATCTTTTGCAGGCCGAGCCGCAGTTCCTGGGCATCGATCATTTCATTGATTTGTGTAACCCATTTCTTGACATTGGCGATCCATTCCGTTGAGTTCAGCAGGGTGTGGCCGGGATCATGCACGACGAACTGGGCATGAACACTGCCGGTTCCCATCAGCCCTATCGAGGCGGCAAGTCCGAGTATGAGAATGATTCTTTTCATGACGGTTATTTGTTGGTGATGAATAATAGGGTGAATATGACACATACCAGCCAGGCTGTCAGATAGCTCTTGGCATTTTCCTTTTTCGTGGCGAGTGCCCATACCACGAAAATGAGCGCAACGCCCAAAAGTGCGGCGGCAATGCTTCCGGCAAGATTGTATGCGCTGCCGTTGAAGTCGGTTGACCAGCCTAGAAGGGCGGTCAGCCCTTGGGTGGCGTCATCCATACTTTTTCCTCCTTTCCTCCAGATAGCGGTTGATGGCCGTATAGGTCGAGCCGCTTTCGTTGAACAACTGCTTCAGTCGTACTACTGTCGCCTGGCGCGAATCGAAGGCTACGGCGGCGAAGTCGGACACCTCGTTGCGGAAGATGAAGGCATCGTTCGACATCTTGATGAAAAACTCTCTCCAGCGTTCCGTGCGCTGCAACGACTCGATCATATAGGCCTCTTCGTCCGTGATGGAAAGCACGGCTTTCACTTCCGGCAGGTTCTGCCGGTGTTCTGAATGGTCGAGGATAATCTTGGTCGCGCAGTTGATGATGATGGAGTCCTTGATACTGGACGGCATGTTTTTCAAAAACAGGATGTTCTGTGCGGCCAGCGTGATGCTTCCCTCCTTTTTACGGAAGGTTCGGTACAGGTAGGCGATGAAGTCTCCGAATTTCTCGTCTTGCAGGAAGTCGAGTGCTTCGTCGATGATTAGCTCTTTGGCAAACCCCTGGCGTTTCTTGATTTTATCCACGATCATTTGCAGGGTGATGATGGCAACGAGTGGAAAGTACTCTTTCTTAGAGGCATCTTCCATATCGAAGGCTATCAGCCGGTCATGCACGATATCCACGTTCTCGGTAGCGTTCAGCAGGAATGACAGCTCTCCGTCCGTATAGGGTTCCAGTAAAAGCAACAGCTCCTCTATCTCGAATTTCTGTTTCTCAAACTCGGTCATCCGTTTGCTGAACACTTCCTTCAGATAAGCCCGGTAAGTTATCAGCGTCGGGAAGATACGCTCATGCTTCTCTCCTATTGAAGAATTGTTCACATAGTCGTAAAATCCGATGACGGATTTCCTGAGAATGGCGTTTTCGGCAGGCAGCATGGGTTCACGTACCTTCCAAATGTAGCTGATAATGGCGACGATGGTCTTTATCTGGTCATCGGCAGACTCGGCATCCGTGGTGTCGATGTACAGGTATTTGCCGTTCTTGTCACGGTCACACAAGAAGGGGTTGAACGCAAATTTCTTCTGCTCGGTAGAGTCGAAGTATTTGCCCCGGTTCAAGGCTATCATCGAGCGGTAAGAGCCGCCGATGTCAATGATCATCACATCCCGGCCCAGCTCATAGCTTTGCAGGATGTAATTGTTCAGCCAGAAAGATTTACCGGAACCGGACGGGCCGATAACGATGCGGTTCTTGTTGTTCAGCGCCGGATAATCCCAGAGGTTTATCTTGGCGGGAGTACCGAAACGGTCATGGTAGATATGCCCTTTCTCGTCCGAAAGGTACATCCCCTCTTTTTGCAGATAGCAGATGGCCTGCTTGGTCGTGTTGACGAAGCCCCGGTAATTGGCCCTGGCATTGCCGGGTATGTTGCAGAAGAACAGGTTGCACAGCTCGGCGTTCTCCACATAGCACGAACTTTGGTTCATAAAGCTGAAGCCTTGCTGTACCAGTGCGGTTTTCCGCATGAGCGAGGTGCGGTCTGTATCGTTCAGCACGACATTGAAGGCGGTATAGGCGGTCTGGTAGTCGAACTGGGTAATCTCATCGCAGAAGGCTGCCTGCTCGCGTTGCTTCTCTGCCGCCGGAGGGTAGAAGTTGGTGATGTAGTTCAGCGCGTCTTTCTCCGCACCGATGGCCGTTACGGTGGCATCTGGATCGGTTATCTCTATCACGATGTTTACGATGTGGTTGAACGGCAGGCCAAGTCCTACGGGGTACAGCATCGAGCATTTGCTCCGTATGCTGTCCGGTATCTCTATGTTTCCCCCGTATGCCTTCGACTTGCCGGTGTGCGGCACGGCCAGTTCCTGAAGATGCTCGCCTTCGTTGGTCAGCGAAAGGATGGAAACGTGCTGCTGCCCTATTTTCATGCTTCCGCTTTCACTGACAGCCATAGGGTTGACGCTCTTCTGCGTGGCATCGTTTTCCGGTGTCTCGTAAGAGAGGTTGACGTAGTCGTAGATGGCGTTGTTCAGTTCCGTATCATCCATCTTGCGTATCTCAAACTGCTGGATGGACGACAAACCGTTCTCAAAGTTCATCAGAAAGGCTTCCATTTCTGTCAGCCGTTGCTGATATTCCTTATAAGGTTGCTTGAACGGGTAGTGCAGCTTTCGCATCAGCGAGGTGCCCGATGCGCTTTTGCGTATCTTACCGTTTCGGCTGCCGTTCGTGAACGTCACATACAGGTTGGTGTAACTGTTCAGTATCTCCTTGCCGTTGAAATGACGGTTGTTCTCCGCTATCAGGGCATTGGAAGAGTATTCTGCATGATGGTATCGCCCCGTATAGTAGAAATTCTGCTGATGGATGACCGTGCCTGCCGGAAGCAGCTTCAAAAGAGCCTCCAACCGCTCATGGATGTATTGCGCCTCGCTTTCCGACAAGGTGAACACTTCGGGCAGAAGCAGCCGGTAGCCGACGGTGATGTCACCGTTCCCGTTGATGACGGCGTTCTCCGTGATGGTCTGGATAGGCAAGACACTTTCCAGATCCACGGATTTGTCCTTCACCTCTATCTCTGTCTGCCGGATATACAGCAGAGCAATCAGCAGGCACAGCGCACAGATTAGCAGGGATATGAGTATGATGATTCCTATCATGGTTGCTGTTTTAGGATGAATTTGAAAATCTGCCGTTTGTCCGTTATCTGCCGGGGGGTGGCGTTCTTGATCCGGAGGCCGGTCAGGTAGTCCGGGTTACCGGCCTTGTGTTCCTTTTTCAAGGTTTGGAACAGCAGACCGGATAGAAACAGAATGGCGGAAATGATTCCGATGATGAGTATCGGGTGCAGCTGCTTGAATATGCTCACGATGATGATGATGGCCGTCAGCAGCATGAAGATGGCGAACTGTCCCGATGACAGACCGAAGAACTTGATCGGCTTGTTGATTTTACGCATGGTTCTCATGGCTCTTCGTTTTTAGATAATCAGGAAGGCTACCATGATGACTACCACGGCGATGATCCAGCCGAGCAGGTATTCCTTGGCATGGGGATTGTTCGTGGCAAGCGAATAGATGACAAAGACCAGAGCGATGCCGAGTACCGCCGCCAAAATGTATTTGGCTACGTCCAGAATGGTGTCCGCACCCTCTTTGGCTTTGTCTGTCACTTCGGATAGGCTGTTAATCTTCAGGCCGCTTTGTGCCTCCGCCACTTGTGCCGTTCCCAACAGCGTGAAGAATATGAGAAAGGTGAAGATAACCTTTCCATAGCGGTTAATGACTTGGTTCGCTTTTTCTCTTACATTTTCGATTGCTTTCATTTTGTTCCTATTTTTTAATTAAACATGAATCGTTTTCAGTCTCTCCCATTGCACATCCTTATACTTGATGGATATGGGCTCTTCTTTCGGCTGTTCCGGCAGTGGTTTGCCTGAGTAGTAGTAGGCTCTTCCATGCAGGTACATATCGGCTATCTCGGCAGCCAATTCCTCTTCTTCCAGCTCAGGCTGAAATACCACGCAGATGACCGGACAGGCTCTCTCCTGCCCTTCCTTGCGCACCGCCTCCCTTATCGGCTTCTCTTTCTCCTTTCCGGAAGAAAGTGCTTTCTTCTTTTTCCGAAAGTAAAAGTGAAGCGTGACACAGGCGAGTATGGCAACCAGTATCAAATCCACTACGTTCATAAGAGTTGCCAGATAATGAGCCAAGTGACCAATGCCGTGATATAGGTGATGATGGCCTCTTTGGTGCGCTCGTGGTTGCTTATCAGCTTTTTAAGTACCGCTAGTCCGGCACATAGAAAGCCTACCCCTATCAGCATGGCGCCTATTTCACGGTATAAGGAGATCAGGCCGGATACATTTGTATCGGCTAACAATATGATAATAAGCATGGTGATATGATTTGTCGGTTAGTAGAGCAGTATCTTTATTCCTACGTTCCAGACAGTGTTCCACTTGTCAATGGATAGGGGATTCCAATGTTGTTGTATGCGGGCAAGCAATGCCGTTCGGGGCAGGATGAATACTTCCAGTTCCGTTTCCAGTTTCGGGCCGATGATGAAGTTGTATTCCTTATCGGGGTGGCGGACGTATTCTGTACCGATGAATCCTCCCAGGCCGATGCCCCAGTAAACGGATTTCAGGTTGCAGGCCAGGGTTCTGTAATAACCGCCGTCCACAAAAAAGTCCTTACCCTTGTCATGTATCGTTTCGGGAATCGTTTCTTCCGGGTTCAAGGTAGAGACTTGCGGTAGGTTGGCTGTATATTCGTAAGGTTTCTCAAAATAGCTAAACCCGGCTTTCCAATAGCTTGTCCGGTTGATGTATCTGGAAAAGGACAGGTTGTAATAGTTGCCTGCATTGCCGAACAGGTTAGTGCCGTAGTTCAATTCAAGTGCCGGGATGTTCTCATAATGGCGTTGCGCAAAAGCGCTTACGGTGCATAACAGCAGGCTAAGGCTGATAGCAGTCAGTCTGATGTGTTCCATGGGAATTACTCTTTAGGTTATTAATGTTATATATTTTTCTATTTGTCTCATACGGTGTTTCCAATTTACGCGGATTCCTGTCGGCAGAACCGAATCAAGGTGCTTATCGCGTTGTTTTCGCTCCAAACATATAGATTATATACGGGAGGACAAATTTTATGAAGGGCTTTTAAAGGGCCTTTCGTGTTTATTTAATGTGCATTAAAAAATACATGTGCCGTAAACCGGCAGGTGTGGAATAATTCTACAGAAAAAAGCCGGATAGGATTAGTTGTGTAAAACTGTCCTGCCCGGCTTATAGGGTTTGGTTTATATGCGCTTTCGGATGTTGCTCAATGCTTGTGGCGTGATGCCGATATAACTTGCTATGTCTTTTAAGGGTATTGAACGTAACAGCCATTTTTCATTGGCCAAAAGCGCTTTGTAACGCGCTTCGGCATCCAGTGTGTAAAACTCCTCTTCCCTTATTATTTTGCGGTTGATGGATCTTACCAAATGTATTCTGGCCAGCTTGTTGAAATTGATGGATAACTCATATAGCTGATGAAGATCTTTTTTGGGCAATCTCCAGATCTTGCATGGCTCCAATGCCTTGATATTGTAGTGGGCATGGTGTTCTTCATGTGAAAGGAAAAAATTGATGAACTCTTTGGCTTGGATAAACCGTGCTGAAATCTCTCTATTCTCTTTGTCCGGAAACCATAACCGGACGATGCCGGATTCCAGATAATAGAGGTAGCATACTTCCTCGCCCCTGGTGACGAGGTGTTCTCCCTTTTTGATATGGATAAGCTCGAAATGAGCATCAAGATACGCCTTTTCTTCGTCTGTCATCCGCACGTGAAGATGGGCGCCCATTACCATGAGCGTCTCATCTATCAGGGTGGCAATTGTTTGAACCATTGAATTTGTTTTATGTTTATATAAGGGTACGGAAACGTACCCTCTAACATGGACGTGGCGTTCCAACAACAAAGGCACGCCCCGTACCAGTTTCATACTGGTACAGGCATGCGCCTGTTGTTGTTAATTCCTTAACGATAGATGCCACTCTTTTGTTAGACAGACGGACGTATGTAAAAAGCGGGCTGCCAATTTTCTGACAATCCGCTGCAAAGATACTATTTTATGGTTTTTGTTCCAACTTTTAGGGATTTAAGTTGACGGCAAGGTCTTCTGGACGAATGCCTACTACCTTTATATAGATATCCCGGTAGATGTTCTCCTTAATCTCCTTGTCCTCTTCAGAATAAAGCCATGCGGTAAATTCATGATAATATTCGCCGGTTCCCAATTTAAAGAAATCCTTATATTGATAATGTCTGCTCACGGGAATGCCTTTCTTGTTTAACAAGAAGCATGATTTAAGCGCATCGTGATATTGCGAGGTCAGTATCGCCTTTATCTTTTCGTCGAAATATTCCAATGTTTCCTGGTCAAAGAAAAACTGTACGGTGTAGGGCCACTTCTCCCCTTTTCCTTTGATGTACTGGTATTGGAATTTGGTTCTCTCCAGCTTTTTGTTGATACCGTTTAAGATGCTGGTCACCTTCTTCTTCCGGTCATGGTTGTCCTTTACCGTTACATCAAATTCCTTGGCAAGTTGGTCAACCGTAACGGTGAAATAAGGTGCTTGTCCTTGGTCAATCTTATACTTGATCAGGTAAATCATTTTCGCCAGGTTCAGATAAAACTTGCGGTAGCCTTTGCGGTTGGGCAGGTTACGGTAGTCTTTCAGTTCCAGCAGATTGTATTCGGTAAGCAAAGTATTCATCAGATCTTTGCTCAGATGCACGTTGTAATTCCGCTTGGTGCGCTTTTTCGTGCCGAAGTTATCCTTTATCTCAAAGCGGTCCAGTATTTGAATGAACTTATATTGCGTCTTGCCGTTCATGGCGTATGCTACACTGAGGTTGGATGTCCCTAAACGGTATAACGCCGCTTCAAAGGTGTTCTCTATCGGATGCTCTATCTTTTGGCCGTTCTGTTCGGTGATATATACCGGACGTTGGTTGCTGAACAGGAAATCAAGCTGCTTCTCGGTCAGTTTTCGTTGCAACTTGGTTCGTTCATACCCCATGACCTCACAAAAATCGTTGATGGAGAACCAGCAGTCGCCGAACAGATCTTTCATTTGTGAAGATGCCACGTAAATGATAATGTCAGACATGACAGTGCCGCCTGCATCAAATAGAACTTCCAATACTTTCGTGTTGGAAGACTCGCTGAGAGTCCTGGGGACTCTGCTCAACTCTTTTTGTGTATTACTTTCCTTCATAGGCGGACACTTGTTGTTTACTGATGCAAAGATACGTTTTTTTACGGAGATAGTGAATCTAACTCCCTATAAATGAAGATTCCAAAGCATTTTTTTCGTGCTGTTTCTTGATTTAGTTGTGTAAAAGTGTCCCGACTACGGCTGTTTCCGATCCCCCAGTTGTGTAAAAGTGTCCCGAATGGCCGGTTTAGTTGTGCAGAAGTGTCCCGGATTCCTGATTTAGTTGTGTAAAAGTGTCCCGAATGCAGATTCTAGTTGTGTAAAAGTATCCCGACTTTCCTGTTCAGTTGTGCAGAAGTGTCCCGAATAGTCGGTTAGTTGTGCAGAAGTGTCCCGGTTACGAGAAGATGCCAGTAAGTGCTAACTTGCAATAATATAGTTGATTATACGGAAAACCTCCCTTATTAGTTGTGTAAAAGTGTCCCACAAATACTTAAATCCCTAAAAACCTAAATAAAACGAAGAAATGATTTTGTTACCGTATTCTTACTTTCGGAAAAAATTTTGAGGTGGAAACAAGTAGAGGTTTGAATTCTTTAACATATTGTCCAGGATAATAGGCAAAGGGATTTTTCCGCAGTTGTGTAAAAGTGTCCCGGTTCAATGCCGGCCTTCACTAAAACGGTGTGCAAAAATAACGCCTGCCCGACGGATGCAGTCGAACAGGCGTATATATTTTTCCGAAAGTAGAATCAGATGCTCATATACTTCTTCAGTATCGCTTGAATCTCCTTGTTATGGCTGGTCAATATGTCTTCAAGAATGTTGTTTGCGATGTTGTGCATTCCTAATCCAGTGGCCATAGCAATCTGCTTCAGCTTTCTGTGGGTTTCGCTGGATATCCGGATTACTTCGGTGTTCTTTAATTTTCGCTCTTCCAGATATTCCGAGAATTTTTTTCCGCAGACTTTGCTTTCTTCTGTTTTTGGAGAAGACTGCACGGAAGGTTTGGATTCCGGCTTTTCCATTTGTTCCGGCTGAGGTTCTTGGACGGTTTCTTTGACTGGAGCCGATTCTTTCACCTCTTCATGGATGTGGTGCTCAATCGCAGGTTGGGGGATAGTGCTTTCCGCAACACTTCCGATCTGCTGGATTTCCTGCTCTTTCTTACTGGCGCTTTGCAGCAAGAGTTTTCTCATGGCGGCTGATGATGTCCTTTCTTTGTTGGTTGCCATAGCTTTATTCTCCTATATGGTTACAGATTAATTCCAATACCTCTTCACAGAAAGCATCACAGGGATGATGGTACGCTTTACTCAGCGTACTTAAATTGCGTTGATAGTCAACCCTTGAATCCTTGATGTAGTTTTGCATCAACTCGAAAGGCAAGGTTTTTTTATTTTTCAAAATTTCTTTGAACTCCAGCACATTCGGAAGAACACGGTTCATAACACCACGCACGGTAGTCTTTTTACCAATCTTTCGACGGCTTTCGATAATCCCTTCATAGATGTTATAGTAAAAGGTCAATGTAGGTCTTAAATCGGTCTGGTTCGGTTCGAAGGGAATGATGATCACGTCAACGAAGTGCAGCGTTTCAACTACACCGTTTTGTTTCAGGTTACCCGGAAAATCGACAAGTATAATGTCGTAATTGTCCTGAAGGAAATCCAGTTGGTTGATGAACTCTGAGGAAGAGATATTGATAACCTCATATTCTTCTTCCTTTTTCATGATTCCGTCCTCGGCTTCGTCCTCACGTAATTTTCCGATAGTGTTCTGCATGTCGTCGATATCCACCACGGCAATGGATAAGCCCCCCTCTTCGTTTGACTGCGAATGAATATAACCTGCAAACAAAGCTGTCAGCGTAGACTTCCCTACCCCGCCCTTGGGATTCTCAAAAGCTACGACTACTCCTGGTAATATTTGTCCCATAATGTACGTTTTTAAGTATGTGCGCAAATATATAAATAATAAATTAAATAATTGCATACTTTTATAATTAATTTATTATACACTTTTTTACTTAATTGTATAAGTAATTACATATATAAATATAAATATAAATATGTACATACTTAATCTTATAATTAAGTATGTATGTTCATACTTTGTAATAATATAATTAGTAATTATGTATTTTGTAACTAATGGCTTTCCGTTCGCCTGTTACAATGTGCGTAGTTACTTTGTAACAAAGTGAGCGGTTAATCTGGATTAAGAAATCAAGACTTTTGTCTGGTTTTGTTTCACAGCTGAGTATTATTGTATATCTTTGCTAATGCAAGGTATGTTTTTGTGGGTACAAAAAACCTTGCGACAGCCGAGCTGCCGACCAATGTTCGTTACACTCACATACTCTGTATATATGAAAGAGAATCGAGATATAAGTATAAAGATCCGCTTGACGGAAGCCGAGAAAGAACAGCTTCTTCAACGTTCAAAGGAAGAGGGAAAATCCCTTTCTTCCTTTATCAGAGAGTCTGCCTTGAAAGGCAGAAGCATATCGAAAACCGATGTGCAAATGATATATGAACTTCGTAAAATAGGAGCCAATATCAACCAGCTTGCCAAACATATCAATACGCTTCCGTCCGATGAAAATATATTGTATTCATTGGATCGGATTAACCAATACCTTTCGGATGTAGAAACCATTAACCGGAAATTGTTATGATAGCCGAGATACAACCTTCTTTCTCATCCCACCTGTCCATGAGCCGGAAAATTGAATACCAGCTTTCCAAGGTCAAGGAAGGAAACGGAAAAGTGCTTTACACCTCCACTGGTGACGAACTGGCCGCCATGCCAGCCTACATGAAACTTATCTCCCAGTTGAATGACCGGGTGAAACTACCTTATGCGGAATTTATTCTGAGCCTCTATCCGGGAGAAAGCCTTTCCGATGAACAGTGGCTTTCTCTTGCCGGGGAATATATCGAGAGGATGGGGTACGGAAAGTCCTGTTATGCCGTTGTCCTAAATACCGACAAGGCACACAGCCATGTGCATGTGCTGCTGACCACAATTGATGAAGAAGGCAAAAGCATTCCTTCCGGAAATAATTACAGCCGTTCCGAAAAGATCTCAAGGGAACTGGAGCAGAAGTACGGTCTGTTGCCTTTGGAAAGGGAAGGAGGCAAGAGAACCACGTTGGGAGAGGCGCAATACCGTAACTATTATTTCGATGCGGCCTTGAAGAAAGCCATGCGTAGTTATAATTACAAGGATAAGGTATCGGCTGTCCTGGAACAATCCGATACATACCGGTCTTTGAATAAACCCTTGCAAGAAATAAAATTGGCCAATGAAGAATGGCGTGTCCTATTGGGGGATGAAAGCTATGACAACCTTTTCGCATTGCTGGAAAAAGGAGGTTTTTTCAACCCCTTGTTCAAGGATGAACTGTTACAACAGCTTGACCGCATCTACTCTTTTTCCGAAAGTACATCCGATTTCCGAAGGAACCTGGAACAAGAAGGATTGTATATGCGTCTGGTCACCAAGAAGGACAAATCCTATTATGTCTATGGCATCAAGGATTCAGGCTTTTACCTGAAGGACGTTTCACTTCCTCAGAAATATCGTTTTGGTAATATTCGTTTTGATGGCCGGGGCATGAGCGCCGATGAACAGAAGCATTATCTCTATGACCATGTGTTTAAGGCATTGAACGCTTCTTTAGGCTATGAGGATTTTAAGAAAAGGTTGGCGGAAGAATCGATCCGTGTGACGGAACATGTAAACAGCAAAGGCGCATACGGGATTTCCTTTTATATGGAAAACGTGGAAAATGCTCATGTCTTTAAAGGTGCGGATCTTTCCCGTAAGCTCACTTATCAGAATATCCAGAAGCATTTCGATGGTGTGGCTGTCGGTCTCTCGCCACATATCGATAGGGTAGGGGAGTTCCGTGAGCGGGTGGATCGTGAGGCTTTCTATATGCAGGGTGGGGGAGTTATGGCCATTCCGGAACTTGACATTACCGGCAGCGGGAAGAAGTCGCAAGAGGATGATCTCATACCGTCCAAAAAGAAACGGAAACGCAAGAGTGGTCCCGATTTCTCATTATGATGAATACTAACTTAATATATTTGCTTTATGAATTATCAGACCGTTTTACAGAATTATCATCCCACTGAACAGGGGGATTTCATGTTGAGATATGAGATAGGTGGCCGGGGATATGTCGTTTACTCACCGGAGAAGGATGCGTTGTCTTGTATTGAATTACATGGCTTTTCCGAGCTTACTCCTTGGCAATTGGCTTTTGTTCTTTCCTTGGATATGCAGCAGATGAAAGAACAGGACGAGCTTTCTCTCTTCGTATGTTGTAAGCGAGAAAAGCTCTTGTCTTATCTTTTCGATGTGGAGGAAAGCGAAACCGTCTTGAAGACAAAGCACGTGTCCGGTTGGCAGGGCTATCTGATGATGGATATCCATAAGCCGGACAGGGTACGGAACGTGTTCCAGTTCCATCCGGAAACGAAAGAAGCCCGTTTGGTCTTTGATAACCGTTTATGTGTCGCTTCCCTTCGTGAGAAAGAAAAAGGAAAGCTCATCCATCTCTGTTGGAGTCCTTCTGTCTTTGCTGCCATCGATAAGGGAGGAGAGCGTACCGCACCGGCTTATCTGTTGGCTTCTGATGCTGCCTTGTTGCATGGGTATGCCATGAAACAGATTGCGGAATGCTTTGCCGGTACACCGGTTGAAGAACGGGTTATCGGTATTCATGTAGGGGATAATGTCTATGAGGCCTTGTCTTTTGTGTGCTATTACGTCCGTAACGTGCAGGATGAATATTTGGTTATTCCTGAGCGGAAAGATGGGATGGTGATTCTTGAAACCCCGAAATGGAATCCGATACGCCAGGCTAACTTCGTGGCTTCACTGAACAAGATGGCGGTTGACCAGGCGAAGAAACGCTATCCGGAAATGGAGGTTCCGAATGAACGGCCATTCACGTGCCTCTCTTTTGCCCGGAAGTCTTTCGTCTATTTCCCGGATCTGAAGGTGTATCAGGAGGTGTTCTTGAAGATGTATTTGGGGTTGGTGAGGTTACAGGAGGTGCATTTGCTGGGGTAAGGAACAATTGCAGTGCTGCTTATAAAATAGTGGCACTACTATTGTTAGAGTACTTCTATCATTCCTTTGGTTACGGCATCGGCCAGTAGTCTTTTTACAATCCTGCCACTGGGAGGATTGGTTATCCCAAGCGTTATCTCAACCCTGTTTGATAGAGGATGATAGTGCAGGTATTGGAGGATTTCATCTTCAATAGTCATGTTATAATTCTTTTATCGGGACAATTTTGCCTGATATTTATGCTTTTGTTTATTGTTCTGTCCCGATAGAGATTATTTTGGATGGACAAAGAAACGCTATCCAGAAATGGAGGTTCCGAATGAACGGCCATTCATGTGCCTTTCTTTTGCTGGAAGTCTTTCGTCTATTTCCCGAGTCTGAAGGTGTATCTGGAGATGTTTTTGAAGATGTATTGGGAATTGGTGAGGTTACAAGAGGCGCATTTGTTGGAATAAGGAAAAGGGTGCATCTAATGCCCAATTTGAAAGGATCACCTGCTACAGATAACTGTAACAGGGATATTATCCTTAAAAAAGTGAGTTAGATACACCATTTTAAAGTGCTTCTGTTATTTCTTTGTTTACGGTGTTGGGGAATAATCTTTTTATTACTCAGTTATAGGGAAAATAGGTCTGATATTTATGTTTGGATTATATACTTTGAGGATAAGTGAAGAAAGATATCTGAAGGTGGATTCTTTTATTTAGAGTTCCTTTTAGAATAAGATTTCGCCAAACAGAAATATATTTAGAATTGTTTCTCATAAACCTCAATGCTGCAACATTGAAGTCCAATCTGTAAGCTTGATATCTTATACATTTATTCTTATTTCCAACTTTTCATATAGCACAACTGCCTTTATCAGAGGCAGATTCTCCTTGCAGAACCATGGAAAATCGATACATCTGAAATCGACATGGCTCTCCTCCAGCAGATTGAGAAAACGGATGTCGTCTATCATCCCTTTTAAGGAAACGAACAGGAGAGGTATCTTTTTTCTTTGGCAAAAAAATAGCGCCTTCTGTAGTTCCGCATATGCGATGGCTTGTTCATCCTTGCTAGTGGAATCATTTCTCTTGTCAAAAAAAGACAACTGGACTTTTAATGAATTATGTTGTTGGAGTTATTCCGCCAGCTGTTGCTGTGCTTCAGGAGAGCTGGCATCTCCATACAGTATTATATCACTATATTGCTTCATATCGGGTATTTGTTCCGGTTGTACGCTCCTTTTTTCCAAAGGCACCCCTGCATATTCTTTCAATAGATGCTGCTTCGTGATCTTTCGGGGTTTCTCAACGGAGTAGAATGCATATCTGAATATAAACTGAGTCCCTTTCTTCTGTACGGATTCCTGTTCCAGGAAAAAAGAATTCAGGCGTATCTTGTTTTCTTGAAGGATATGTTTGGGAATATCTTCCTGATAGATATCGGTCATGTATTGAAGGATGGTCTTTTTCATTAGAAAAATCAATGAAAAGGTTCATTACCAGTATTTATAATAAGTTTTTCCAACCCATTAATTTTTGCGTAATGCTGTTTCTGCGGTTTAGAATCTGAAAACGAAGCTACTTTCGCAAGATCCTGTGTCCGGTATATATACTTACTTACATATGGATAGTGATATTTTATCATTTTACCGGCAAATACATTCCGAATGTTTTCCACATTGAGTACAATCTTGATCTTGTTGATAATAATCAATGCTATAGATTATCATTTCTTTTTCAATATGGATATCAGGTTGCCTAATTGAGGTTCGATAACTTTCTTGTAAACCAACTTCATTCTTTTGTCAGAGGTTTTAACGAAGGATTTTACCATTTATAGTCAAATTGTTCAATGTCTTCTTCTGCAAGTAGATTTCCGGACTGCACCTCGATGAACGTCAATTCAGAGATAGCCCTGACTGCATGTTTAACACCTTTCTTGATTGTAATCGTATCGCCTCTGCTGATAACCGACCTGATATCATCGAGTACCAGTTCTCCCTCGCCGTCGATAAACGTCCAGACTTCATCGCGATGGCGGTGTACCTGATAGCTGATACTCTTACCGGATTTGATTTTCAGTTGCTTGGTAAGTGATTTGTAACCGTCGGAAAACTCGGCGGTATCGACAACTTTGTATTCACCCCAGCGACGTTCTTCGAACATTGGCCGATGTTGTAGGCAGTCAGCGTAAGTTTTGATGTTCTCGCTTTTATCTTTGTCCGAAATTAGGATTCCATCATTTGATGCTGCGATAACTAGATTCCGTGTGCCAATGCACATGATTGGCAGTCCAAGTTCGTTGATGACGTGGGTATTTTCGGATTCTTCATCCATGACAACATTGCCCATGGTGTGTTCCGATAGTTCATCAGTCAACGTATTCCATGTACCAAGGTCTTTCCACTCTCCGGCAAAAGGTACGACGGCTACCGACTGCGCTTTTTCAGCGACTTCGTAGTCAAAACTGATTTTCGGAAATTCCCCATAGCGAGAACGAATTTCTGAAAAAGTGTCGGTTTTGATGTGTCGGGTTACAATATCTGTCATATACCCCAACCGAAAAGCGAATACGCCTCCGTTCCAGAAAGCACCCTCTGAAATAAGTTTCTCGGCAGTTATCATATCTGGCTTTTCCGTAAAGCGTGATACTTGAAATATTCCTTTGTTCTGTACATCATTGACTGGCACTACATATCCGTATTTTGCTGACGGATATGTGGGGTTAATTCCCATCAATACTAGTTCGGCTACATTGTTTTTCACTGCATCCGCTATCCTGCGAATCGTTTCAAAATAACCTGTTTCGGTATAAGGGTCGCAAGGCATGACGATTATAATCTCATCGGTGGAACATTTTCGTTTGTAGGCCAAATACGAGCTTGCGAGAGCGATAGCCGGGAATGTATCGCGACGCTCCGGTTCCGTAACTACAGGAATCTCTTCTCCAAGCTGGTTGATGATGATATCCCGTTGTGACTGGCTTGTTGCCACAGTAATCGAATCACAGATGCCGGTTTCTCGTAATTGCCGTACCACCCGCTGCACCATCGACTCTTTCGAGCCATCGGGCGCAGTCAACAGTTTGATAAATTGTTTTGACCGTGTATTATTGGAAAGCGGCCATAGGCGTTTACCAGAACCGCCGGATAACAGTATGATTTGCATAGATGTTATTTAATTCGATTTTTAATTTGCCGATAGTATTCTTCAAGCATCAATTTCCAAAATTTATTGCGTTCGTAACGTGATGTAATCATTGCCCTTGCATTCTTTGCCATTCTTTTTACCTCATTAGGATTATCCAAAAAATATTTCATGGCTTTATACAATGCGTGTTCGTCTTGTGGTGGAACAATTATTCCATTTTTGTTTTGAACAATTATTTCATTACAACCATTGATATCTGTAACGATTTGTGGTAATTCCAAGGCCCCAGCTTGCATGACAACATTAGGGAAACCTTCACGATAGGAGGGAAAAACAAAAGCCTCACACCCCATTAGATAGGGACGAACATCTTGTTGAAAGCCGACAAACTCAATGTGAGAATTTGTGCTAATCTCTTGTTTTACCCAATCATCAACCGGATAAAGGTTTTCTTCCATAAAGCCGATTAAACGTAATCCTATGTTAGGATAATCTTTCTGTAATCGAATAAAAGAAGCTACTAATTCATTGATTCCTTTCTCATAAAATATACGACCTACAAAACCAAACGTGAAATCGAAAGTTGAAATCTTAATATCTTGTGTAGCATTTCGCGAATAGAATGCCGTATCAATTCCATTTGAACCACCATTACCGATAACAAGCATTTTTTTAGGATTGCCGATCCCCATTGAACAAATAATATCACACATCTTTTGTGAATTGGGATATACATTTGTGGCACAAGCGTAAGTTAACCGTTCCGTAAAACGAAGAATTTGTTTTTTTATGCCCGTAGCCGTCGTCAATGGGAAGCCTGTTACCGTGTGCATACGGATCGGCACACGTGCTATCCATGCTGCTAACATACCCAAAAGACCAGCTTTGGGGGTGTGCGAGTGAACAATAGTCGGCTTCTCTTTGATAAAAAGTTTTACCAATTGGAAAAGAGTTATTAAATCGAAAATCGGATTTATGGCTCTTGACATTTTTACCGGAATACAACGTGCCTGTTGCTTCTGTAATTCCTCCCAACCTTCTCCTTTAGGGGCAACGGCAATGACATCGAAATATGCGGAAAAATAATTCAATTGACCTTGAAGTTGCCGGACTTGAAAATAAGCTGAATTTGTTATTTTGAATAATTTCTTTTTTTTCATTGAAAAGATTTTATTTTTTTTGCAGGAACTCCCCCATAAATAGAGAATGAGTCAACACTTTTATTAACCAAACTATTTGCGCCTATTATACATCTTGTATCAATGTGAACTCCACATAAAATCCTCACTCCACAACCAATCCATACATCATCATGGATAACTACCGTTTTTTTTAGGATTTCATTATATTTAATAGGTAAATTAAAATCAGAATAAGTGTGAGTACTTGTTAGTATTGAACTTGAATGGGCAATAGACACATTATTTCCGATCATCAATCCTCCGCTACATTCAAAATAACACATCGGATGAATACTGATATTATCTCCCAGTTCTAGTTTCTCTATGTTAGATATATATACATTTTCTTTAATTACAACATTATCACCGCATTTTTTTGCTAGATTTTTCACCAATATGTATCTAATCACAATACCAACTTTTCCTCCAATACCTCTTAAACTTACAAATAAAAAATTATTAAGTTTCCTAGGAAGATATGAATCTACTATAACGAATACCTTAATTAATGGTTTAATCCGTTTAAATAAAGTTCTACCGCTTAGATCCGACATGTCTAATATCTATATAATTGTTTTTTTTATCTTTCATATGAAACAAATAGCCAATAGGCATAAAAATAATATAACTAGAAATTCCTATTTGTTTTATTTTATTTTTCATTTTCAATTTAGAGCAAGGAGCAAAACGCCAGTAATTTATATGAGCTTTTATTTTTTTTAAATATGGAATATCTAGTGATGCCATTTCTGAATAAATTCTCATGGCATAATTAGGTGAATTCATTCTGTTTTTGATTGATGAAACAGATAAACCGTCTGATAAATACTCTGCGATGTATATTTTTTCATTAAAAAATAACATAAGGTAATTTTTTCCAATACGGTTTAGAACCAAACTTTCTGCACAAAATTTTTCTCCGGGTATATCGTCAAATAAATAATTTCTCAGGACTGATGTTTTAAAAACAAACGCAACATCCCCTTTTATATTTTTTATAATCCAATAGTTAATCCAAGAATCTTTTAAAATTTTCCATGTAACCTCTTTCCCTATACGAGAACCATCTGGAAAGCATTTCATACCACAAACTCCAGCAAATTTATCATTATTCTTTATATATTGATAATGAAAAACTATTCGTTCTATAGAGTCTTTTGTTAAATAGTCATCACTATCTACAATATAAAATAATTCTCCTTTTGCATGTAATACGCCATTGTTGATTGCTCTATGTTTTCCACCATTCTCTTGTTTGATGAAACGAATTAATATACGATCTTCATTTTGATAAGATTTTATAATTTCATCAATATCATCAGTGCTCCCATCGTCAACAATAATCCATTCAAAATTTTTATAGGTTTGAGACAACAAACTCTGATATAGATTTCCAATTAAATTCTTCCTATTATATACCGGTGTAAATACAGTAACTAAATCTTTCATAAAAATCTTTTTCTATTGTTTTGTATTTTATTTTATCCACATTACATAAGTGAACATATAATAACATAGAATAATCCATTTTATTCGTTCTCCCTGGTTATTTATTAAGTTATCTTTTAGCAAGGGATATATCAATACTATAGGATAAAGAAACCAAGATAGATAAGCAAATCTGTTATTATACGGTACATGAATGGTCAATAGCCAGAACGCATTACTTGCTATATAAGTATTAAATAAACGGATAAACAATTTGTCTTCGTAGCAATATGTATAGATATATTTCACTCCTGCGATAATGGGTATCAAACTATAAATAATGAAGTCCCAGCGAAATCCAATATTAGAGAACATTTGCTCCATGCCTTTATAAGACATATTCAAATATTCAGACATCCTTTTATCCTGTTCAAACCAAGGAATGTTTGTCAACAAAGTGGAGAAAGAATCACGTGCAACAAGCATAAGCAGGAAAAACGTTCCCCATAAGTATAAGTAGTGTTTGGGATTATTTGAAAGTCGGGTCAGCAAGAAACAGCCAATTGGCAACATGACGGATTGATGGAAAAGACATGCTATAATCCAAACAGGAATTCGTTTAATATCGTTGTTTGGAACAAGAAAAGAGAAGATAACTAACGATGTAGCTATTCCGTTACGCAGTCCATTTACTCCGTATCCCCAAAAACTCAAAGAACAAACGAACAACACTAGTGCTACAGCATATTGTTGTTTGAATCGTTTCTTTAAAGCAAAGAAAACAGGCAATATATATAATGAGCAAAGAACAAACCAATACCCTTTTAAATTGACGAGTTGTGAAAGCCAATAGGTAAGATACTCAAAACCAATATCTCTATCTCTTATAGCAACCGTACCATAGAAGGCTTTCTTTTGGAAAGCCATGGCATAAGCTGAAGTATCTCCAAAGTAGTGATAATCGGTCGGTCGGAAAGTTACATGAACATATACAATCAAGAGTAAAGCAAGGCTAAATATCTGGTTGTTGATATAAGGCTGTCTTACTGTTTCTGCCCTGACCGGTTGAATAGCGATGTAAACAACTAATAGCAGCAACAAGTTGTAATATAAGGCTATATATAGACTAATACTCATAAAATGACATCACAAATTTGGTCCACATAATGTTCCCACGTAATTTTAGCTTCTATGCGCCGACGTGCATTACGACCTTCATTTATAGCAAGAGATTTATCGTCGATTAACTTAATGAGTAAATTCTCCAATTCTTCGTGGGCGTCCTGATGTATCAACCAACCGCCATTATTCTCCTCGACAGCATCGGGAATGCCACCTGTACGAGTACCTATAACGGCGGTTCCACAAGCTTGCGCTTCGGCAAAAACAAGCCCGTATCCTTCTACATTCCTATTATCCGCTTCTTCACGTGTACAGAGAATGAATATATGCGAGGCTGAATAGAAATCGCAAAGTTTATTATCATCAATGAAACCTTCAAATGATACAATATCTGACAATCCTAAATCGGTAACCATCCGCTCAAGTGCACTCTTATATTTTCCTTTACCTCCGAGATGCAATCGCACTTGTTGCTTATACTTTGCCGGTAAAGAAGCTATCGTCCGGATAATAAAATCATGTCCTTTAAATTTTTCCAATCGAGAAATAGAACAGAGGTGTAGCAAGCCATCCTTATATTTTTCACAAGTAGGGCGAAAATGAATTGCATCAACCGCTAACGGAATAGCGATTGTTTTAGCATTTGGAGAACAATGTTTTACTAATGTCTCTGTATAATGACTGTTAGCAATCACGCAAGAGGCGTTTCTTAGTATAAAACGTCGATAAGTAGGCCAAATACAGCGTCGGAAAAAACTCTTTCCGGCAAGATATTCGGCTCCATGTGCCAATATATAGGTTTCTCTGTTTGACAATAGAGACAGCATTCCCTCTGGATGATAATTCCCGGTAATTACAATATCACCGGGAACAGTTTTTTTGCGTAAATACTTCAATGTACGCAACTCCAATATTCCTCTTCTTCCATGCAATCTCACCACATTATTATCCTCCTCTGCATCGGTAGAAGTACTTTGGGGACAAATGACTGTAACATTCAGTCCTTTTTTCTCTAAATATTTTTTCAGTTCAAAACAAAGCCTTGCAATACCACCATTACTTGGTGGATAATCATAGGTTACAATAAAAATGTGTTTGTTAGATGTTTGCATAATGAGTATATTTAGGAGTTAGTTTTCCTTTTTTATAACCTTCTTTATAAGTTTTTGCAAAAAGTCTAAACAGTCCGGGATTGCGGTAAGTAAAAGCGTATGATGCAACAAGACGCAACAAATAGATGTAAGCAGTCGGCCTATGATACCATTTGAGATGACGGCTAATCAATAAAGCCCGGTTATGTACTAATGAAGCAATATAGCGATTGATATCCAGAACCCTGCAACCGCCTGTATCAGCAGCCAAGTGCCATACATGAGCATCATAATTAAAAAAAACTTTGTATCCAAGTTCCTTTACTCGTAAACATATTTCGGTTTCTTCATATAGAGCAGCTCCATAATTCAAATATTCATCAACACCACCAACTTCTAAAAATATGTCTTTTTTTATGCTATAATTTCCACCTCCGCCATGATCTACATATTCTTTATGATTAATGTGGAATCCCCGTTCTGGAGTTGCCGTATAGAAATGGAACTTGCCTACATTTTTCGATTTGGGATTATTCTTATATTTTTCTGTAATTCCCCCTGCCACTACTGCGATATCAGGTTGTGACAAGAACTTGTAATGCTCTTTGAGCAGGTTGCAGTCACACTCGATATCATCATCTAGAAATAGGATGTAGGCGTATTGTGTGTGTTGCACACCGAAATTACGAGCTTCAGGTAGCCCTCTAAATTCAGTCACATGATAGTACTTAATCAATGTATCACTATCTTTTGCACGACTATACATAGTACTGTCAATGGCTGCCGATTGGTCTACAATAATTATTTCATACGGCTCCCCAAAATCTTGCTCTATTAAGCAATCAACTGTACTTGCCAGATAATCAGCCCGATTAAGTGTGGGCAAAATAATGCTTATCCCTTTTTGCATAAGGCGTTTATGAATAATATGAATCAAGAGTTAAGAAATTAATCACTTCGTTTAGGAATTATACTCTATCAGAAATTTCACTATAATGAAGCATTTCTATATTTTACGTAGTTGTACTGAAATGTTTGACTTTCTTCAAGATGGCAATACAAAAAAAGCCTTAACTCCCCTTCGTATGAATATGTGATTTTATAAATAAAAAGTCCGTTTAAATTTTCTAATAAAGCAGTTGAGTTAGGATTCTTCTACATGATGTTTGGAGCTATCTCTTATAACTCGATTGTAAAATTCGATGTTTTGTGCCACTATCTCGTTGGTGTTGAATCTAGCAGTTGCATTTAGATAAGCCCTGTCGGCTTGTTCACACCTATAAATGGGATTCGAGATTAGCCGTTGCAAAGCCTCTGCAAATTCATCGATACGTTTCACCCTGCATTTGCAAACACAGTTACTGTCTCCTATAATCTCTTGAAAACAATCGATATCGGAACAAACAATTGCCTTCCGCAGTAACATTGCCTCCAGTAAGACCAAACCGAAAGTTTCTGCATGGCTTGGAAATATGCAAATATCGGCACTGTTAGCGTATGACATAGTCTTGTCATAAGGTAAGCGACCTAAATACGATACACAACCGATCGATTGCTTTGAAAAGAGAGATTTGCATTTTTCCCATGTCGAAGAACCATTCACTACTGCATCCTGTCCGATGAGAATGAGTTTGACATTGTCGTTTTGCTCGCATATCCTGTTGAAAATAAGAGGCAAATCAAGTACCCCCTTTTTCTCAACAATTGTCCCCCAATAAAGTATCGTTATTGTATTTTTGTTCATGTCACTAGATGAAAGAGGGGGCATGTTTATATCCACAGGATTATATATTACACATTTTCTCTTATTCGAAGACAGACTGAATAATTTATCCGTCAGGTCGAGAGCCTGTCGGCTAACTCCTATATAGGCATCAGAATTACGCAAAGCATTATATTCCATAAGCCGTACGTTCCATGGAGTTTTGTTTCCAGACAAATGATCGAAATACACATTTGAACCATGTAATCTTGTAACTACTGGTACAGATAAACTACAAAAAGCCAAAGGTCCCTCCCAGTCGATAGATTCAACGAGGTCGATGCCAATCTTTGCCACTAATAGATTTAACTTTTTATTTAGATACCTTCTATTGATAAAAGAAGAAAATGGAGACTTATGAGGCTGGTTTATAGGTATCACAGATATACCATCGTCCCACACAGTTTCTGTAAACTTATTGCCCCAATACACAACTGATACCTTCACACCAGTCTCACTCTTAACGATAAGATGAGACAAATGTTTGATAAAAATTCCGATTCCGCCACATTTCATACCCAATATCGGATATTCTGTAGTTAAAAACGCTATATGCATCTCTATTGTATTTTTTGGAAAATATCAATGAAAGATTTTGTTTGTTGCGATGCCAAGTAACGGCGGCAATATTCTTTGTTTGCCGTCATTGGAAATTTTTCGCTAAATACTTGTTTGATGACAGTAACACCTTGCTGAGGAGTATCTATAAAAATACCTATGCCTGCTTTTATCAATTCGGTTCGTGCTTCGCTAGTCATGGGCACCATTGCTAATACAGGCACTTGTAATGCGATATAATCGACCATTTTTGCGAAATTAGTCCACCATAAAGCCGTGTGTCCGGGAATAAGTACTGCTGCTTTTGCATTAACTATCAATTCATACAATTTACGCTGCGGTACATGATTGATATATTCCACGTTGTTACAGATTCCCAAATCATTGACAAATTCTTCCGTTTGTTTTTGATTGATATTCTTATTACCCACAATTTTAAGGGTGCAACCCTTGCCTTTTAATTCCTTAGAATTGACAGCTTCGGCAAATATTTTCAAGAAATTATCTTTATATTCATGGAGGTATTCACCCACGAATATTATATAATTCTCTTTTTCTCTATTTTGAAAAGAAGGCAAATAATCATCATCTACTCCAGTTGGAATAAAATATGATTTATTTGAGTATCGTCCCTCATATAAATCATTAAATATATTCAGGTATGCTCCCGACAGACCAGTAATAGCATCAGCGTATTTAAAAGTATCTTGTTCAATTTTCTTTTGCTTGGCAAAAACAGGAAAATAATCAGAATACATTCGCTTAGCGTATGTGGTAGGATCCCTGAAATCAGCAACCCATTTTACTCCGGTTAGATGTTTAAGTCGCATACCGATTCTATTTGAGGTAAAAGGCAGGCAAGTGGTATATATGATAGATATATCATGTTCTTTAATTATTTTTCGTCCCATCCTCACGGCACTTCTTTCCCAGAATCTAAAGCGGTCGGGAACTTGAATCCATCGGTCTAGTATATATTTATAAAACTTACCGAATAAAGATTGCTTGTTAGAGGTGACTGTATCCGTGCTTTTTGACTGTGCACCAATAGTTTTTGCTTTGGCTGTAATGGCTTTGAGTGAAGTATCTTCTCCTCCAAGCAACATTCTAAGGCCGCGCAATGTCGGTTCTATATAATTGGCTTGATAAATAGGCACGTCTTGGACTTCGTCCAACAAATCAGGATCTTCTAAATATAGATAATTACGATTAACCGTCAGTACTATCGGATTCCAACCTGTACGTTTAAGATATTTTACAAGTTTAAATGCCCTAAATACCGCAGCATGAGTCTGTGGCGGAAAAAAAGGAGTAATTATAAGTATGTTTTTATTCATCGTTTTAATTTGTTTAAAATCAATGCTTTTACTTTTTTCTTATTTTCTTTGTCTAATAGCACATAATAGGACAGAACAACCAATATTATTGAAGAACTAAGAGCCACGATAATCACTCTTGTAAAGGACTCAACCAAGATATGTTGTATGAGTAGGATTGCGGTAAAAGAAGGAATACTTATGAAAAGATTCACTACCATCGTTGTGAAGAAAAAACGTATCGGTTTGAAATCTTCAACATAATGATGGAGTGTATATGAGCAAACGATATAAATCAATAATGTGCTCACTATAGGCAATCCAAAAGCCCAAGTCAAGCCGATACCTTTACTAAACAATAACCAAAGTATCGGAATGACTGATAATGATACTGTCCCCGCCATAAATGAATAAAATTTCAAACGTCCGACAGCTTGTATTCCAATATATATAATATTATTATTCAATGATATGAAGCTTGAGACTATCAATAAAATACAGAATTCAATTGTATATGGAGGAACTTCCACGAGCCATAAATTCATTACATAATGTATTTCAGAGATAAAAGGAATAGCAACCAACAGATATAACACATTTGCCAAACAAGTAGTTTGCTTTAGTAATTGTATCATGGCATTGAAATCGGTCAATGCGTATTGCTTTATAATTTGCGGCCTCGAAGCCATTACCAAATTGGTTGATACTTGTTCAATCATCAGTTGCACAGTTGTTGCCAATCCGGCTGCGGCATTAACAGCTGTACTGCCAAATATATTAAGCAACATATTTGTTCCCTGTTGACGAGTAGTAAAGCAAATATTGGAATAAAGATTCCATCCTGAAAAGCTAAACAGAGAACGGCCGATAACCTTATTCCATTCCCAATTAATCCGGCATTCGTCATAATGCCTAATGCAATAAATGCGATATGTCATTGCAATCAAGAATGAAGATAAGAGCATAAGTCCTCCATATAAAATGAGCTTATCACATACTGTAATAAGTAGAAGTGTAGCGATCAGCAACTTCAACAGTGATCCAACAATTTCCACAATAGCATACACGTCCATTTTTTCGTGCGAAATAAGAGTCGCATTGTATGGAACTTGAGTGATGCTGACCATTGAGGAAATTATTGAAAATTGATACACCCAAACAGCTGCACTCATTCTCTCATCTGGAATGTTCAATTTTTCGAATAACAGCCAAAGTCCGACCGTTTCAGCCAAAAACAAGACTATAATTGCAATTCCTATATGTAATATAAAGGCTGTATTGAATGTTTGTTGGAGTTGTCGAGGGTCATTTTTGGCAAGTTCGACTGTAAGAAAGCGTGAAGTCGCTCCACTCATCGTTACATTCAAAAAGCTAAATAGGACAACAATACCGCCGACAAGTCCATAAATGCCATAATCATCTACACCAAGTGCATTTAACACGATCCGTGATGTATATAGTGATACAATCATGGACAGCAACATACGTGCATAAAGTGCCACTGTATTCTTGAATATTTTTTTATTATTTACGGACGATGTCTTATTCATAGCAAGCTTATGATCTTCCTAATACAGACGGAATGTATCTTTTTATTAAGGTTGTCGCAAAATAGCATATTGCAACAATGAGTGCAAATTCCAATATGGTCCAACTGTAGTTTACAAGATGTAACTTATTGCGCACGATCCAGAATGTATCTACAAATAATATATGTAGCCCCAATAATGCCAAACTGTTAATTCCACACCAAATCAATATTTTATCCAATGGAATAAGTTTCAGCTTTCTCGAATTAAAATATGAATTGATAAACCAATAAAAATTCATAATAAAAACCATTGAAAGCAACAATAGATGCAATGGAAAATTGTTTGATTTTAAGTCAACGTAAGAGGGAAATAGAACGATGAAAACAATGGCGATAATAAGCAAGAATAATGAGTATATCGGTGAAACCTTCATGCCGTACCATTTGTTCCGCATGAAGCAAAAACCAAGATGGTAATAAATCAAGGTAGACATTGTTGTGTCAATAAAATATGGCAAATCAATGTTATTAGCATTTAACCAATATCCTACTCCATATAATAATATACATAATGCGCTGATTGTTAATGCTTTATTGTAGGGGTGATTTTATGTATCAATAAATAAACGAATGAAACCTCGAACAAACAAATTAAAAACCAAATTACATGAAATAAAATAAAAGAGTTTTCATCACCGAGAAAACCATCAAACATACTCGTTACAGGGAGCGAGATCGCTTTTGCCCAATTATGAGTTTCGTTAAGTTTCAAAACGAACAAATATGCGAACAACAAAAAGGCAAAAAAGGCCCAAGGAATCAGTAATTGTCTGGTCTTTTTTGCAAAAAACTCTCTCAAACTGATTGGACGAAAGAAACAGCCTGACACAAAAAAGAAAAGGGGCATGTGAAAACTGTAAATAACGGTTTTCAACATGTAAGGGATTTGTATATGACCAAGGATGACCAATAAAATTCCTCCCCCTTTCAATATGTCAAAGGAGACAATCCGATTAGAGTCTACCATCTACAACGTTTTTTTCAAAGATAGCTTTAACATCGAATATGACGTGTTGAGCATTTAGTAACGTTTTTACATCAAAGCCTATAAACTGTTCGTGTGCTACAGCTATAATTGCCGCATCGAATTTCTTATCCAAAGGATGTTGGTTCGTTACCGAGATTCCATATTCTCGCATAACTATATCAGGATTGGCCCAAGGATCATATACGGTGATATGTACGTTATACTCTCGCAAAGCATTGTAAATATCTATAACCTTTGTGTTCCGCACATCAGGACAGTTTTCTTTAAAAGTAAACCCTAATATGAGGATATGAGAGTTGAGCACCTGTATTCCTTTCTTCAGCATCAATTTCGCAACTTGGTTGGCCACATATTCCCCCATACCGTCGTTCATTCGGCGACCGGCTAAGATTATCTCAGGATTATAACCGTGACGTTGTGCACATTGAGCCAAATAATACGGATCAACTCCAATGCAATGGCCTCCAACCAGCCCAGGCTTAAATGGCAGGAAATTCCATTTGGTAGAAGCTGCTTCCAGTACATCCTGTGTATCAATGCCCATTTTAGTAAATATCTTGGATAGCTCATTCACAAATGCGATATTGATATCACGCTGTGAGTTTTCTATTACTTTGGCTGCTTCCGCTACTTTCATCGTAGGAGCGAGATGTGTACCGGCGGTAATTACAGAAGCATATACCTCATTTACTTTCTTACCTATTTCAGGCGTAGAACCGGAAGTAACCTTTTTGATTTTTTCTACTGTATGAAGTTTATCTCCCGGATTTATACGTTCAGGGCTATAGCCAGCAAAGAAATCTTCATTAAATTTCAATCCGGACACTTTTTCCACAACCGGGATACATTCGTCTTCTGTAACACCTGGATAAACAGTAGATTCATACACCACAATATCCCCTTTGGAGATTACCTTACCAACAGTTGTGCTGGCACCGTAAAGCGGAGTCAAATCCGGATTGTTGTTTTTGTCTACCGGAGTGGGAACGGCAACTACATAAAAATTGTAATCACGGATTTCCTCTATATTGGCAGTACACTTAAAACCATTGGCAAGGGCAGATTGGAGTAGTTCATCTGACACTTCGAGTGTCGCATCATGACCTGCCATCAAAGCAGTCACACGAGCTTGGTTCATGTCAAAACCTATCGTTTTATACTTTGTCGAGAAAAGACGAGCCAAAGGGAGCCCTACGTAACCAAGACCAATTACGCAAATTTTAGTTTCATTCATAATTTCATCTGTTATTATTACTTTAAATATTCTTCCAATACCATTTGACAGCCTCTTTCAAACCGTCACGCATACTGTATTGAGGATTGTAACCTAAAAGGGATTTTGCTTTATCAATACATGCCAAGGAATGGGGAATATCCCCCAAGCGGTTGGGACCATGAATTATTTTCACGTTGGCAATTTCGGGGTCAAATTCACTCAAAAATTCTTTCAAGTAACCGACCAACTGGTTTAATGTGGTGCGTTCTCCGAAAGCAGTATTGTATACTTGGTTGGTTGCATTCGGATTTGTCGTGGTCATAGCCAGCATGTTCATTTGAATCACATTGTCTATATAAGTAAAATCGCGGCTATATTCACCATCTCCGTTAATGACAGGACTCTCATGAGCCATGAATTTCTTAACGAACAAAGGAATCACCGCAGCATATGCCCCGAATGGATCTTGACGACGACCGAAAACATTGAAATATCGTAAGCCGATACATTCCATTCCATAGGTTTTGGCAAACACATCGGCGTAAAGCTCGTTTACATACTTTGTTATGGCATAAGGCGAAAGCGGTTTACCAATCACATCTTCTACTTTGGGAAGAGACTGACTGTCTCCATATGTAGAAGAACTTGCTGCATATATAAAACGCTTTACATTGGCATCGCGAGCGGCTGTCAGCATATTTAAGAATCCCGATATATTAGTTTCATTTGTAGTTATAGGATCTTTGATAGAACGTGGAACTGAGCCTAATGCTCCTTCATGCATAACGTAATCTACATTTTCTACAGCTTTCTTACAATCGTTCAGATTCCGTATATCTCCTACGATAAGTTTAAACTTATTCGGATATCGTTGTAGAAATGGAAAAATGTTTTCAGGTTTACCTGTGGAAAAATTATCCAAACAGATTACATCATAGTCGTGAGCCAATAAATACTCACATAAATTGGAGCCGATGAATCCCGCTCCACCAGTAACTAAAACTTTTGTTAATGACATATGGATTGTTGTTTTATGTTGAAGTTGCAAGCCTATTGCTTGATAGGGGTGTAATGATTTATTTTAAGACTGGTTTGGATAAAAGAGAGATTGTGTGTATCTGCTCCAAGTCGATTGTTACAATTTCCATTGAATTCCAGCCTGTTGGATTTTTTTGTATGTATTTTATGCAAATCCACCTAGAGAGAAAAAGTTAAACAGAATCTACAGGTCTTAATAACCGATAATTATAATCTATTTAAACTATAACAGTCTGACTATCAATTAAACAGTTTTGTATATTTTTTGTAATACTCGTACAAATGAACTTTTGAAATATATTGTAATTGTGAATGTCCGTTCCTATATGAGTAATAGCCTTTTCTTTTAATAGCAGCATGGCTTTTTTCTTAATCCGGTTGCCATACATACCCGCTATTGACGGAAGATTGAACTGAAACTTCACTCCCATGTCTTTTAATTGTTGATAATCCGACTCACCCATATAAACATACCGTTCCGGATGGGCAAGAATGGGATAATAGCCTTTAGCCTTGATGCGGAGCAGAATGTTGTTCAATCCCATCGGAGGGTTAAAGTAGGAGGTTTCCACCAGTAGATGGTCACCGCTTTCACCCAAGGGCAGCAGATCGTTCTTTTCCAACCGTTCCTCGAAGAGGTTGTCAAGCATGTTCTCTGAGGCCAGATGCAGTTTTATCGGACCGCTATAGGTGGCTTGAAGTTCAGCGTAACGCTCCCGGAGGTGCAGTGTGGTGTTGGGCATATCTTCCATGATATGCGGTGTAAGCCATACGGATTTTATGCCCAACTCTTCATACAGGCGCAGTATTTCCAATGCTTCTTCCATCGTCTGCACACCGTCGTCCACACCCGGCAGAATGTGCGAGTGACAGTCGGTAAAATTCTTGAATATACCGCTATCTTTCAGCGATATACGTTTCCTGAATGGCCACACAATGATACGAGTATTTTTATATAAAACATTTTATTTTTTTTAATTAATAATCATCCATTTATCCCCACCCTGTTTTCCGTCGGAACCTTAGTGGTATCCTGAGCCGTAACCGTAGTGATAACCATATCGATAGCCATAACGGTATCCATAGCGACCGCCACTTCCCTCGGTCCCGTTCAAGATCAGGGACATGTTCTTGTATTTTTTCTCCTCGTAGATTTTCTCCAATTCAGCAAGCATACTCCGTTCAAGTAATCCTGCACGAACTACGAAAACGGTACGGTCGGCCAGTTTCTCAATAATTTGCGTGTCGGCCACCAGTTCAACGGGCGGACAGTCGATCAGCACATAGTCATATTGCTCCCTTACAGTATCGATTGTCTGCTTTAACCGCTCGTCGAACAATAATTCCGTTGGGTTAGGAGGAATCGTTCCCACGGGTAGTATATCCATAGATTTATGTTTCGGATCGGGTACGATGATCTCATCCAGATTATCGATACGACCTCCCAGATAGTCGCTCAATCCCTTGTCAGGAGAGTCGATATAGGATGATGCAGAGGCGTGGCGCAGGTCTCCGTCGATTACCAGCACTTTTTTTCCTTTGATGGCAAGGCTCACGGCGATGTTCATGGTCAGAAACGATTTGCCGCTGCCCGGATTGAATGAGGTCATGATGATGACATTCGAAGTCTTGTCCTTGCCGGTCATAAATTCCAGGTTGGTACGCAATACGCGGAATGCCTCGTTGATGATGTCACGGTTGCCCTCCTTGACGATAACGGCCTTGACTTCCTGCGGTTTCTTTCCTAATATCCCTTTTTTCTTTCTTGTGAACAGCGGAATTTCACCGATGAACGGTATAGTCAGGTTTTCCAGGTCTTTCCTTCCCCGTACACGGGTATTCATATTCTCGCGCATGAAGATAATGACTATCGGAATGAGCAGCCCCAGAGCGAATGCGACCATAAAGATATTTTTATGCACAGGGGATGTCGGCAACATGCTGCCGTGTGGCGGGGTAACAATGCGGGTATTATAAGCCGTGAACGCCTGTGAGAGTTCGTTCTCTTCACGCTTTTGCAACAGGAATAGGTAAAGAGCTTCCTTTACCTTCTGTTGGCGCTCCACCGAAAGCAGGTACTTGGCCTGTGTTGGGTTGGCCGCTATACGTGATGTCGTCTGTTGCTCCGTCTGCCGCAAACTTTTTATCTGCGAATTCAAGGTCACTATCTGATTGTCGATAGATCTGATTATCGCCCCACGCATGGATGCCAGAGCCTGATCCATATCCACGACCAGCGGATTTTCCGTGCTGCTGTTCGCAACCAGACTGTTGCGCTGCAACAGTTGCTTGTTGTATTCGGCAATCTGCGATTCAATATTGGCGCTTTCAATGCCGGAGTTGGCCGGAAGCAGTTGGGTACGGTTGGCATCGTTGGCTAAATAGTTCCGGATGTAACGGGTCATATAAAGCTGGTTGTTCAGGGACAGGATCTGCGCGTTGGCCGCACTGCTTTGAGCCATATACATACTCGATGCCGCCTGCACGTCGGGCAACAGATGTTCTGACTTGTAAGAGGAGATATCCTCGTCCACATTTCCCAGTTCCCGTTCGATTACGCCCAGACGCTCGTTGATGAACATTGAGGTGCTGACAGCGATCTGGTTTTTGTCCTTCACCCAATTCTCGTTATAAACGGAAATCAACATGCTCAATACATCTTCTGCCCGCTGTGTGGAGTTATCCTTGAATGACAAGTCTATGACTGACGCTTTCTCGCTGTTCAATGAAACGGACAGATTGGACGAGCAGGAGTTGACGGCGTTATACAGACTGGATTTGCCTACATATAATGTATATGCCTCGCCTTTCACGTAATTGGGTGTTGTATGGATAATGATTTTTCCCAATGGCGTAGTGATGGAGTCGAGCAAGCTTCCCTTTACGTCCTTTTCTTCAAGATCTGTCCCGTTACGTATAAAGTCGGATAGGTATAACGTACCGTCCGGCTGTATTTCCAACGTAAAACCGGCTGATTCATTCTCAGGCAAGTCATTTATCGTTACATCCACCGGTAATGTCAGTCCATAGGCTACCTGACGGTGGAATTTTCCCCGAACGAAGTAATTCATATCCAGACGCAACCGTTTAACCACTTCGGTCATTAAAGACGGTGATCGAAAGGTGATGAGTTCGTTATTCACATTTGTACCGGATTGAAACAGCCCGAACTCCGAGAAGGATTCCAAATCCGAGGAGACCGACTTGCCTTTGGAATCCTCTTTGATCAATACCGAAGTGGTACGTGTATATACGGCAGGAGTGCGTAACAGATAGGCAGTAGCGGCACCGATCGTTACCGCTAAAGACAAGACGAACCACTTCCATCTTGCGAGGCACAGGTATAACAGGTCCTGTATTCGCAGGAAATCATCCTGCTGCCCCGGTTTTATATTCTTTTGATTTACGGTCATCATATCTGATTCTATATTATTTTACAATCAACACGGTAATGGTCGTCAGCAACGAGGCCAATGACATCCAGAAAGAGGCTGAGCGGACGTTATTGCCGTTGACGGTCGCCTGCCGTGCTTTCATTGAGTTGGGTTCCACATAAACGATATCGTTCTGCTGCAAATAATACACAGGAGAGGCATAAAGGTCATATCCCGAATTCAGGTTGACCTGATACAGGGTTTTTTTCCCGTTTTCCTCCCGTTGTACCAGCACGTTTTCCCGTTTCCCATAGACGGTAAGGTCCCCGGCCATGCTTAAGGCCTCCAAAAGTGTCAGCTTGTCCTTTTCGATATTGAAACGTCCGGGGGTGGCAACCTCGCCCAACACTGAAACGGTCAGGTTCATAAACTCCACTGTAACAACGGGGTCTTTCACGAGATTCTTTGAAACCAATTCCTCTTTTATATACGAGGCGATCTCCGCGCGTGTCATTCCTGCCACATGGATATGTCCCAGCACAGGAAAATCAATATCCCCATCCTTATTTATTGTATATCCTGATATTCCCTGACTATTGGATGTACCTGATGTCGTACCAATCTGTCGGGATATGATCGGAAGGTTGAAAAGGTTCATTAATAAGGGGTCTTTGCTGTTGACCTGTATGGAAATCTTGTCTTCTGGACGTATCCGGATTTCCAGCGGGTTCAAGACTTGCTCTGCGGTACCCCGTTTCAGGTCCGTGAAATAAGCGACTTTCGGTGTGGCACATGATCCCAATAGAAAGGCCACGGTTAATAAGGATAAAATGTATCTGATTTTCATATTTATTGATTTTTATTTGTTGGTTTTCTGTTCCGATTGAAGTTGTGCGATAGATTTTGTCAGCCTGATGTTGGCGAGAGTCCATATCAATATATCACCCAAAACGATCCAGTTCACATTGAGATAAAGGGACAGAAGAATATTGAGCAGTATGAATATAGTTGACACGGAAACAATGATGATCATGGTATTGCGCTGCTTTATTCCGAGAGCAAGCAGCTTATGGTGGATATGGTTCTTGTCCGGCAGGAACGGGTTCTTTCCGTTGCGTACCCGATGCAGGTAAACCCTGACCACGTCACAGCATGGAACCAGCAAGGGTGAGAAGGCCAGCACCATCGGATGTACATTTCCTGTATTATCGTCTAGTCCGCACATGGTCAGTTTGAGACTGAGGAAACAGAGCATCATGCCGATGGTCAAACTGCCTGTGTCGCCCATGAAGATCTTCCTTCCGTGTTTGGCGTTCCCGAAAACATTGTAATAGAAGAATGGTACCAACACTCCCAATGTGGCAAACGCCAGCATGGCATAAACATACTGATGGAGCATAAAGAAAGTCAGTCCATAAAATAGGCAGGCGATACTGCATAGCCCGGAAGCCAGCCCGTCAATGCCGTCAATCAGGTTGATGGCATTGATGATGAAGACCACGATCAGGATGGTCAGGGGATATCCTAACCATAACGGCACCGCATGGATGCCCAGAACACCGTATAGGTTGTTGATATATACCCCACCGGCAATAAGCATCACGCCGCACAGAATCTGGATGACAAACTTGGCACGATAACGGATACCGATCAGGTCATCGGCCATGCCAACCAGATATAGTACCATGATGGAGCAGAAAGCAAAAGCCAAAGAGCACACGTCGTTCCCGATTTCGGACAATATCTCCGAATGTCCCAGCACCATATTGATTCCTAGCAACAGGGCTATGGTGAAAAACACTACCGGCTTGAATGCGATACCACCCAATCGGGGCACCGCACAATGATGTACCTTCCGCTCATCGGGAAAGTCGAACAATTTCTTACGGAAAGCGATTAGCAGAATCTGGGGAATGACGATACCCGCACAGAGAACACAAAGCAAAAATGCCAGTGAACAATTTACAATCCAAAAATACATATATTCAAATATTATTTTATTTGTGTAAGGCCACGAGGAAGGGGAACTTCATCATCTCCTTTTTGTGTCATCTCTCAAAATTTGTCACAATCGGAATCATTGATGACTTCAATCAAATCGGGATGAACTTCTACCGATATACCCATAATCCCTTCAAGCATCACAACCACCCGGCGGCGACGTTTTCCTTTCACCCGCATGAATACGCCCTTTACTCCATTGAACTTGCCACCGTAAATACATATGTGGGTACCTTTCCGTATGTCAATCTCTTCCGGTTTATAATAAATAGTGTTTTCTTCATACTGCGAGGCAATCTTGATAAAGCTCTCCATTTGCTTATCCGGCACCACGATATATTTCAGTCCCGTGCTTTTCTCCCACATCATGAATTGTAAGAAATTATATTTTTTTTTGAAATCCGTGATCTGTTTTCGGGAAGCATGCACGAAGACGAGATTCGGGATGACTGGTACAAGCCTTTTGGATTTCACTCCGTGATAGACCCTTACGGCATAGTGTTTCGGTATGAAATACTCTAGACCATCCTTGCCTTTGAGCATCTCTTCCGCCTTTTTCTCGTTTTTATAAGCGCTCATGGCGAACCATTGGATTCTAGTTAGATCTTCCCTTGTGGTTATGGGAGTACTCATTCGTCGTGTGTTTTTTAGTTATTACGGCAGGTCAAGATATACCCATAGTTCATCCCAACTTATGTATTGGTCTGTATTATAGTAATTTATGTCTTTTTTGGCTGTCATATCAACCATTCATGCCGTCTTTTATCTTGCCGCATTCCTATTTTTCTCCATAAGAAAAATAGAGGACATAAATATTTAACATATATAATTGATTTACAGGGATTATTCGCTGTAAATACAATCTAGTTTACTCAACATTTGTTATGTAACCACGACATTTAACGAGGTGGCTATTAAGGTTTTTCTTTGTTTTATGCTATTATGTTCAATAATTTATGTATTTTTGCATATTCAAAACATTTCTCTTATGGAGAAAACCGTCATTTATTCAATCTTTTTCAAGCAAGAATTTTGTACTTTCACGGGGCTTTTTCCTTTCTGAATCCATCTTGTCATACAACTGAAAGTATAGGGTATATACTTGTTCATTATATTCCTATGGCATTCGTATAGGAAATTTCTCCTATTTTCGGTGTTTCTCTTTCTGAGAGAAATGGGGTGATTGGTATTTTGATGTATATCAAATATTTATAAGATTGGTATAATCAATTTGCTCAACAAATAATCAGTTTTTTCTAATCATACCTCTTATTTTTTATGGTATGACTAATATTTTTCTTCTGATTTTTAGTGTTTTTTGTGTTATCTTTTGTACTTTTGCATTTACAAATCTTTCTCTCAGAAAGAAAACTTCAATTTGTATAACATAATTCCAACTTATTTTTTGTCAGATAAATAAAAATAATAATTGCCATAGAATAACAGCGGGCCGATTGGGCACGTATGCTGAAACCTATGGCGTAAACTGTTTTATAATGTGAATTAAAGTGTATTTAAAATAATACTGTTCGCTTTATCCACTACGGAGGTGTCTAACGATGCAAGATAAATCCGTGTAGTGCTTTCTGAATCATGTCCCATAGCTTCGCTGATGGTAGCCAACGGAATGTTTTTGCTTCTGGCGATAGAAGCCCAGGCGTGACGTGCCACATAACTCGTCAGCGGAATAGGAAGGCCGATTTGTTTTCCCAATTTCTTTAGTTTTGAATTCACCAGCTGGGCTGCATTCTTGTATTGTTTCCGTTCATCCGTTTTTGCGTCGAGAATGATCGGCAATAGATAAGAAGAACCTATGGTATCGTATTTATCTATGATTTCTTGCATGGGCTTTTCCCATTTGATTACTAGCTGTTGGTTGGTCTTTTTTCTGCGATATGATAAAAAACCGTTTTGCAAATTACTTTTCTTTAGATAAGCCATGTCTATAAATGACATCCCTCGGGTATAAAAACTGAACATAAATAGGTCTCTTGCATATTCCAAAGAGGAGTCGTGACTTAAATCCATATCGCGTATCTGTCGGATAATTTTGGCCGGAACTGCCCGTTTTACAGTTTTATCTATGCCCGTATATACATGTTTAAACGGATATCGCTGTATAACCAATTCTTTTTCTACGGCACGATTATACATGGCTCTGAGGTTTCTCATGTAATAGGAAGTACTGTTCGGACAAATGTCATTAGATTTTAGATATTGTTCATATTCCATCATCAGGTTGGAGTCTATATTGTCGAAAGGGATGTCTCTGCCTTTCTTTCTGAAATTCATGAATCGCTTGAAGCTATTGAGCGTAGTGGTATAAGTTTCTGTGGTGCGTATTTTACCTATTTGTCTCAATTCTTCAATGAGATTCTCACAAAATGACACAAAGTACTCGTTCACAGGAGGAGCGGAATAATATTCAATGATTTCGTCTGCCGTATATTTGTATCCAAGATTCTCAAATCTTATCATAATATCTTTTAGACGTGAGGTGTCTTCCTCAATACATTTTTTTAAAGAAACCAAATACCGATGCCGGTTTTCTCCTGTCTTTGCTGGTATGATTATTTGGGAATTGAAAATATCCCACTCGTCAGGATAAATCTTGTATCCTGAATTTATCTGCCTTGCTACACGATTATGAATTACTTGATAGAACAATGTTCCCGCTTTTCCTTCTATAGAGGAATGTCGATACTTTATTTTTAATGATGCCATTTTTTTGTTTAATTAATATTATATTCTCCAAAATAAATGTTTTGGCGTATTATATGTTTAATAACCAATAAATTAGATAACTGTTTGATTTTGATTATAGTTGGATTTATATTGATATGGCGAAATACTTGGCTATTATATATCAATGTGAATAATGTTGGATTTTATTCTTCTTTTATTTCCGTACTGCCCTTTTCCTTGTTTTCTGCCTCCCCTAATGTACGTTTTTTCATAGCCCCGTCTGAGAGCCTTTGTTTTTGAACGGCAAATTTATTTCGGTGGATGGATACGAAAGAGTTCCGG